>JBGSWJ010000524.1:0-5781 GCA_041752495.1 Rhodobacterales bacterium
GGCGGGAGCCCGCCGGCCGCCCGGGCCGGGCCTTACTTGGCCGCGGCTTCGACGTTTTCGGCCGTGTAGACCGTGAAGGGCCCCATCAGGATGCGCTTGGCACCTTCGCGGCCGGGGTCAGCCTCGACCGTGAAATCGCCCATGCGGCCTGCGGTGAAGGTTTCACCGATTTCGCCGGTGAGCTGGCCGGTGGCCAGACCATAGGCGGTGTAGTAGGTCAGGTAGCCCAGATCACGGAAGTCCCAGAGCGCGAATTCCGGCGCGCAGCCGTTCATCGTGTAGGACACCATTTCCGACGGCAGACCAAGGCCCGAGGTCTTGACCTGATCGCAAAGACCTTCGTCCTGCATCGCCTTGGCGGCAGCCTGAATACCCACGGTCGTCGGTGCCATGATCAGCTTGAGATCAGGGTAGCTGTCGACAAGAGCGAGGGCGCGGTTATAGCTGACTTCGGCCTGGTCATCGCCATAGACGACATCGACCAGTTCAAGGCCCGCATACTTGGCATCAGCGGCCAGCGCCGCCTTCATCGCTTCGATCCAGGCGTTCTGGTTGGCGGCGTCGGGCGTGGCCGACAGAACCGCAAACTGGCCGGAACCGCCGGTGATCGACAGGGCCATGTCGGCCATCACGGTGCCGATGGAGCCGAAATCGACCTGTGCGACAAAGATGTCTTCGCCTGCACCCGACGGGATCGGGCTGTCCCATGTCACAACCTTGGCGCCAGCGGCCCGTGCGGCCTCGGCGGCGGGGGTGATCTGGTCGCCCGCATTGTTCGAGATCATGACAGCACCGACGCCATTGGTGGCGGCAGTGGTCACGATTTCGATCTGGCCTGCGACCGAGTTTTCGGGCGTCGGGCCTTGGAACAGCAGGTCACCGGGGTTGGCAAGCTCGGCATGGGCCTCTTGCGCGCCTTCGTTGGCCTGATCGAACACGAGGATGCCCAGGAACTTGGGCAGCAGAACCATGTCGACTTCGGTGCCGCCGGCAACGGTCTTGGCCTGTGCAAAGGCCATGCCCGACGTGCCCATCAGCAGGGCAGCCGTCAGGCCCAATGCTTTCAGGCCATTTGTCTTAAGGTAATTCATGTCTTCCTCCCGGAGGGTTTCTTTGGTGCCAGCCTGCGGGGGTTCCCTCCCTCCCCCTTGGGCCGGATTCTGTCACATGGGAACCGGCTTGCGCGGCCCCTCTCCGCGCAGGGCGCGGGCGATGTCTTCGGCCACAAGGCCCTGCAGCCGCCCGATGGCCGCATCGGAATACCAGGCGGCATGGGGGGTGAGGAGCAGGTTCGGCGCATCGCGGAGCGGCGATGTTGCAGGCAAGGGTTCGGTGCGGAACACGTCGAGTGCGGCCCCGGCGATGGTCCCGGCTTCGAGGGCTGCGGCCATGTCATCCTCGACGATCAGAAGGCCCCGGGCCGAGTTGACGATGACGGCATGGGGCTGCATCTGCGCCAGCCGTTCGGCGTTGAAATAGCCTGTCGTCTGCGCCGTGGCAGGCGCGTGGAGCGAGATGATGTCCGCCGTGGCGAGCAGAGTCGCATTGTCGACGAGCCGGACACCCAGCGCCGCGGCATCCGCTGCCGTCAGCCCCGGATCGGCAGCGACGAAGTCAAAGCCAAAGCCCTTGAGCCGCGCCAGCACAGCCCGCCCGATCTGGCCCAGGCCAAAGAAACCGAACACCGTCTGGTTGAACGGCTTCATCGGACGACAAATCTTGACCGCCGCCCATTCGGCGCGCCGCACGCTGGCATCCAACTGGGGCAGCTTGCGCAACAGGGTCAGCGCGGCGGCGGCCGTGTGGTCGGCCACCTCATCGGCGCAATAATCCGGCACATAGCCGATACGCAGCCCATGCGCCCGCGCCGCATTCAGGTCGATATTGTCATAACCCACGCCATAGCGGATCACCGTGGCACCCGGCTTTACCGCCGCCGCCGCCGCCGGGCCAAAGGCTGCGAACTGCACCACGGCCACATCGGCCCCGGCCAAAGCCGCCGCAACCTCCTCGGCAGACTTGCACTGATGCGCTGCAAACTCCGCACCGCCCGCCTTTGCCGCCGCCTCTTCCTGCGTCAGGGCCGGAAAGGTGTAATCCGTCACAACAACCTTCATGCCCCTGCCCTCTTTCTTCCTTGAGTTTCTTTGTCTCTCAAATACCTCGGGGGGAGCCGCAGGCGGGGGGCTGGCCCCCCTTGCAACAGCAGTCTCATGCGCCACCCCCAAGGTAATCGTGAATGATCTCGCCCGGGACGAGCGTGAAATCCGCCCGCCAGAAAAATGCCTCAAGCGGTTCGACGACCGGAAGGCGGAAAACCGGCAACTGCGCATTGGCCCGCAGTTCCACCGTCCCCGGCCCGCGCCAGCATTCGTGCACCACCACATCCGACAGGCGGCGCGAGGTGAGTTGGCGGATGGCGGGTGTGCCGTCGATATGGTCGACGGCCTTGAGGTTCAGGTTGGTGGCAAAGTCGAAATAGGGCTTCATCGCCGCAGGATCGCAGGGGTGCTGCTTGTAGGGGGTCGTCCCGGTCAGCACGTCGATGCCGTTGCGGGTGACGGTGCCCACGATCAGATCGCCCCGGAATTCGATCTTCGGTTCGCCCAGTTTCTTGGGCTGGCCGTGGATTTCGCGGCCATGCGTCACGCCCACGTCCGAGGACAGGACGAGATAGGGCGAATAGGCCCCTGCCCTGTCGCCCAGCCTTGCGCCGAACATGACGTTCGCCTCGCAATAGGGGCCCAGCCAGTCGGTGTCGTTCATCTTGTAGATATGGACGCAGGCCACGTCGCCCACGGGTTCCATCGGCGGAGGCAGAAGGAAGGCCATCGCCGCCGGGTCCGTCCGCCAATACAGGGTCAGTATCTCCGCGTTGCGGAAGCGGAAGGGAAAGGGCGGGATCATCGGCGCGTCCCAGGGGGTCGAGAATCCGCCCTTGCGGATATCCCCCTCGGTCGGCCTTGTGATGCCGCCCCGGGTTGTCATGCGGCGATCTTCCGCACTTCGGCTTCGATGACTTCGATGCCAAGGCCCGGCCCTTCGATCGGATAGGCCCAGCCGTCCTTGTGCCAGAGTTTCTCGGCCACGATCACGTCCTGCACGACGACAGGGAAGGGTTTGTATTCAAAGATGAGTGCATTGGGCGAGGCGAGCGAGCAATGCAGCGAAGCCGCCGTGGTGATCCCGGTGGACCAGGCATGGGCGTTGATCTTCTTCCCGTGCAGCGTGCAGAGCGCATCGACCTTGCGGAAGCCGGTGATGCCCTCGACTCGCGCCGGGTCAACGCCATAGACGTCGATGGCCTTGATGAATTCCATCTGGCGGCGGTAGCCCGCCTCGGTGAATTCGCGTTCGCCAGACGCGAGGGTCAGCGTCGTTTCGGCCCGCATCTTCATGTAGCCGGCGTCATCGGTCGGATAGAGCGGTTCCTCGTACCAGCCGATGCGATACTCCTGCATCCGTTTGCCGACGCTGATCGAAGTATCGACGTCCCAGCGGACGCCATTGCCGATATCGACAAGGATTTCGGCCTTGTCGCCAAGCGCCTCGCGCAGGGATTTGATGAAATGGACATCGGTGTCGGGGTCGCCGCCGATGTTTGATTCACCCTTCTTGGCAAAGCCCAGCTTGCACGACCGGAACCCGGCCTCAAAGAAACCTACGACCTCGGCCACGCAGGCGGCCTCGCCCTTCTTGTTCACATGGGCGCTCGCATTTGCCAGCAGCCGATCCTGCGCCAGCCCGCCGAACAGCTGATACAGCGGCTTGCCCGCGATCTTGCCCCGGATATCCCAAAGCGCCATGTCGATGCCTGAAATGGCCATCGAGGCGATGCCGCCCTCGCCATACCAAAAGACGTGTCGGCGCATGAGCGTCCAGTTGCCGTCGATGTCGTCGGCCAGCTTGTCCTTCAGCAGCGGCAGGAAGCCTTCGGAGATGACGGTCGCCACGGCCTTGCAGGCCTCAGGCCACATGGCGATGCATTCGCCCCAGCCGACAACGCCATCGGTCGTTTCCACCTTGACCAGAACCGTGCGGCGGATGGTGCCAAAGTCGTTGGGGTCAGGATAGGCGATCGGGATCGGCTCGATCCGCGCGATTCTGGTCATTGTCTCTTCCCCCCTGGTGCGTGAAACCTTTTGACAGGGTTCCTTCCGCGCCTTACCACAAAGCAAATTGGTCAGACCAATTAACAACGCTGCAAACCGAAAGGTCAAGACAAATGTTCAACCTCGCCCCCATCCCCGTTCCCGACCTTGATGGAAGGACCGTCCTTGTCACCGGCGCGGGGCGCGGGATCGGGGCGGCTTTGGTGCGCACGCTGGTGGCGCACGAGGCGACGGTCTTTGCCGGGTTCTATGGCGCGGCGGATATGGGCGCGCTGGCTGGGGCTGTGACCTTTCCTTTGGACGTGACGGATCAATCTTCGGTTAACGCGGCGGTCGCGCAGGTGCAGGCGTTCGGCGGGCGGCTGGATGTGCTCGTGAACAATGCAGGCATCATCGCGCCCATAGGGCATCTGGAACATCTGACGTCCGACAGCCTGCGGCCCGCGTTCGAGGTGAACGTGATCGGCGTCCACCGGATGACGGTGGCCTGCCTGCCGCTGCTGAAGGCGTCCAAAGGGATGATCGTGAACGCGGGCACCGGGGCGGCGACGACGCCGATGGAGGGCTGGACAGGCTACTGTTCGTCCAAGGCGGGGGCGCGGATGCTGACGCAGATGATGGCGATGGAACTCGCCCCCTATGGCATCCAGACAGCGTTCATCGGCATTCCGCCGACCGACACGATGATGCAGGGCGAAATCCGGTCGGCCGGGCTGAACCCGATCAGCCAGATTCCGCAGGAAAAGCTGGTCCATCCGAATGTGCCGGCGAGCGTGATGGCCTGGCTTTGTTCGTCTGCCGGGCGGCAGATGGACGAGGTGCTGCTCGACGTGCGGCAGGAGCGGTTCACGGCGATGATGGATCTGGCCTGATCCTGCGTCCGGCGCGCCTGCGGAGACTGTTGCCCCGAAGATGAGTATTTGGGGAACAAAGTAACACAGGGCGCGGTGCCTGTTACTTTGTTCTTCAAATACTCATCTTGCGACAGGGGGGCCCTGACCAACGGCATGTTGTGCGGCACGGCCTGCCGGGCCAGTATGGCTGCGGGCGGAGGGGCGGGATGGCGAACCGACAGGATGGGGCGGAACTGGCCGGGCTGACGGCGCGGGCGATAGACGGGCTGGGCGCGGGCGATTTCTATGACCGGCTTCTGGATATCCTGGGGTCGGCGGCGGCGCATGATCTGGCCGCTTTGGTGCGCTATTCCCGGTCGGCGCCGCCCGATCTGATCCTGCCGCGTGTGGAGCCTTCGGCGGCGATGCTGGCCTATTACCAGCATTTCTATGCCTTTGACCCGTTCTACACCCACTGGAAAGGCGGCGGAGAGACCGGCGTTTTCCGGCTGCGGGCGATGGAGGCGGGGATCGGGCGGAGCCGCTATGCGCGGGAATTCCTGACGGCGATGGCGATTCATGACGAGATCGCCGTGTTCCTGCCGCCGATCGGCGAGGCGTCGCCGACGCTGATCCTCGACCGGGCAGCGGGGGCGTTTACGGCGGCGGAGGTTGCAAAGGTGCGGCGGTTGTTTCCGCTGCTCGCGGCGTTGCACCGGCGGCATCTGAGCATCTTTGTGACGGCCGGGATTGACCACGGGTCTTCTCCCATCGGGCAGGAACGGCCATTGCGGCTGGTCGATCAGTACGGGCTGACGGTGTTTTCGACCGAGGCC
>JBGSWJ010000525.1:0-7588 GCA_041752495.1 Rhodobacterales bacterium
CATATGATCGAGAATGCGGGGCAATTCGTGATCTTTTGCAACCGGGAGTCGGTCAGGCTGATCGTGTGAGCGGGTGGGGGGCGGGGAAATTCCCTCGCGGGAATTTGGCAAAACTCTTGGAAGAGTTTTGGGGAATGTGGCTGGTGTTGTGCGCGGGGGCCGGGGGTGGGTTTGGGGGTGCGGCTGGGGTGGGGGCAAATTCCCTCGAGGGAATTTGGCAAAACTCTTGGAAGAGTTTTGCGACGGGTGGCCGGCGCGGACCTTGATGGTCTGACGAGGTTAATCTCACAAAACCCTTGCACGGGGTATGGCCTGTCCTTGCTGCGGGGCGGAGACAAAGCTAGATCGTCGGACACCGGAATGCAGGGAGTGACCGCGATGCCCGAAGACCTGATCAACAGTTTCATGACCGGACCCGATGAACAGGGCCGGTTCGGCCAGTTCGGCGGGCGGTTCGTATCGGAAACGCTGATGCCGCTGATCCTTGAACTGGAGCGGCAGTACGAGATCGCCAAGACCGATCCGACCTTTTGGGCCGAGATGGATTTTCTGTGGAAGCATTATGTGGGCCGCCCGTCGCCTTTGTATTTCGCCGAGCGGATGACGGACCATCTGGGTGGTGCACGCGTCTATATGAAGCGGGACGAGCTGAACCATACGGGCGCGCACAAGATCAACAATGTGCTGGGGCAGATCATTCTGGCCCGCCGGATGGGCAAAAGCCGGATCATTGCGGAAACCGGGGCGGGGCAGCATGGGGTGGCCACGGCCACGGTCTGTGCCAAGTTCGGGCTGAAATGCATCGTCTATATGGGTGCGCATGACGTGGAACGGCAGGCGCCGAACGTGTTCCGGATGCGGCTTTTGGGGGCCGAGGTCATTCCGGTGACGTCGGGGCGCGGCACGCTCAAGGACGCGATGAACGACGCGTTGCGCGACTGGGTCACGAATGTGCGCGACACGTTCTATTGCATCGGCACGGTGGCGGGGCCGCATCCCTATCCGGCGATGGTGCGGGATTTCCAGTCGATCATCGGCAAGGAAGCCAAGGAACAGATGATGGAGGCCGAGGGCCGGCTGCCGGATACGATCATCGCTGCCATCGGGGGCGGGTCGAATGCGATGGGGCTGTTCTATCCGTTCCTTGACGACAAGTCGGTCAACATCATCGGGGTCGAGGCCGGCGGCAAGGGTGTGGACGACCGGATGGAGCATTGCGCGTCGCTGACGGGCGGGCGGCCCGGGGTGCTGCATGGCAACCGGACCTATCTGTTGCAGGACGGGGACGGGCAGATCCTGGAGGGGTTCTCGATCTCGGCGGGGCTGGATTATCCGGGGATCGGGCCGGAACACTCGTGGCTGCATGATGTGGGCCGGGCGCAGTATGTAGCGATCACCGACAAGGAGGCGCTGGAGGCGTTCCAGCTGTGCTGTCAGCTTGAGGGGATCATCCCGGCGCTGGAGCCGAGCCATGCGCTGGCCCATGTGATGAAGATCGCGCCGAAGCTGCCCAAGGATCACATCATCATCATGAATCTCTGTGGCCGGGGCGACAAGGATATCTTTACCGTGGCCAAGCATCTTGGGTTTGACATGAAGGTGTGACCGGGGATCGACCTTGGTCGGGAAAACCGGGGAAATCCATCAGACCATTGCCAGCGGACCGGGGCCTGTTCACCAGACCTCGGTCCGTGTGTTTTTGGGGTGGTCCGTGCGAATCCTGTGTCATCGACCCTGACCCCCGGGGCCGCAAGAAAGCGGCGGGGCGGGAAACAGAGACACAAGAGGACTGGACCATGTGGAAGATACTTCTGACGACGACGGCACTGGTGGCGACTTCGGCCGTGATGGCTGTGGCATCGCCCGTCACGGATTCGATCGTGGCGCAGCTGCAGGCTCAGGGCTTTGACCGGATCGAAGTGCGCGAGGGCCCGAACCAGGTGAAGGTCGAGGCCAGCAACGGGTCGGTCAAGTTCGAGGCGGTCTATGACCTGGCCACCGGGGCGGCGCTGAAGCAGGAGACATACAGTGTCGGCGCGGATGATGACATGTCGCCGGGCGTTGATGTGGAATCGGATGACAGCGATTTCGTGGACGGGTCGGATGACTCCTCGGACGACAATGGCGGTGACGACAGTGCGTCTGATGACAGCGCGACCGATGACAATGGTGGTGATGACGAGTCGTCGGATGACAATGGTGGCGATGACGCCTCGTCCGATGAAGATGGTGCGGACGACGACGCGTCGGACGACCATGGCAGCGACGATGACTCCTCGGATGACCATGGGGGCGACGACAATTCGTCCGACGAACATGGCAGCGACGACGACAACTCGTCGGATGACAATGGCGGTGATGACAACGGGTCGGACGACAATGGCAGCGACGACAACTCGTCGGATGACAATGGCGGCGATGACAGCGCGTCGGATGACAATGGCGGCGATGACAGCGCGTCGGATGACAATGGCAGCGATGACAACTCGTCGGATGACAATGGCAATGACGACAGCGCGTCCGACGACGATGCGTCGGATGACAACGGCAACGACGACAAGGGCGATGACGACCACGGCAACGATGATGACAGCGACGAGAATGACGACGACGAGTCGGATGACGACAAGTCGGGCAGCGGCAAGGGCCATGACAACGGCGATGACGAGGATGGCAGCGACGACTGATCCAGTCTGACGTAACGCGGCGCTCGCCCCATTCCCTGGGGCGGGTGTTTGCGTTTCCGGAGGGGATTTGCCTGCAAATGGCCCCGGAGGGGCCGCATAAACCCCGGTTTATGCGCTTGTCCTGCGGGTTTATGGCGTGCCGCGCAAACCTGAGGTCAATTGGCGGGACGGTTCGGGCGGTTCACGACGGCTGCATCCGGACGGATCCCTGCCCGCAAGGGGCGTGGGGCGACGGAGAGGCAGACTTTGCAAGGAGTTCATGAGTGATGACCAAGGGATTGACGTTCGGCCTGTCGGTGGCGCTGTTCGCGCTGACCACGGGCATGGCGATGGCGCAGGATGACGGCAGCACGGATGCGGGCGCCGGCGGTGACGACGAATGGGTTGTGATCGACCCGATCGAGACCGGCGGTGAAGATATCGTCGTGGATGACGGCGTCGTGTATGAGGACCCCGCTGCCGGTGGCGAGGGCCTGCCGGATGTGCTGGCCGATGAGGGTGGCGTGCCTCCCGAGAGCGAATGCGGTGGCTGCGAATACTGGACGATGGCCGATGGTCCGATCATGGAAAACGCGCGGGATGAAACCGGGTCTTCGGGCCGTTTCGAAAGTGATTGGGAGCCCTTTGCGCAACGTCCGGCCCGGCCCGACTTTTGCGAGGTGACACAGATGGATCTGGGCTGGCTTTGCCCGGACAACCGTCAGTAAGCTGATGCGGCGCGCCCCTGTCCCGGGTGCGCCGGCATTGCCGGGTCTGTTCTGTCGCTGCAATCCCCAAAACGGCAGGACGGGCCCGGTGTTTCGGGGGTGAAGAAGATGAAGTGGCGAAACATGGTTCTGGCGCTGGCGGTGGCCGGAAGCCTGACCGGCCCGGCAGCGGCGAACGAACTGACCGATGAGGTCACGACTGCGCTTGTCACGCAGGGCTATGAGATCGTGCAGATGAACCGGACCTGGCTGGGTCGGGTGCGGATCGTCGCGGAATCGGACGAGGTGCGGCGCGAGATCGTCATCAACCCCTATACGGGCGAGGTGCTGCGCGATTATTCGGTCCTGCTGGCCGATATTCCGGAGCCGCCCGCCGAGCGGCGCAATCTGTTTGACGATGATGACGATCCGCCCGCATCTTCGGCCCGGGTCGCCGGGGCGGAAGTGGTGCCTGATGCGTCGCTGAGTGCGACCGAGGCGCTGACGGATTCGGTTGTGGCGCCGCAGGGCGAATAGGCGGATGCGGGCAGGGGCCGATCAGGGCGTGCGGCCATCGGGGCGGTGTTCCCGGTGAAGCGCACGGTTTTCCTTGTCCTGTTGTTTGTTGTGCAGGCGTTATGTGCCTTGTTCTTTGTGTCCGATATCGCGTTTTCGGTGTTGGGTGTTTATCCGGTTCCCCTGAACTGGAATCTCCGCGAGGTGATCGAGATCGGGGCGGCCATCGGGCTTGTGCTGGGGCTGGTGTTCGGGGCCCTGGCATTGGGCCGTTCGCTGAGAGATC
Organism: Rhodobacterales bacterium; assembly: GCA_041752495.1. GTDB lineage: Bacteria > Pseudomonadota > Alphaproteobacteria > Rhodobacterales > Rhodobacteraceae > JAPLPE01. The sequence goes on from JBGSWJ010000525.1 coordinate 4,176, forward strand.
TGCGGCGGGCCGAGGCGCGACTGCACCGCGCCTCAAGCGCGTTCATGGATATCCTGAATGCAAGGTTTGACGAATGGCGGCTGACCCCGGCGGAACGGGATGTGGCGCTGTTTGCGATCAAGGGCATGTCGTTGCAGGACATTGCCACACTGCGCAACACCAGTGAGGGCACGGTCAAGGCGCAGACCAATGCGATCTACCGCAAGGCGGGGGTTTCGGGGCGGTCGCAGCTTCTTTCGCTGTTCATCGAAGACATGATGGCGGGGCCGGTGATCAATGTTGGCGAAAATGGCCCATCTTCGGAGAGGACAAAGGACGAGGTTCATGTGCTATAGCTTGCATATGGGCGCGGCGTGACATGGGTCCGCGTCCGTGTTTTCACGGAGGACTTCATGCGTTTGACCTTTTTCTCAACCTTTCGCGGCCTTTTGGGGGCCGCCTGTCTGACCCTTTTGCCGGTGATGGCTGCGGCACAGGCCTGTCCGGACATTGATATTGGCTCGCCTGTCATGTTCGACAGCGATGCCACGTCGCTGGCCACGGCATCGACCTTTGAGGTGCAGGCGGGCGGCGGCAAGCTGAACCTGTCGGACTGCACCGAAGTGCCGGGCAGCGGGTTCATCACGCCGGGCGCCAATATCGAGTTGACGCTGAATGGCAATGCGGTGGCGCAGCGTGACCTGCAGGTGGCGGCTTCGGCGGATTGCGACAGCACGCTTCTGGTCAATGATGCCTCGGGGGCGTGGCATTTCAGCGATGACGAGGACAGCAGCCTGAACCCGCGGGTCGTGTTGCCGCTGGCCGGGGACGGGGTAATTGACATCTGGGTCGGTTCCTATGAGCCGGGGGTGTCCTGCATGGTCACGCTGAGCGTTTCGACGCTGCCGCAGGGAACCTTTGTGCCCACGGCGGAGACCGGGGGGGCTGGGTTGTGCCCGGACCCGAACCTGTCGTCAGCCGCGCTTGACTATACGGCGGATCAGCTGGCCACGGCGCAGACGCAGCAGATCTATGCTGGCGGGGATCTGGACCTTTCGGCCTGCGCCAATGTGCCGGGGTCGGGGTTCATCACGCAGGCACCCGATTTCCAGCTGAACCTGACGGGCAACGTGACGGCGCAGGATGTGACCATTGGCGTGACGGCGGCTTGTGATGCGGTGCTGATGGTGAATGATGCCAGCGGGGCCTGGCAGTTTGTCGATGACACGAACGGGACGGATCCGGTCGTGGTGATCCCTGCTGCGCAGGACGGGGCCTATGACATCTGGGTGGGGTCGCTGATGCCCGAGGGCTGTGAATCGACCCTGTCGATCACGACCGGGCAGGGCGGCATGACCCAGCCGGTGAACAACGGGACCGAGGTGTTGCCCGATCCGGGCAGCCTGACGATGTATCGTGACCGGGTGGGGCAGGTGTTTTCATTCGAGGTGACGGGTTCGACTTCGGGCATGATCTGGGGGTCGGATATCTATACCGACGATTCCTCGCTTGCCACGGCGGCGGTGCATGCCGGCGTTCTGGCACCCGGGCAGACCGGAGTGGTGACGGTCGAGATCTTTGGCCCTTACAAGGGGTATGAGGCGTCGAACCGGAACGGGGTGCAGAGCAGCGATTATCGCAAGTGGGAAGGCAGCTTTACCTTTGTGCGGGGATAGCTGAGCACTGATCCCGCGCGCCCCGGTGCGGGCGCGCGGGATCAGGGGTCCAGCGCGTGGCTTTGCAGCACGGCGAGCGGCACGATTTCCAGGGCACGGAGATGGGTTGCGGCAAGGTTCACTTCGGGCGCGCAGCCTTCGTCATGGGCCTGCAGAAACCGGGCCGCACCAAGGCACCAGTGGTCGCCGGGTTTGAGCCCGGGAAAGCGCCATTGCGGGTGGGGCGTTGAGAGGTCGTTGCCGACATAGGCGGAGAAGGCCAGAAATTCTGCCGTCATGACGGCGCAGACGGTGTGGCTGCCCCGGTCCTGCGCGCAGGTATCGCAGAGGCTGTTGCGGAAGAACCCGGTGAGGGGCGCGGTTGAACAGGGTTCAAGCGGGCCGCCCAGCACGTTGAGGGAGGGGTCCTTTTCCATGATCTGCCCTTTGCGGGTTGCTGCCCGTTCAGGATGACGCGGACGGGCCGGGTTTTCAACCGCCGCCGGTCAGGGTGTGGCGAGCGTGGCTGCGATCAGCTGAAAGATGGCGTAGTTTTCATCGTCCACGCCGGGGTCTTCGAAGGCGCGGTCGGCGGAGTTCACGGCGACAACGACGTTTTCATTCTGATTGACGTAGATGAACTGGCCATAGACGCCCTGGGCCAGGAATTCGCCGGGGGGCCAGCCGGCGGGGATCCACCATTGGTAGCCGTAGCCGATCTGGCCTGCGGGGGTGCGGGCTGAAGGCAGGGTCGCCTCGGCGATCCAGTTGGCGGGGACGATCTGCTGACCTTGCCAGTTGCCACGCTGGGCCAGCATCTGGCCGAAGCGGGCATAGTCGCGGGTGGGCATGTTGAGGCCGCCAAGGACAAAGGGCACGCCGTAGCCATCGGTGAGATAGATCGGGTCGGCTTCGAACCCCATGGGCGCGACGATGTATTGCTGCATCAGATCGGCCACGTTGCGGCCTGTGGCCCCGGCCAGCACCATGCCGATGACATGGGTGTCGATCGAGACATATTGCCATTCGGTACCGGGGTCGGTGAAGCGGTCGCTCAGGCCTGCTGCAAAGCCGTCCATCGAGCCGCCAAGGGCGAGGACGCGGCCCATCTTGTTGATATCGGACCAGAAATCGAAATAGTCTTCGTTGAAGGTCACGCCCGAGGACATTTGCAGGACATTGCGGATGGTGGCGCCATCATAGGCTGAGCCGGTGAGGGCGGGGGCGTATTTGGTGACAGGGTCGTCGATGCTGGCGATGGTGCCGTCGGCGATGAGGATGCCGGTCAGGGAGGCAAGGAAGCTTTTGGCGACGGACCAGCTGATCCGATGATCATCGGGCGTGGTGCCGAGATAGTAGCTTTCGTGGACAAGCTGGCCGTCATGCAGGACGACAAGGCCGGTGACATGGCGGTCGGTGATCCAGTCTGTCACGGCGGGGGGCAGGGTGAAGGCGGGGCCGGGGGGAAGGGGGCTGACGGGGCCTTCGCCGCGGGCCATGGTCGTATGGAAGAACAGATCGTCCATATGGCTGAAGTTCTGGACGATGCGGTCTTCGTCAAAGAGCGAGTTGACGGCGAGGAGGCGGGTGATGTCGTCCCGTTTCCAGAGGCCGAGGCCCAGGATCGCGATGGCAAAGACAAGGACGATCCAGCGCAGGGTGCGGAAGAATTTGCGCATGTCGACGGCCCCTTTGGTGCTGTTGGCTTTGTGGGGAGGGAATCACGGCGGGGGCGGCGGTGCAACTGTGACTTGGCGTTGCGGGGGCGCTCGTTCTGCG
>JBGSWJ010000526.1:0-40563 GCA_041752495.1 Rhodobacterales bacterium
ACCACCGCTGTCCTGACCCTGACCAACCTCCCGCCCGAAGCGCCCGATTTCCAATCGGCCGAGGCGACGGCGCTCCGCCTCCCCTCGCTTCAGCCCGCCGCATGGGAGCCCGATCCTGCCGCCCTCACGACATGGGCAGAGGCGCTGGACGGTGATTTCGACACCTTCTGGCTTTCAGACGGCCTTGCTCGCAACAGCCGCGAACGGATGCTGGCCGCGCTGCAATCCCACGGTCTGGTCACCGTGTTCCAAAGCCCCCGCCAGACCACCGCCCTCCGGCCAACCCGCTTTGCCGACGGCACAATCACTGTCAGCGCCGTCCGCACCCCTACCGGGCCGGAAAGCGAAGCAATCGTCGCCGCCATCGGCCTTGATCCGGGCGGCGTCGAACGGCAACTGGCTACGACCACGCTCACCTTCGCCCCGGGCGAAGCGGTTGCCGAAGGCACGCTCGATCTGCAGGCCGAACTCCGCAACCGGGTGACGCGCTTTGAACTGACCGGGACAAGGTCCGCTGGGGCGATCAGCCTTACCGACGACGCCCTCCGCCGCCGTGAAATCGCGCTGATCGCAGGTTCGAACGAACGCGAGGGGCTCGAGCTCCTCTCGCCCCTCCACTATCTGACGCAAGCCCTTTCGCCCAATTCCGACCTCATTGACGGGACCATCCCCGATATCCTGCTGGCCAATCCCGATATCATCATCATGGCCGATGTCGCGACCCTTGCCGAAGGTGATGCCGAGGCGATGCGGACATGGGTTGAATCCGGCGGCCTGCTGATCCGCTTTGCCGGCCCCCGCCTTGCCGCCCTGGACCCGACCAACACGGATGCCGACCCGCTTCTTCCCGTCCGCCTGCGCGCCGGCGGCCGTACCGTCGGCGGCGCGATGAGCTGGGGTGAACCCAAGGCTCTGGCCCCCTTTGTCGAAGGGTCGCCCTTCTTTGGTCTGGCCGTTCCGCCGGACGTGACCGTTTCGGAACAGGTCATGGCCCAGCCGGACCCGACCCTTGCTGAACGGGTTATCGCGCAACTGTCTGACGGTACGCCGCTTGTCACCCGGTCCTCGCTTAGTGACGGGCAGATCGTCCTGTTCCACATCACCGCCAATGCCGAATGGTCCACCCTGCCATTGTCGGGACTGTTCGTGCAGATGCTTGAACGCCTTTCGGTTTCCACGCGCCGGGTCGGCACCCTGGCCGAGGAACTGGCGGGTACGACCTGGGTGCCCGAACAGGTGCTCGACGCCTTTGGCACACTGACCGACACCGACACCCTTCCAGGCGTAACAGGCGAAAGACTGGCGACGGGCATTCCCGGTGCCGATCTGCCGCCCGGCCTCTATGCGGGCGAAGACAGGCGGATCGCGGTCAACGTCATCGGTCCCGAAACCGTGCTTGGCCCAGCCGCCTGGCCCTCAGATATCCCCGTCGAAGGCATGAACGTGACCCGCGAAACCGTGCTCAAGGGCTGGCTTCTGACCGCAGCCCTTCTCATGCTGGTGGCCGATATTCTGGCCTCCCTCGCCCTGTCGGGCCGCCTGCGCGGCGGACGTGGCAATTTGGCGGCACTGATCCTGCTGGGTCTGCTTGCGGTCCCGCAAGGCGGACACGCGCAAGAGGCAGAGTCGAGTGCCGAAGAGGATGCCTTTGCCATACAGGCGACCGAGAATGTCGTGCTGGCCCATGTCATCACCGGCGATGCACAGGTGGACCAGATCGCGCAGGCGGGCCTACTTGGGTTGTCCAACACCTTGTTCCAGCGCACCTCGATCGAGCCTGCCGCCCCGATGGCCGTGAATATCGAAACCGATGAGCTGGCCTTTTTCCCCTTCCTCTACTGGCCGATCACCGAAAACCAGCCGATCCCCTCGCGCGAGGCTTATGAGAAACTCAATCGCTATCTGCGCACCGGCGGCATGATCCTTTTCGATACGCGCGACGCCGACATGGGCGGCTTTGGCTCGTCTACGCCCGAAGGCCGCAAACTTCAGGCAATCGCGCGTCCGCTCGACATTCCCCCGCTTGAACATATCCCAAGTGATCACGTTCTGACCCGCACTTTTTATCTCTTGCAGGAATTTCCGGGCCGCTATGCCGGGCTTGATGTCTGGGTCGAATCCTCGCCCCCGGATGCCGAACAGGCAGAAGGAATGCCTTTCCGCAACCTCAACGATGGGGTGACCCCCGTCGTGATCGGCGGGAACGATTGGGCGGCGGCCTGGGCGGTGGACGAATATGGAGCGCCCCTTTATCCGGTCGGGCGCGGCATGGCAGGTGAACGGCAGCGCGAAATGGCCCTGCGGTTCGGTGTAAACCTGATCATGCATGTGCTGACCGGCAACTACAAATCCGATCAGGTCCATGTGCCTGCACTTCTTGACAGGTTGGGCCAATGATCCGCATCCGTCGACGTTTCCGGCCCCCCTTTAAGTCGTCTGGGGCCCTCGCATGACCGGCCAGATCATTCTTGATCCGCTGGTGCCATGGGTTGTCCTTTGGGCTTTGGCCGGCCTTGCCGCGTTTGGGACTGTCATCGCACTTGTCCGCCGCCTGTCGGGGTGGTGGCTGCGCGCGCTTGCAGCGATTGCGCTACTCGTGGCCGTCGCCAACCCCTCGCTCCAGCAGGAAGACCGCCAGCCTCTGACAGACATCGTCATCGCCGTCGTCGATGAAAGCGCAAGCCAGCGCGTCTCGGACCGTGCCGACCAGTCTGCCGCAGCCCTCGCCAATCTCGAGGCCGAGGTGGCTGCGCTGGGCAACACGGAACTTCGCATCGTGAAGATTGGCGACGACGCCGGTGATGGCGGCACGCTTCTGATGACCGCCCTGTCCGAAGCGCTTGCCGAAGAGCCCCAGGGGCGGATCGCGGGGATTGTCCTGATTACCGACGGTCGCGTGCATGACATGCAGGCTCTGCCGGGCCTGCCTGCGCCGATGCACACCCTTTTGACGGGCCACAGCACCGATTGGGACCGCAGGCTCGTGGTCAAGAACGCCCCCGCCTTTGCCATCCTGAACGAAGAATTCCGCCTGACCCTGCGCATCGACGATCAGGGCGCGGCACCCGTTGGTGATGGCACGGTCGACCTGTCCATCGCCATCGACGGCGGTGAACCGTTGGTTTTCAACGTGCCGACGGGACAGGATCTTGAGCTTCCGCTGACCCTGCCCCATGGCGGCATGAACATCATCCAGTTCACCGTTCCGGAAGTCGACGGCGAACTGACCAACCGCAACAATGCCGCTGTCATCCAGATCAACGGCGTCCGCGACCGGCTGCGCGTCCTGCTCGTCTCGGGTGAACCGAATCCGGGCGAACGGACCTGGCGCAACCTGCTGAAATCCGATGCGTCGGTCGATCTGGTGCACTTCACCATCCTGCGGCCCCCCGAAAAGCAGGACGGCGTTCCGGTCGAAGAACTTTCTCTGATCGCCTTTCCGACTCGCGAACTGTTCATCGAAAAGATAGATGAATTCGACCTGATCATTTTCGACCGCTACAAGCGGCGCGGTATCCTGCCCAATGAATACCTGCAGAACGTGGCAAACTATGTCATGGGCGGCGGTGCCGTGCTGATCGCCTCGGGCCCGGAATACGCGACCGCAGAGAGCATCTACCGTTCGCCCCTCGCCGCCGTGTTGCCCGGTGAGCCCACCGCGCGGGTCGTGGATCAGCCCTTCGTGCCGCTCCTCTCGGACAGCGGCGAACGGCACCCGGTGACCGAGGGCCTGACCGACTTTGCCTCGAACCCGCCCGCCGAAGACGGCACACCCGGCTGGGGCCGCTGGTTCCGCTTGGTCGACACGATCCCGCCATCGGAAGCCACCACCGTCATGGAAGGCCCCGATAACCGCCCGCTCCTTGTCCTGAACCGCGTGGGTGAAGGTCGGGTGGCGCTGATCAATTCCGACCATTCATGGCTCTGGGATCGCGGCTACGAAGGCGGCGGACCGCAGCTGGAGCTGCTCCGCCGACTGGCGCACTGGCTGATGCAGGAACCCGAACTGGAGGAAGAAAGCCTCTCGGTCGAACCGACAGGGCAGACCATGCGCATCATCCGCCGGACGCTCTCGGAAACAACGCCTGACGTCACCATCACCGGACCGGACGGGACCGAAACCATCGTCACCCTTCCCGAAGTCAGCCCTGGCCGGTTTGAATTGCAATGGGACGCGCCCGAGATGGGGCTTTATCGTCTGACAGACGGCAAGGTAGATACGGTCATTGCGCTGGGACCTGCCGCACCGCGAGAATTCGAACAGACGATCGCGACTGACGAACTCCTGGCCCCCGCAGTCGCCAGCACGGCTGGTGGAATCGTTCGGATTGAGGATGGCGAACCTGACCTGCGACAAGTCCGCGAAGGCCGGCCCGCTGCCGGGCGCGGTTGGATCGGCATAATCCCACGTGAAGCTTACCGCACCGCTGACATTACCGTCAGCCCGCTGTTGCCGGCATGGGCCTTTCTGCTGCTGTCTTCACTGCTCATTCTGGCTGCGTGGATTCGCGAAGGTCGACGGTAGTCACGAATCCTCTGCGACATGTCGTTTCTTGGGCTTCGTATTTGACGAAATGATATTGCGCTGCAGTTGCGAAGTGGATAGTTCTGCATCAGCATCGCAGGGGGCTTGAATGGCGCACGACGGACAGGATCTGGCAACTTTGGCATCCCCGGTCATGGCCGATCTGACCAGCCGCACCAAACAGGCGATTGCCGTTGTAGAAGTCTTGCTGGCAAGTGCCGTGACGATCGTCCGCGACTCGGTCAGCATCGCAGGCAAAGTCTCGGCCGAGTTGGTCGAACAGAACCAGACAGCGGCCCACGCCTTGGCCTGGCTTGCTACCTATGCGCAATCCCTGCGTCAGATGCAGAACTGGGCCGAACGGATCGAGCCCGATGGACGGTTGGGCGAAACCGAACAACTGATCCTCCAGATCGCGTTCGGCGAATACCTGTCCCAGATTGCGGGCGGTATTCCGATGAGCCAGGGCGAGATCATCCGGCTGCAGGACATTGGTCTTGACCCGGATGCACTTGACGATGCCTCTGTCCGCGCCTTGGCGACTTCGGGGAACACACAGGCCGCACGCCTGCGGCTTGTCTCACTCATGCAAGACCAGACAGCCCGCATCACGGTAGGGGAAACCGGGCTAGACGCAGAATTTGAAATCATCCGCGACCAGTTCCGTCGCTTCTCACGGGAAAAAGTGGAACCCTTTGCGCATGACTGGCATCTGACTGATAGTCTGATCCCGCTCGACGTGATCGGTGAGCTGGCCGAGTTGGGCGTGTTCGGCCTGACGATCCCCGAGGAGTACGGTGGTTTCGGGCTGTCCAAGACCGCGATGGCCGTTGTGAGTGAAGAACTGTCGCGCGGCTATATCGGTGTGGGCTCCCTTGGCACTCGTAGCGAGATTGCTGCCGAGCTTATCCTGTGCGGCGGTACCGAAGCGCAAAAGCAGAAATGGCTTCCCGGCCTCGCCTCGGGAGAGATCCTTCCGACGGCGGTTTTCACAGAACCCGACACTGGTTCAGACCTTGGTTCCCTGCGCACCCGCGCCACGAAGGAAGCTGACGGCTGGAAGGTGACGGGCAACAAGACCTGGATCACGCACGCCGCCCGCACCCATGTGATGACCTTACTAGCCCGCACCGACCCGGCCACTACGGATTATCGCGGCCTGTCAATGTTCCTTGCCGAAAAGACACCGGGCACGGACGATACCCCATTCCCGACACCCGGCATGACCGGAGGAGAGATCGGGGTCCTTGGCTACAGGGGCATGAAGGAATATGAACTTGCCTTCGATAATTTCCATGTCGACGAAGACAACCTACTTGGCGCGGTGGAAGGCCGCGGGTTCAAGCAGCTGATGCAAACCTTTGAATCCGCCCGCATCCAGACCGCCGCCCGGGCGGTCGGCGTAGCCCAGTCTGCGCTTGATGTGGCGATGCAATATGCCACCGACCGCAAGCAGTTTGGCAAACCGCTGATCGCATTTCCCCGGGTGGCCAGCAAGCTTGCCATGATGGCGGTCGAAATCATGGTGGCCCGCCAGCTGACTTACTTCAGTGCCGCAGAAAAGGATCAGGGGCGCCGCTGTGATCTTGAAGCCGGGATGGCAAAGCTGCTTGGTGCCCGGGTCGCCTGGGCCGCCGCCGACAACGGTTTGCAGATCCATGGCGGCAACGGGTTTGCCGTGGAATACCCGATCAGCCGGATTCTGTGCGATGCCCGCATCCTAAGCATTTTTGAGGGCGCAGCCGAAATCCAGGCCCAGGTGATCGCGCGCCGTCTTCTTGACTGAAGGGCGTGCGACAAGAAGGCTACGCCATTTGATCTATTTCTTGGGTGCTGGTGGCAGAAGTACGCAGGGATAATCGGCCAGATTGGGCAAATCTGTAATCCGATAGGTCTCACAATCTGACAACGCCGAAGCGTTCGCTTCATCCTGCGTCGTCGCCGCCCAGACCTTGGAATAGGCCCCGTCTTCGCTGACTGCCATTGCAAAGGGCACGACGTTCGTTTCTGGATTGAGGTAATGGCCCAGCGCCTCGGGCGCGATGCTGATGTCACCAGCGCCAAGCGGCACAAAACCGACTGGCTTAATCTCAGCGACAACGCGGCACTGCGTTGTATTTGCACCCAGGCATTGCTGGATCGCGATATCCCGGGCGGCGCTGATCGTATTTGCCGCCGTGGCATAGCCCCAGCCACCGTCCTTGGACAAGGCGAAGGCCCCGAAGTACGGCGCGTTCTTGAATTCGGTGTCAAAGGCGTTCTGTGCCTCGGGCGACATGGGCGTCTGTGACAACACGGTCAGTTCGGTCTGCACCGGGTACTGAACCACCCGGGCTGCGGGCAGGATGTATTCGACCTGAACCAGGTTGGCAGGGCTCTCTGGTGCGGGCAAGCTTGCGGCAGATATGGAAAGCGCAAAAGCCAGTTTCAAAATCATGCTGGTCTCCGATGAAATGCAATGACCTGAGGGTGCCACCACGACAGGGCGTTTGGCAACTCCCTTGAATGCCATTCCGCGAGCGTCGCTCGGCCTTCTTCCGGAGCATGTCGCGGCTCACCCAAGCGGGGATGGAGAGAACCGGCGATCAGATAAGCCCCGAACATCGCAACGCCAACAGCCGCGAAAGCCCCGGCGACCGGAGAGAACATAAGCACGACGCCCGCAACAGCAGGGGTCACGATTCCTGAAACGTCTCGGAAGCTGGAATAGACTGCGGCCATTTCCGTCCGTTCCGACGGCTTGACCGCCATGAGAAAAGGCAGGCTTCCGCAGACATCGAGCATAACAAGAAGTACGGACGCCGCCATCAGTGCGGCAACTGTCAATGGCGGGATCGAAGAGGTGAGCCATCCGACGATAAAGAACGCAGCACCCAGTGCGAAACTTGCCCGGACGGCTGTCCTGACCGAAAGTCGGCGGACGACCCGCAGCATGAACGGTGTCAGGAACAGAAGGCCATTAGAGATCGACATTGCGATCCCGCCGATCTTGTCGCCAAGACCGTTCTGAATGCAGTAGATCGGCAGGAAAACGATATAGACCCACCAGCCGCAGGATCGGATCACGGCAAAGGACCATCCGGCTATCAGGCGGGGCTGCTGTCGGAAACGGTCCAGATAGGCCAACGGATTCGGAGCCGGGCCTGCGGCCTTGGTGATCTGCTTGCCGTTGCCCAACCGCAACCACCAGAACACTGCGACCAGAACAACCGCAAAGAATGCCGCCACCAGGAACGGCGCGGGGGGCCACCAGTTCAACAGGAACACCCCGGTCACCGGGCCAGCGGTCCAGCTTCCGGCGGAAAACAACATCCGGGTCGATTCATTCCGGCCCAGATCCTGTCGGGAAATGTAGTCGAGCACATATGCCGACAGACAGACCGTAAATGTGACCGTACCAAGCGCATTGCAGAACAGCGCCGCCGCGATCAGTTCGGGATGGCCGCTCAGCGAAAAGGAGACGCCTGCCAGATAGAACACCCCTGCAATCGTGAAGGTCCAGCGCCGGGGGATGTAGCGCGTGACCCAAGGCACCATCAGGCCATAAAACAGTGAAGCGATCCCGACGGCCAGATAGATGGCCGACACAACGGATTCGTCTCCATAGGCGCGATAGACCACAAGGGGCATGACCGACAGAAGAATGCCCCTGAAACCAGCCTCGAGCGCTGCGATAAGTGCAAAATGCTCTACGCGGGGCGTAGGCGCATGAGACAGGTAAAGCGGCGTGCGGGGCGTGAACATCAGGGCTTTCGTCGCGGTCCTTTGGACGTTGATGCAAGGGCGCGGATCGCCCGGCTTTTCCGACCGCGACATCCGAAGCCGACTTCACGGCAGTAACGAGAGGCATTGAAGAAAAGAAGGGGTGCCCTAAACTAAACTATACAGTTCATTTCTTGCGGGTAAGCCATGGCACAGACGGTACTTCTGACGGGTTCGAGCGGCTATATCGCCAAGCATATCATCGTGAAGCTGCTGAACGCAGGGTATGCCGTCCGAGGGACACTCCGCGATCTGAACCGGTCCGAGGAAGTTCGACGTGCCGTCCTGCCGAAACTGACCTCGCCCGCGTTGCTGGAGCTGCTCGACTTTGTGGTTCTCGACCTTGAGAAAGATGACGGGTGGCATGCTGCCCTCGAAGGGACTGACGTTCTGATGCATACGGCATCACCGTTTCCAATGGCTCAGCCAAAGAACGAGGATGATCTGGTCAGACCCGCGGTGGAGGGTACGCTGCGGGCCTTGCGGGCCGCCAGGGCCGCAAATGTCCGCCGGGTTGTCATGACGTCTTCTTCAGCCGCTGTGATGGGGGGCGAACTTCCCGCGGGAAAAGCCGCTTTTGACGAGACCTGCTGGACAGATGTCAACCATCCCAGTGTCACGGCCTATTCGAAATCCAAAACGCTGGCTGAAGAAGCGGCGTGGACGTTTGTCAGGACGGAAGCGCCGGATATCCAGTTGACCACTATCAACCCGGTTCTTGTGATCGGACCCCCGCTTGACCGCCATTTCGGCACTTCGGTTGCGGTAGTGGAACGGGTGCTCAGAGCCATGGATCCGATGTTGCCGCATGTCGGGTTCACTTGTGTCGATGTCCGCGACATTGCCGAAATGCACCTGCGCGCCCTCACTCACGAGGGCACAATCGGACAACGGTTCATCGGGTCAGAGCGGTTCATGTGGTTTGTCGACATCGCCAGGGAACTGAAGGCCGCATTTCCAGACCGCAAGATCGTGATGCGGCAAGCTCCGGACTTTGTCGTCAGGTTCCTTGGCTTGTTTGACAAGTCGATCGGCACGATCATTCCGATCCTTGGCCGCAGGGACGATGCCAATGCCGAAAAAGCGCGGCGCATCCTTGGCATGACGTTTCGTCCCGGCCCGGAAAGCCTGAAGGAAACCGCGCAATTTCTTGTGGACAACAAACTGGTTTGATCAACGCTTGCAAGGTGCAAGGGCGCGGGGCAGTCTGGAAACATGCGGGTGATCCTTCCATTCCTGATGCTTCTTGCTGCCTGCGCTCCGGCGGCGTCTGTCCTGGATTCGCGGGTTTTCTCGCTTGCATATCTGGATGACGGTCCGTTTGCGCCCCGCGCAACGATCCGATTTGTTGCGCCTGATCAGATCGAAGGTCAGGCCCCCTGCAACCGCTTTGGCGCACGGCTGAACGCGCCCTTGCCCGCCTTCGCACCCGCCGGGATCACCTCAACCGAAATGGCCTGTGATGCGCTTGCAGCAGAAGCTGTGTTTTTCGAAGCTCTGGCCGAGATGACATCGGCAGAGATTGTAGGCGATACACTTACCCTGCGCAGTCCGGAAGGCCGGATCATGGTCTTCAAGAGTCAGGGCTGACGTTCAAGGACAGAGAGAAGTCGCGCGCGGGCGGCGGGCATGGGACGATCTCCGAGACCCTTCATCAGCCGGTGTTCGATGAAATATCCTGTCACGAAGAGCGCAGTTGCGATCTCGGGCCCACCCGCATCGCCCTGACCTATCAGAACGGGAGCGAGCGGCAGGAGCCTGTCAGCCCAGACTCCGGCTGCAGCCCGGCTCACAGCGCGGCCAGTCTTTGGCGAAACATAGGCCAGATCACCGGTTGCCCCAGTCACGGCGCATTGCGTGAGGTCGAGAGCAAAGCCCAGTTCTTCAAGCAGGGCGAGTTCCCATTGCAGATAGGCCAGAGGCCAAACGTCGCCTTCGCCCAGAAGGTCGAGCAAGGTGATCGTCCGGTCATAGAGTGGCGGGTGCGCCTCGCGTTCGGGCAGAACCTGTGACAAAAGGCCCGCAACGGCGTTCAAGCCGGCAAGAGCTAGCCTGTCGGACAGGACTACAGCTGCCCGACTGCGGATGGGTTCAACGGTATATGCACCAAGGTGGTCCTCAAGACGGGCCTTCCACACCAGTTCCACCTGTCCACCGGGTTGCAGAACGGGGGACAGCTTTCGTCCAATGCCTCCGCGCACAACACCGGAATGGCGGCCGTGTTGCCACGTGAAAGCCTCGACGATAACCGAGGTCTCGCCGTGCGGTCGGACGGCAAGAACGGCGCCTTCATCCCGCCATTCGATCATTGCAGCATCGCTCCCGCCAGGTCCGAACCTGGCAACGAGAAACGATCAGCCGATACACCATCCATCACTCCAGACCCGGCTGATCCAGAAGATGTCGTCCTCTACGATCCTCAACCTCGATCACCCAGAGGTCGGGATCGAAACCTCGCTGTTTGGTCACAGATTGATCCACGTCTCGTTCGGTGCCTTCAGTCAGGACAACCCATTTCCTATCACCTGACATCAAGTCAAGAGAACGCTGATAGCAGACCGCCCACCCGTCAAGCGTGTTGAGTTTGACAAGAACCGCACCCGATGAAGCGTCGCCGCGCTTTACAACAAAGGCAGGGATGCCTTCGATCCGCAGCCGTGCCAGATAGGCCGCGACCCAGAGGTCAGCGGTCAGACGGATCAAGAATTGCCGTCCTTGAAATCAAGCCCCATTTCCGAATAGCGCTCTGCTTCTTCAAGCCAGTTCGGGCGGACCTTGACTGTCAGGAACAAGTGGACACGCCGACCCATGAATTCCTCGAGTTCGGCACGGGCGGCCTGACCAATGGCCTTGGCTGTTTCGCCGCCCCTGCCCAGAACGATGCCTTTGTGGCCATCGCGGGCGACATAGACGATCTGGTCAATCCGCGCCGAACCGTCCGGACGTTCTTCCCAGTTTTCGGTTTCGACGGTCAGTTCGTAGGGTAGTTCCTGATGAAGCCGCAGGGTCAGCTTTTCCCGCGTAATCTCGGCTGCGATCTGCCGCATGGGCAGGTCTGCGATCTGGTCTTCGGGATAAAGGAAAGGGCTCACGGGCATCTTGGAGGCAAGCCAGTCCTTGAGATCGTCACAGCCGTAGCCCTTCTCGGCCGAGATCATGAAGGTCTTCTCGAACTTGAAGGCGGCATTCATCTCTTCGGCAAGAGCAAGCAGCGTCTCGGCCTTGACGCGGTCGATCTTGTTGATTGCCAGCGCCACTGGCAGTCCGTGGACACGGCCAGATAGAGTCTCGAGTATTGACTTGACGCCTTCGGTGATGCCCCGCTGGGCTTCGATCAGCAGAACGACCACATCAGCATCGGCAGCCCCGCTCCATGCGGCGGCAACCATCGCGCGGTCCAGCCGCCGACGCGGGCGGAAAAGGCCGGGCGTGTCGACAAAGACGATCTGCGCCTGTCCGGCCATGGCCACGCCGCGGATGCGCGCCCGAGTCGTCTGGACCTTATGGGTCACGATCGAAACCTTGGCCCCAACCATACGGTTAAGGAGGGTGGACTTGCCGGCGTTCGGTTCACCGATCAGCGCAACAAAGCCGGCGCGGGTTTCGGCTGTGCCGCCTTGGGTAGTATCGCTCATCCGCCCATCCTTTTCAGCAATGCCGCTGCCGCCATCTGTTCGGCCTGCCGCTTTGAACCGGCGGCTGCCTGTTCGGTCTCGCCCGATTCAAGGGTTACGGCAATGGTAAAGACGGGTTGGTGGTCAGGTCCCTCGCGTCCGACTTCGGAATAGACAGGCGGCGCTTCTCCGCGGGCTTGCGCCCATTCCTGAAGGGCGGTCTTTGCATCGCGCGCATCTGTTTCAACTGCGCCAATGCGCGTTCCCCAAAGGCGCAGGACCATGCTGCGCGCAGCGTCAAAACCGGCGTCAAGGTAGACGGCTGCAATGACAGCTTCCATCGCGTCGGCCAGCAGCGCCTCTTTCCGGCGGCCACCAGATTTCATCTCGGACCGTCCGAGTTTGAGAACGGCGCCCAGATCGTTCTCGCGGGCAACTTCGGCACAGGTCTCGCGCCGGACAAGCATGTTGTAGCGGGGGGCGATCTGGCCTTCGGTTGCGCCGGGATCAGCCTTGAGCAATGCCTCGGCCATCACAAGGCCCAAGACCCGGTCGCCCAGGAATTCAAGCCGCTGGTTATCGTCGCGGTTGGGGCCCGAGATCGAGCCGTGGGTGAGCGCGCGGACAAGCAGTTCCGGCCTAGCGAACCCGTGGCCAAGCCTTGCGGCAAAGGCCTGAAGATCCGCAGACACCCTCACTCGATCGCCTTGAAGAAGCGATCAGACCGCCATGTCCAGAAAGCAAGCATGGAGCGACCCGCCGAAGAGAACATGATGCGGTCGGCGCGGCCCACAATATCTTCGAAAGGCACGAAACCTACGCCGCCGACGCTTTGCCGGAAGCGACTGTCCATCGAATTATCGCGATTGTCGCCCATCATGAAGTAATGCCCCTGTGGGACAGTAAACACGCCGGTGTTGTCTGACGCCTGATCGCCGATATTCAGGACATCATGGGCCACACCGTTGGGAAGCGTTTCCCGGTACCGTTCAGATACACAATCGGCCCCAAGGCCTACGGTTCCATTGGCGCAGCGCGGCATCTGGCCTTGCGGACCTTGCGGTTCAAAGGTTTCGGTAAAGAAACCAGCGTCTTCGACCTTGACCGGTTCATCGTTGATATAAAGAAGACCGTCCTTGACCTGAATCCGGTCGCCGGGAAGGCCGATCAGGCGTTTAATGAAGTCGACGCCGGTCACGGGGTGGCGGAAGACGACCACATCGCCGCGTTCGGGTTCGGAACCGAATAGGCGCGTATTGCTACCCTTGAAGACCCCGCAGAAATCGTCTGCGCCTATATCGACCCCCAAAGAAGCGATCCGGATCGACGGGCAGGACGCATAGGAATAGCCATAGGCCATCTTGTTGACGAACAGGAAGTCACCGATCAGCAAGGTGTCTTTCATCGACCCGGACGGGATCCAGAACGGTTGAAAGAACAACGTCCGGAAGACGCCCGCGATCAGCAGCGCGTAGACGATCGTCTTGACCGTCTCGATGATGCTTGCGCTCCAACCCGTGTTTTCAACCTTGCCAGTCATGCGAAATCTTTCCTGTTCCACAGCGCCGCTTCTTGACCCTGCCCGGGGGGCAAGTCAAGCGAAGGCGCGGTCAGGGCCGTCGGCTAATGGCCGCGCTTCGATCACGACAAAGGCACTGGCCCACGGGTGATCGTCAGTCAGGGTCACGTGAATGATCGCTTCGTGGCCCGGGGGCGTCATGGACTGGAGCCGTTCTTTGGCCCAACCCGTGACATGCATGATGGGCTGGCCAGTGTGGAGATTTGAGACCGCCATGTCCTTCCACGCGATCCCCATACGCAGCCCGGTACCAAGGGCTTTTGAGCAAGCCTCTTTCGCCGCCCACCGTTTGGCGTAGGTGGCGGCAACCGCGCGTGGTCGGCTTTCAGCTTTACGCTGTTCCCTTTCGGTGAACACCCTGTCGCGGAAACGGTCACCGAACCGCGCAAGTGTCCTGTCGATCCGCTCAATGTTGCAGAGATCGGTGCCGATTCCAAGGATCATCCTGCAGTCGTCTCCAGTCCTGCAAGGACGATCCCGCTGCCAAACAGGACCCAGTCATTCAGGATGTGAACGATACTTGAAACGGTCACGTTCTTGGTCAGGACGTAGGAGAGAGTGAGGCCGATACGGGCACAGCCGATCACGACAAGGCATTGGACCCATTTCCAGTCGTAGGTCGGCAGGTGTGCTGCGCCGAAAACGATAGAGGATCCGACCCACGCAAAAATGACCGCCAGCCGCCGGGACATACCCAACCTGCCGTGGCAAAATGCAAGGATAGCAAGGAATGGTATGAGGGCCAGCAATTCCTCGCCTGGAAGTTGGATCAGCGTGGCTCCGAAAAATGCGATGATTTCGGTGGGGGAAAGGGTCGTCATCGCCTCTGCCGCCGGGTTCGTCACAGCACCAAAGGTCGACGCAACGATTGCTCCGACGATGGCACTTATCACCAGGCCGAGGAACAGACAGAAGACGATCACACCGATGTCGCGCCACCCAATCGGCCGGAAGAGCGACCTGATAGAGCCCGGCGCAACAATGGCCAGTGCTGCAAGTGGTAAGCCTAGGAAAGCAAGAGCACGGATTCCACGTTCCAAAGGACTGGGGGTGGGGCTGGCTCCGGCTGTGAGCAATACGAAACCCACCGCCACCGATAACAGAAGTATGACCCAACCGCTGCTTTTCACCTTAACCGGTACGCCGGCATAGAGGGGGAAATCGATCCCTCGTCTTTCAATCAACGGTATACGGTCCGATGGTGCGACGGTGGCCAATGTCATTTTGCTTCCCCATCGCCCCGGGCCTCATTCATGAGACGCCGCATCTCTGATATTGATGCCGGAAGGCCCCGGAAGATGGCCTCACCGATCAGGAAATGCCCGATGTTGAGTTCCATCACTTGTGGAAAGGCAGCAACAGGTTGCACGGTTTCGTAAGTCAGCCCGTGACCTGCATGAACCTCGAGCCCGAGGTCATGGGCAAAGGCAGCCATGTCGCGCAAACGTGAAAGTTCGGCATCACGGGCGGCAAAATGGCCCTCGTGATGAGCGTCACAATAGGCACCTGTATGGAGTTCGACCACGGCGGCACCGATGCGATGCGCGGCTTCGATCTGGGGGCGGTCGGCCGCGATGAAGATCGACACGCGGCATCCGGCTTCCCTGAGCGGTGCGATGAAATGAGCGAGTTCGTTTTCCTGACGGGCTACTTCAAGGCCACCTTCTGTTGTCCGCTCCTCCCGTTTTTCGGGAACGATGCAAACGGCATGGGGCCGGTGGCGGAGAGCAATGGCTTGCATTTCACGCGTTGCCGCCATCTCGAAATTCAGCGGAACGCGCAGGGTTTCAGCCAGCCGTTCGATATCGCTATCAGAAATGTGTCGACGGTCCTCGCGCAAATGAGCGGTGATGCCGTCGGCCCCCGCCTCCTCGGCCAGTTTGGCGGCGCGGACGGGATCAGGGAAAACGGTCCCTCGCGCGTTCCGAACCGTTGCCACATGATCGATGTTCACACCTAACCGAAGTTTGCTCATCGCGGGGCCGCTCCTTGACTGTTGTGTCCGAACCTAGCTTGGCGGAACCTGATCGTCAGCCGGGCGAACGCGATTATTCTGAAGATTGGCAAGTTTTTCCCGCAAGGCGTTGCGGCGGCGGTCCTGATAGATCCGCACGAGGGGAACACAAAGCAGGTAGCATACTGTAGCGGCCAGGATGCCGGGGATCAGTCCGCCGACAAGATATGGAAGAAATACCTCATCATAAAAGACGGCAAGTCGGGTCCAGTCGGTCTTCTCGGGTCCGAAGATGGCCACGACATTGTGCCAAAGATCCTGACCCGCCCCGGAAACAAGAGAAGGCATGGCGCGGACCATGCCAGACTCGGGCCGGTCACCCAAAAGGAAGTATCCGGTGTTCAAAGCCGAAAAACTGATAGGCAAGAAGGTCAGCGGGTTCCCGAAAAAGGTGCCGATGATGGCGGCGAGGTAGTTGCCCCGGATGATCTTTGACAGAACCAGGGCAATGACAAAGTGAAAGCCGAACAGAGGCGTAAAGCTGGCGAACACGCCGGTCCACAGGCCGCGCCCGATCTTTTCGGGGGTATCGGGAAGACGTCTTAGCCGGTGCTTGATGTATTCAAAAGCACGGCCCCATCCGGCGCGGGGCCAGACACCTTCAACGATGTGGTCCCACAGCGTGCGTTTCCTACGGCGCTTGAAGACCACTGAAGACCCGCCCTGATCAGACCTGCAGTCCGGACGCCGTCATGATGGACCGTTTCGGGTCACGATGGCGCGAAATGGAGGACACGTTACTTTCCGCCTCGAGCGCGGTCATCACGCGATGGAGATGTTCGGCGTCGCGCAAGTCCACGTCGATCAACAGACGATAATAGTCTGGCTTTCTGTCGACAAAATGAAGGTCCGAGATATTGGCCGATTGCTCTCCGATCAGAGTGCAGATCCGCCCCAGAACACCGGCATCATTGCTGATCGTGAGGTCCAGAGTGACGGAGTTGACGGCGCGGTGCATGCCTTCCTGCCAGCGCAGATCGACCCAGCGTTCCGGCTGTTCTTCGTAATCGACCAACGCGGGGCAATCGATGGCGTGAACGACCACGCCCTGCCCTCGAAAGGTGATGCCGACGATGCGCTCTCCCGGAACGGGCTGGCAGCAGGGGGCGCGACGGTGGCTTTGATCCGGGGCAAGGCCCACGACTGCGCGGCCTTCATCGATCTCGTCCCCGGCTTTTTGGGCCAGATCGGGATAGATGACGCGCACAATTTCCCGCGCAGTCAGTTCGGCGCTTCCCAGACGGGCAAGGAGCTCGTCTACGTCTTCGATCACCAACGCCTTTGCCGCAGTTCGAAGCGCCTTGTCGGTTGCCTTCTTGCCGACATTTTCGAACGCCACCCGGGCGAGTTCCGCGCCAAGTTTGATGAACCGCTCCCTGTCCTCTTCGCGCAGTGAACGGCGGATCGCGGTCTTTGCGCGACCTGTTACGGCAATGTCGATCCAGGTTGCCTGAGGGGTCTGGCCTTCGGCCGTGATGATCTCGATCGACTGGCCGTTCTTGAGGCGGGTCCAGAGAGGAACGCGCAGGCCGTCGACCTTGGCACCTACACAGGCAGATCCGATGCGGGTATGGATCGCATAGGCAAAGTCGATGGGAGTGGCGCCACGGGGCAACTTAATCACGTCACCCTTGGGTGTGAAACAGAACACCTGATCCTGGTACATCTCAAGCTTGACGGCTTCGAGAAACTCTTCGTGGTCGTGATCTTCGTCGAAACGTTCGGTGACCTGCGCGATCCAGCGGACCGGATCCACGGCGAAGCGGTTCACAACGCGCTCACCGTCGCGGTAGGACCAATGCGCGGCAACGCCCGCTTCGGCGACTTCATGCATTTCGCGGGTTCTGATCTGGACTTCCACGCGTTTGCCGTCGCGGCCTGAAACCGTGGTGTGGATCGAGCGATAGCCATTCGATTTCGGCTGGCTGATATAGTCTTTGAAACGACCGGGGACGGCCCGCCAGCGCTGATGGATTGCGCCAAGAACGCGATAACAATCCGCCTCGTTCCGGGTGATGATGCGAAAGCCGTAGATATCGGACAGGCGGCTGAAGCCCTGATCCTTTTCCTGCATCTTGCGCCAGATCGAATAGGGCTTCTTGGCGCGTCCGAACACCTCGGCCTCGATTCCGGCCTTGTCGAGTTCAAGGCGCATATCGGCCGTGATTTTTTGGATCACGTCGCCGGTTTCACGCTGCAAGGTAATGAAGCGGCGGATGATCGAATTTCGCGCCTCTGGATTGAGAACCCGGAAGGCCATATCTTCGAGCTCTTCGCGCATCCACTGCATGCCCATGCGGCCGGCAAGGGGGGCATAGATGTCCATCGTTTCGCGGGCCTTCTGGGCCTGCTTTTCGGGACGCATCGACTTGATGGTGCGCATGTTGTGCAGGCGGTCGGCAAGCTTGACCAACGTCACCCGCAGATCCCGTGATGTTGCCATGAACAGTTTGCGGAAGTTTTCGGCCTGCTTTGTCTCTTTCGAATTCAGTTGAAGATTGGTGAGCTTGGTGACGCCATCGACCAGTTCGGCGATCTCGTGGCCGAACCGCTTTTCGACTTCAGAATAGCTCGCTTTGGTGTCTTCTATTGTATCATGCAACAGGGCGGTGACGATCGTTGCGTCGTCCATCTGCTGTTCCGCGAGGATTCTGGCCACTGCAACGGGGTGGGTGAAGTAAGGCTCACCCGACTGACGCATCTGGCCCTGATGCATGGCCTCTGCAAAGGACCACGCATCGCGAATCATCTTTTCGTTGGTGCGGGGATTGTAGGTCCGGACCAGTGCGATCAGGTCGTCAACGGTCGTCATCTGGTCCGGAACCTATTGTTTGGGCAGAACTGCCCCGATCAGCGATGCCCTTGCGCTTCCATAAGTTCGCGCAGCAGGCGTTCTTCTGACATATCGTCATGAGCCGGTCGATCCATCTCTGCACCCATAAGAAGCGCCATGGCGTCATCCTCGGGTTCGTCGATTTCAATCTGGGTCTGGTGCGCTTCGATCATCCTTTCCCGCAGGTCATCCGCACTTTGGGTTTCCTCGGCGATTTCACGCAGGGCGACGACGGGATTCTTGTCATTGTCCCGAGTCACGGTAACAGGCGAGCCCGAGGTAATTTCGCGGGCCCGATGGGCGGCCAGCATGACAAGCTCGAACCGGTTGGGGACCTTATCGACGCAATCTTCTACGGTAACGCGGGCCATTGGGCACTCTCCCATCGTTGGGGTATCAGGAACAGTCTGCCTTCATCCGGACATGCGGAAAAAGAGGACAGACCCTCGTGTGGAAGTCGTCTGTTTAGGCGGCAAGAAAGGGATTGACAAGCGGATTTGATGCCACGCACCCCTCAATCCGTCTCGATCGGGACGACTTCGTCGCGTTCGGCCCCAGGGCGCGCGGCAAGCATCTCGGTAACTGTGAATCCCAGGATGGGATGGCGCCAGTCCGGAGCTACATCAGCAAGCGGAATAAGAACAAATGACCTGTCCTGAAGTCGCGGATGCGGCAGGATAAGTTCATCCGGAGCGCGCATCCGCTGCAGGTCGTGCGGAAGGGCCATCCAGGCCTCGAAAGTTTCGCGATCCGGCATGACTGATTCGCCGTAAGCGACAAGGTCGAGATCAAGGGTCCGCATTCCCCAGCGTTGCACTCGTTCTCGTCCGAACTGCTGTTCGATGTGATGGAGCCGCGATAACAACTGGTTCGCCGATAGAATCGTTTCGACGACAACAGCACCGTTCACATAGTCAGGGCCAGCACCAGCCGGAAAGCAAGGCGTGCGATAGAGCCGGCTCTGACGCGTAATCCGCCCAATTTCCTGGCCGATGGCAGCAACAGCGCGCAAGATGGTTGCTTGTAGCGCTTCGCCAGCCGTCGAAACATTTCCGCCCAATGCAACAAGGGCTGACGTTGCTGGAAGCCCTTGCTCAGCCTCTTGCCTCATGACACCATTCCTTTACATAAGGCGGACGCGTCGTCCAAATATTAGACCACTCACTCACGCACAACGGCGCTTTATTGTCGGAAGGACATTTCATGTTTTATCGGGACGAGCGGCTCGCGCTCTTCATCGATGGATCGAACCTTTACGCGGCAGCCAAGTCGCTCGGCTTTGACATCGACTACAAGCTTCTCAGGGCGGAATTCATGCGCCGCGGCAAGCTGCTCCGGGCATTCTACTATACTGCACTTCTTGAGAATGACGAGTATTCGCCGATCCGTCCGCTAGTCGACTGGCTGCACTACAATGGCTTTTCGATGGTGACGAAGCCAGCCAAGGAGTACACGGACAGCCAAGGTCGCCGTAAGGTCAAGGGAAACATGGACATCGAGCTGACTGTCGATGCCATGGAACTGGCCCCCTTTGTCGATCACATCGTTCTCTTTTCGGGCGATGGCGATTTCCGACCGCTGGTCGAGGCGCTGCAGCGCAAGGGCGTGCGCGTGTCTGTCGTGTCGACCATTCGCAGCCAGCCGCCGATGATCGCCGACGAATTGCGCCGTCAGGCTGATAACTTCATCGAACTGGATGAACTGCGTGAAGTAGTGGGACGCCCGCCGCGCGAGACGCGCCCGGTACGCGATGATGCCCTGGCCCCGGTCGAATCCGAGGACTGAAACTTTGGCGGGCGGACGTGATTGCATGTCTGCCCCCATTCCGAACCAGAGCAAGTCGAATTAGGATGCTGTACGATCTGCAACGGACAGTACCCTCATGACCAAGACTTTCATCACCCAATCCGACATTGATGCCTACCAGCGTGACGGGGTCGTTATCATACGTGGCCTGTTTGCAGACCATGTTGACGCGCTTCGCGCGGGCGTTGAACGCAACATGTCCGAACCGGGGCCATATGCGGCCGAAAACCTTAAGCCGGGCGAGGCGGGCCGGTTCTTTGACGATTACTGCAACTGGACCCGGATCCCGGAATTCGAAGATGTGACCCTGCATTCGCCCGCCGCAGCGGTCGCCGCTGACCTGATGCGTTCTGACACGGTCCAGATGTTTCACGATCATGTTCTGGTCAAGGAACCGGGCACATCCAAACCGACGCCCTGGCATCAGGACGGACCCTATTACTTTGTTGAAGGCAAGCAGACTGTCAGCTTCTGGAGTCCGCTTGATCCGGTGAAAGAGGCTTCTTTGCGATGTGTGGCCGGCTCTCACCGGTGGCCCAAACCTGTCTTGCCGAAGCGCTGGCTAGCCGACACCAGTTTCTATCCCAATCCTGACGACTACATGCCCGTCCCCGATCCCGACGCAGAAGGGATGGACATCCGCGAATGGAGCATGGAGCCCGGCGATGCGGTGGCCTTTGACTACAGAACGCTGCATGGGGCGCGGGGCAATGAACAGGCGATCCGGCGGCGGGCATTTTCACTGCGGCTTTTGGGGGATGATGCGCGCTATGTGGAACGCCCCGGGCGAACCTCTCCGCCTTTTACCGGGCATGACATGAAACCGGGGCAAAGGCTTCGTGAAGACTGGTTTCCAGTCATCTGGAAGCGCAAGGTCTGATTTTCATCCGCTCCCTATGGCGGGGCAATACGCTCTGGACGCCTACGGCCTGTCGCCTTACCTCTGCACCTGAAACTGGCCAGGATCGAAGATGCCGAAACCGTCATTGACACTTTACCTAGCCGCCCCTCGCGGGTTCTGCGCAGGGGTGGACCGTGCAATCAAGATCGTGGAACTCTCGTTGGAGAAATGGGGGGCCCCTGTCTTTGTCCGGCACGAAATAGTTCACAACAAATTCGTCGTGGATGGCTTACGGGCCAAGGGCGCCATCTTTGTCGAAGAGCTTTCTGAATGCCCACCTGACCGCCCGGTCATCTTTTCGGCGCATGGCGTTCCCAAAGCTGTGCCGGCCGAGGCAGTGACCCGCAACATGATCCATGTGGACGCGACCTGCCCGCTTGTGACGAAGGTTCACAACGAAGCGGCGCGGCATCATGAGAGTGGCCTGCAGATGATCATGATCGGCCATGCGGGCCACCCCGAGACGATTGGAACGATGGGCCAGTTGCCGGAAGGCGAGGTTCTGTTGGTTGAGACCGTCGAGGATGTGGGGTCCGTTTCTGTCCGTGACCCGTCAAAGCTGGCTTTCGTGACGCAGACGACCCTGTCGGTCGATGACACTTCCGATATCGTTGCAGCCCTTAAGGTTCGTTTCCCGTCCATCATCGGGCCGCACAAGGAAGATATCTGTTATGCGACGACCAACCGGCAGGAAGCCGTGAAGGCGATGGCCCCGCTTTGCGATGCGATGCTTGTGGTGGGCGCACCCAATTCGTCGAACTCAAAGCGGCTGGTCGAAGTGGGCGCGCGGGCCGGGTGCAAGTATGCGCAGCTTGTGCAGCGCGCTGCCGAAATCGACTGGCGGGCGCTGGAAGGAATCCGGTCGATCGGGATAACGGCGGGGGCATCCGCGCCGGAGGTGCTGATCGACGAAGTGATTAACGCTTTTCGCGAGCGATTTGACGTGACCGAAGAACGTGTCGTGACCGCGGAAGAAAATGTCGAGTTCAAGGTGCCACGTATCCTGCGCGAGCCTGCATGAGCGATTGGCTGAGTTTCGAGGGCCGGGTCGAACCGTTGGTCTGGGGCAAAGTGACATACACGATCTTGCGCCTTCCGGGCGATGTATCAAGGGTGCTTGAAACAGCCCGGGTCAAGCGGGTTGAGGGCGAAATCAACGATCATCCGGTGAATCTGGCGTTGACCCGGGCCCCGGATCTGGATGGCGTATTCCTTTGGGCTGGACAAAGCCTGCTGGAACGGGTCGGGATCGTGCCTTTTGAACCTATTGAGGTTCGGCTGCGCCCAGCCATCGATGATCTGGTCGAGACCCCCGACGATATGGAAGCCGCATTCCGCCGCATCGATGTATTGGAGGCGTGGGAAAAGCTTAAGCCGGGCAAACGGCGCGGTCTGATCTACAAGATTTCGACGGCCAAGACGGCGCAGACACGCGAAAAGCGGATCTCGGCACTGGCACAACAGCTCGAGGAAGGAACGGCATGAACCGCATTCCGGCAGTGCCCCTTGTCCTTGGATTGGGCGGGCTGATCCCTTTCGTCTGGGGCGCGTTGACGCTTTACCAACCCGGCCTGTCAGAGCTTGGCAATGTCTGGTTGGGGTCGCGTTTCATCGGCCCCTATGTTCAGCTATTCTATGGCACGCTGATCCTGTCCTTCATGTCTGGTGTTCTTTGGGGCTTTGCAACCAAGGCCGAGCCAAACGACGCAGCGCTTTGTTACGTCCTTTCGGTCCTTCCGGTGCTTTGGGTGTTCTTCACGACCGGCGATGGTTTGTCCAAGTCCGCGATAAGTCTGATGGTCGGATTTGCTGCACTGCTCTTGATTGACTGGCATTTCTGGCGTCGAGGCCTGACCCCGGAATGGTGGATGTCGCTTAGGCTGTTGCTGACAACGGTCGTCGTGGTGAGCCTTTTCCCTTTGGCTCTGTGATGGCGGAACTGTTCGCCTACACGGACGGTGCCTGTTCAGGCAACCCAGGCCCGGGGGGGTGGGGTGTTCTATTGGTAGCAAGGGATGGTGTTGCCATCGTCAAAGAGCGCGGGCTTTGCGGTGGCGAACCAGCCACAACGAACAACAGGATGGAGTTGCTGGCCGCAATCAACGCGCTTGAGGTGCTGGACCGACCGTCAACCCTGACGATCATTACTGACAGCGCTTATGTCAAAGGCGGGATTACCGAATGGCTGCCGGGCTGGAAACGCAAGGGATGGCGGACGTCGACCGGAAAGCCAGTCAAGAACGAAGACCTGTGGCGCAGGCTGGATGAGGCTGCGGCGCGTCATCGGATTTCGTGGGAATGGGTCAAGGGGCACGCGGGCCATCCCGAAAACGAACGGGCCGACGCGCTGGCTCGCGAAGGCATGGCGCCATTCAAGCCTTCAAGAACAGCCGTCTGACAGCAGACGGTCCGCCAGAGCGTTCTTTTGAACATGATTCAGATCATTCCGGAAGGTCGCCTCTGCTCCTAAAGTGGGGGAATGGACGCGGAATTGCCTGATGATTGAGACTGACCTGTTCATCCGAACTGGCGTTGCCCTTGCCATCGGCCTCTTGATCGGGATGGAGAGAGGCTGGCAGAGCCGCGCGATTGAGGATCATGGGCGTGCTGCGGGATTCCGGACTTTTGGACTTTCGGCACTTCTGGGTGCCGTGACGGCGCATCTGGCACTGGTGTTTGGCGGGGTCGTCCTTGGACTGGGGTTCGCTGCATTTGCATTGGTCTTTGCTGCCTTTCACTGGATCGAGGCGCGTGAACGCAGGTCGGCGAGCGTTACATCGGTCGTGGCCGGTCTGGTCACATTTGGATTAGGCGCGCTGGCTGTGGCCGGCAATGTTCAGGTTGCCGTCGCCGCGGCGGTGGTGACAACCGTGCTGCTGTCGCTGCGCAATCCGCTGCACAACTGGATTGCCTCGATTTCTTGGGAGGAGATCAAGGCTGGTCTGATCCTGCTTGTCATGACTTTCCTGCTGTTGCCGATCCTCCCAAACCGCGCGGTGGATCCGTGGGGGGCGATCAACCCGCACGAGATCTGGCTACTGGCGATCATGATCGCGCTGATTTCCATGGTGGGTTACTTGGCAATTCGCCTGTTTGGTGACCGCCTTGGCATTCTGTTGACCGCCGCCGCCGGGGGGCTGGCATCATCGACTGCCACAACGATGACGCTGGCCCGGCTGGCCCGGTCGGGGGCGACTTCTGCAAGTATCGCTGCTGCCGGGATTGCAATCAGCGCGTCTGTCATGCTGATCCGCGTAGGGGTGATTGCGACGGGCCTGAACCGCCCGGTCGGTTTGTCGTTGTGGCTTCCCCTGCTTGCCGGCGTCGCCGTTCAAGGAGCAGCGGCTGCAACGCTTATTCTCTTGAAGGGCAAGAACGAAACGGCCAGGCGGGCGGGCGCGATCAATTTCACCAATCCGCTTGAATTGAGTGCTTCTCTCAAGCTCGCCGGTCTGATGGCCGTCATCATGCTGGCAGTCAAACTGGTCGATGATCTGTCGGGAACAGCAGGATTGCTGGCCGTCGCGGCGCTTTCCGGGATTGCCGATGTTGATGCGATCACGGTGTCACTTGCCCGGTCGACAGCGATTGGGGAGATTGCAGCCGCCGGTATCCTTCTTGCCGTCGCCGTCAATTCGGTGACCAAGGCCGTGCTGGCATGGTGGATCGGCGGTAATGACGTCGGAGGTCGAGTCTTTATCGTGACGGCACTTGGCCTTGGAACCGGCGCGATTGCGTATTTTCTGGGCTAGTTCGGCGGCCTAGGACAATCTGTCGTCCAGAACCAGCCCACGCAGAACCTCGGCCACGGGCATGGCCCGTTTGCCTTCACGCTGGACCTCCGTGATCTCGACCGCGCCGTCCCCGCAAGCAACCACGAACCCTCCAAGGACAGTACCCGGGCTACCAACGCCGGGAACGACCCGTGACCGCAGAAGGCGGACGCGTTCTTCGCCAACCATACACCATGCCCCGGGAGAAGGTGAAAGACCTCTGATCTGACGATCAACCTCCGCCGCAGGGCAAGTCCAATCGACCCGGGCCTCTGACTTGTCGATCTTGGTCGCGTATATTACGCCTTCGGCCGACTGCGGTTTTGGTTCAAGACTTTCCAGCACCGCAAGCGTCTTGACAATAGTCGCGGCACCTAGGACGGAAAGTCTGTCGTGCAGGTCACCGGTGGTTTCTTCGGAAAGGATCGGGATCGCTTCGCTCATCAGTACATCACCTGTATCCAGACCGGCATCCATTTGCATGATGCAGATTCCAGTCTTGGAATCGCCCGCCATGAGGGCCCGATGTATCGGCGCGGCCCCGCGCCAACGGGGCAGGAGACTTGCGTGAATGTTCAGGCAGCCGAGCTTTGGCGCGTCAAGGACAGCTTGCGGCAGGATGAGGCCGTAGGCCACGACGACGGCCACATCGGCCTTGAGGGCAGCAAAGGCCGCCACGGTGTCAGAATCGCGCAACTTTACCGGTGAGCGCACTTGCAAGCCGCGTGCTTCAGCGCGGATCTGGACGGGAGATGGGCGGTCTTTCTTGCCCCTTCCTGCGGGACGGGGGGGTTGGCAGTAGACGGCAAGGATTTCGTGTCCTGCGTCTGCCAAGGCATCCAGAACCGGCACCGAAAACACCGGCGTCCCCATGAAAACGACACGCATCAGCCGCCCTTTCGCGCCTTGCGCAACAGCATGTCACGCTTGAGACGGCTCAACCGGTCAAAATACATCCGGCCTGCCAGGTGGTCGACCTGATGCTGCACGCTGGTGGCCCAGAGGCCAACGAAATCACGGTCCTCCACCTGACCCACTTCGTTCAGGAAACGCACCGTGACCGCACGCGGGCGTTCGATAACGGCGGAAACACCCGGAAGGTTCGGAGACGCCTCCTCATACGAGCGGAACTCGATGCTCGCGTGGAGGATTTCCGGATTGGCAAGGCGAATGACCTGCCCTCGATTTTCGCTCGCGTCCACGATGGCCAAGGCGAAGGGTATGCCGATCTGGACTGCAGCAAGCCCCACGCCGCCGCCGGGCATGGACTCCATTGCGTCAACCATCTCTGCCCAGTAGCCTCTCATCTCGTCATTGATTTCCGAAACGGGTCTGGCGGGAGACCTGAGCCCCGGATCGGGCCAGCGCAGGAAAGGACGAGTCATTCTGCGGGGGACTTTAGTGGCGCGGGGTAATCGGTGCACAGGATCCCGTCGAGGTGATCCATTTCATGCTGGATACAACGCGCGGCAAAACCGTCGAACGCCCCTTCAATAACGGCGCCGTCAATACGCCGCCATCTGAGCCGGAGATCAGACGGACGTTCGACAAGACATGACTTGCCCGGTATCGAAAGGCAGGCCTCTTCCATCACTGATAAGTCTTTGGAACGGGATGTGTATTCCGGATTGAGAAAGACCATTGGGGTAGGACGGTCTGTCTTCCATGCCACATCCATCACAAAGAGTCGCGACGTTATTCCGATTTGCGGCGCAGCCAGCCCCCGCCCCAAGGCATCATACATGGTTTCCAACATGTCAGCCGTCAGGGCACGCAGTCTGTCCTCGTCAAAATCCGCGACAGCTGCGCACTTGGTCCTGAGAACCAGATCGGGAACATGCCTGATGGCAAGAACGGCCATGTCAGGCGCGGGCCTTTTCGCGCTTCAGCTTTTCCATCTTGCGCGTGATCATTTGCCTCTTGATCGGCCCCAGATGGTCGATGAACAGTCGGCCGTTCAAATGGTCAATCTCGTGCTGCACACAAGTTGCCCAGAGCCCCTCGAACCTTTCTTCCTCGGTCTTGCCGTCAAGGCTGAGCCAACGTACGGCCACCTGGGCAGGGCGCTCTACATCGGCAAAATGATCGGGGATGGAAAGGCAACCTTCCTCGTAGACGTTCTGTTCGTCCGACGTCCACACGATCTCGGGGTTCAACAGAACCATGGGGCGCGGCGTAGCGGCCTCTTCCTTGACACAGTCCATCACGATCATCCGCGTCAGTACACCAACCTGCGGTGCGGCAAGGCCGATGCCCGGCGCATCATACATTGTGGCCAGCATGTCGTCCGCCAGCCGACGAATGTCGTCCGTCACCTCGACCAAAGGTTTACAGATCGTCTTGAGACGCGGATCGGGGTGCAGGATGATGTTGCGCAGGGTCATAGAGTCGATTTAGGACAGGCGACCAAGGCTTGCAATACGGGCAATAGGCGCCGTGGGGTTGGCTCTTGCTGCGCATGCGACTAGCCTGCTTTGGAATGCAGGAGAAGACCATGACCTTTGACACCCCTATCGACCGCCGCGGCACCCATTGCGTGAAGTGGGACATGATGGAGTCCTACTATGGTGTGTCTGCCAACGACGGCATTGCGATGTGGGTGGCCGATATGGAATTCCAGCCCCCCGCCGCCGTATCCCGGGCAGTTCAGGCGATGGTTGATCATGGCGTGTACGGTTATTTTGGCGACGATGGCAAATACCTGGATGCCATCCAGTGGTGGATGAAGAACCGCCACGGATGGGAGGTTGACCGAACAGCGGTCTTTACCACCCATGGCCTGGTGAACGGGACGAGCATCTGTCTGGAGGCCTTTACCCGCCCCGGCGACGGGGTAGTTCTTTTCACCCCCGTCTATCATGCCTTCGCCCGTGTTATCCGCGCCTCGGGGCGTGAGGTGGTGGAGTGCGTCCTGACCAACAATGCCGGACGGTACGAGTTCGATTTTGCGGCATACGATGCCCGGATGACTGGCAAAGAACGAATGGTGATCCTGTGTTCGCCGCACAACCCCGGTGGCCGGGTCTGGACTCGCGAAGAATTGCAGGCGGTCGCAGCATTCGCAAAGCGGCATGATCTGGTCCTTGTGTCGGACGAGATTCACCACGACCTGACCATGCCCGGACAGGTGCATGTGCCGATGTCACTGATCGAAGACGTCGAGGATCGGCTCGTCATGATGACGGCCACAACCAAGACATTCAACATCGCGGGGGCCCATATCGGAAACGTCATCATCGCGGACCCGGATCTTCGGGCCACCTTTGCCGCGCGGATGATGGCTCTTGGAATCTCGCCCAATTCATTCGGGATGCACATGGCCACCGCAGCCTATTCACCCGAGGGCGCAGTCTGGGTCGATGAACTTCTCCAGTATCTGGACGGCAACCGGCGTGTACTCGACGCCGGAATGAACGCTATTCCCGGTGTCACCTCAATGGCGCTTGAGGCGACCTATCTGGCCTGGGTCGATTTTGCGGGAACGGGCATGACCCAGGCCGAGATCGCCCGCCGGATCGAGAAGGATGCCCGGGTGGCGGTCAACCACGGTGCAAGTTTCGGCACAGGAGGTGAGACGTTCATGCGCATCAATTTTGCGGCGCCCCGCGCGCAGGTCATTGAGGCGGTCGAACGCCTGCAACAGGCCTTTGCCGATCTGCAATAGCAAGTTCGTCGGGCGGGTCCCGGCGATCGCGGCTCAGAACAGTCGCGGAATAAGGGCGACTGGCGCATCATCCGAGCGCACGAAATCGACTGCTGGGCGATCCGAAACCGCCGTATTCCACTTGAATTCGTAAATGCGCTCGCCCTCATCCTCACGCGAATTCACGATCAGGCACTTATAGAGATGGCGGCTG
This sequence comes from Rhodobacterales bacterium, assembly GCA_041752495.1. Lineage (GTDB taxonomy): Bacteria > Pseudomonadota > Alphaproteobacteria > Rhodobacterales > Rhodobacteraceae > JAPLPE01. Next base: position 28,665 of record JBGSWJ010000526.1, read on the forward strand.
CCATCATAAAGATCGACAAAACCGCGCAGTTTTGGGGCGGACTTGGCGTCAAGCGAGAACCCCCCATCCCAAAGGCGCAGGACCCGATGGATGGCGTCCCCGTCGTGAATGCAAAGTTTGCTTGACCTGCGCAGCATCGCCAAGCGCGCGTCCTCGAGCCCCTTGCGAACTGCTTCCGGCAGATATTCAGACATGCTGCACCTCAATCCCCGCAGAACAGGATGCCGCAGATTGCGGCAAAATCAAGAAACGGCGATGCCGCAGCGCAGCATAAGCCTCTGATACTCCCCGATTTTCAAGTTGTGACGCGAGGGCGCAACACATGTGGGTGCGTCGGGTCGTAAAGGGCGCTGTCGGGAAACCCGTGTGACGGGGCGAGCGCCGGACCCAGTAGAATCAGTGCCGTTCGAGTGATCTTGGCCTCGCGCACCTTGGTATGGATATCGGACAAGGTTCCACGGATGATCATCTGGTCAGGCCAACCAACGCGATAGACGACAGCCACCGGGCAATCGGCCCCGTAGAAAGGCGTCAGTTGTCTTTCGATTTCGCGCAAAGCCCGGATTCCGAGGTGAATAGCAAGTGTGGTGCCAGAACGGGCGAAGTTTCCAAGCGTTTCGCCAGCGGGCATTGCCGTCGACTTCATCGACATGCGCGTCAGGATGACAGACTGCGAGACTTCGGGAATGGTCAGTTCCTGCCCCAGCGCCGCCGCTGCGGCGACATAGGCCGGAACTCCGGGCACGATCTCATAGGGTATGCCGTCAGACTGAAGGCGGCGGATCTGTTCGGCAATCGCACCATAAAGCGACGGATCGCCAGAGTGGACGCGGGCCACGTCCTGACCTTTGGCATGCGCGGCGAGGATTTCAGCATGCGTCTGGTCGAGCGTCATGGTCGCCGTATCCATGATGAGCGCACCATGGGGCGCGCCCGCCACGACCTGCTCGGGCACCAGCGAACCGGCATAAAGGCAAACCGGGCAAGCAGCGATCAGTCGCGCAGCCTTGATCGTCAGAAGTTCGGGGTCACCGGGGCCAGCGCCAATGAAATAGACGGTCATGACAAGGCCTTTCTGGCGTGTTGCAAATCATTCACGGTGAAAGACTCCCCCGTTACAGGAACGGGCTCCTGCTGTTCGGGCCCCTGATCCAGCTTCTTTGCATAGCCCCGGGGCGTATACATCCGCGGCCCCTCGCCCAGGTGGACAAGTCGGCTTTGAGACGATCCGACCAGTACGACTGTCAGCATGTCGACCTCATCAACGTGAAGGTCGGCAAGGCGGCGGTACCTTACATGCTCGGTTGGGCGGCCAAGATTGGAGGCCAGCATCACCGGTGTATCGGCGGGACGATGCTGCAAAAGGATGTCGCGGGCTTCGGCAAGCAAAGTCCGGCGACGCAGGCTGACCGGATTGTAGAAGGCGATGACAAAGTCGCCCTGCCCCGCTGCGGCAATCCGGCGCAATATATCCGTGCGCGGGGTGAGCAGGTCTGAAAGGGAAATCGTACAAAAATCGTGGCCCAAAGGCGCGCCGGCCCGCGCTGCCGCGCCCTGTAGAGCCGAAACGCCCGGCGAGCAGACAACCTCGACCCGTCGTGCCGCTGGAGATACCCCCCTGTCAGCAGGGGATCGGTCCAAGAGTTCAAAGACAAGCGAGGCCATCGCATAGATTCCGGCATCGCCTGAGCAGACGAGAGCGACGTTGCGCCCTTCCGCGGCGCGTTCAAGCGCGTATCGGCAGCGCTCCTCCTCACCCCCAAGGGGGAAATCGGCTCGCGGTTTACCGGCGGCAAGCGGACCCAAAAGATCAATGTAGAGCCCATAACCGACAAGTTCTTCTGCGTCTGCGACAAGGCGTGAAACTTCTGGCGTGCGCCAGGATGCCTGCCCCGGACCGATTCCGACAACCGACAGATGACCGCGCGCATTACCATTGAGGACCGTCAGGGGACGGTCCAAGAGGGACAAGGCGCAGGTTGCGTCCGAAGATTTGCGCTTGGCCCTCCAAAGCGATCCAGCCGTTCCCACCTGTGCCAGCGCAGCACCTTCGGCGACGCCATGGCAACCCACCTCGGCAAAAACGACGTCGGAGGGATTTTCCAGCCTTGGCGTTTCGCTTTCCAGTTCCAGGGCAGAGAAAAGTCTTAGTGGCACATTCAACGACCGGGCAAGATCAAGGATCGCAGGCTCGTCAGCCTTGAGGTCTATCGTGTTGATGGACTGGATGGCGGCAGGGGATATGCTCGCTTCGGCCAGCATGCCGTTGACCAGTTCTGAAAGCTCGGCACTGGGGCAGTTGCGCGAACAACCGACACCAAGAGCAAGGCGTTGTGGCGCAAAGTGCAGATGATTTGGCCCCAAGTCACCGACCGCGTTGATCGTGCAGGAAATTCGGACACCATTGCCCTTGGGCAGTCCATGCAACCAGATGGCTTGGCCAGCATCGTCGCCAATAAGCCGGACGCCGCCGCCACCCAGAAGCACGGCCATGACGTCCTTTGCATCCTCCGGATTGACAAGCCGCCAGCCTGCTGGTGGTTCGTCGAGAGCGACACCCAAGGCGACATCGCCTGCCGTGGTCACGGCCGCTGTCCCGCCGAGGGCATCCGAAATCGTCCGCGCCAGCCGGTTCGCGCCATGGTGACCGCCCAAAAGCGGGACGACGACTGCACCATCGTCGCTGACAGAAATGACCGGCGGTTCAGTCCTTTTGTCGGCAAGAAGAGGGGCTACAGCGCGGATCAGTATCCCGCTTGCGCATACGCCGACGATTGGCGTGCCTGCTGCAAACAAATCGCGGGCATGGTCAAGCGCGTTGTCAAAGAACGCATCCGCCGAATCGACCCGTCCTTTTCGTCCGTGGACCGAGGCCCCGATTGCCTCAGCGATTCGGGCTGCAGTTGTCGCGCCAGAACGGGACAGGGCCAGAACGACGGGTTTCACAGCCATGGGTCGGTTCCTTTGGTCAACAGGATCATCGAGAAATACGGCGCATCGGCTGGTGCCTCCCCGAGGGGCAGGATCACTTCCTGAGGCAGGGTGGCACGTTCGACATAGACGGCCCGGTCGAGAAGGCCCAATTCCGAAACGACGCGCCTGATTTTGGGCAAATGGCGCCCGACTTTCATGATTGCTACGCTTTCTGCAGCGGCAATGCGGTCTCGCAAAACACTTTCTTCAAGTGGGCCGGGGAGGATGGTCAGGGTCTCATTGCGCGCAGTGATGGGCAAACCCGCACGCGCGGCGCAGGCAGTCACTGAGGTCACGCCGGGCACGACTTCAACGCGAAAACGATCTGACAGACGGGCAAAGAGGTACATGAAGGACCCGTAGAACAAGGGATCGCCTTCGCAGAGACAGACAACGTCCTTGCCTGTTTCAAGAGTGACGGCAATTGCGGCGGCGCCCTTGTCATAGGCGGCCTGCGCGGGGCTGCGTTCTGTTGTCATGGGGACATCCATGACGATTTCTGGAATTCCCTCAGGGATGAATTCCGCCGCGATTGAACGCGCAAAGCTCTGGCCACCGGCCAAGGCAGGATATGCGATACAGGACGCCCTCTCGATCAGCCGCACCGCCCTAAGGGTCATCAGGTCAGGCGCCCCGGGGCCAAGACCTATACCGTACAGGGTGCCCGCCATCAGTCCGACACCACACTTGAAGTTTCCGGACAGAACATCATCTCTTCATCAGGCTCCACTGTGTGACCGGCATCATCGGCCGCCAGCCTGTCAGACCGCCGATTGGCGCTGCACGGCTGATTGCAATCCGTGCGAGTTCCCCTCCATGCGCAGCATACAAGGCGAGTAGCAGAGCCTCGGACTCTAGCGTGACAGCGTTTGCGACAAAGCGGCCAAAGGGGCGGAGCGCGCCAAAGGCAATGTCAAAGACCTCTTGTGTCAGGCCACCACCCACAAAAACGGCGTCAGGTTCGGGAAGCCCCTGAAGGGCAGCAGGGGCTGCACCTGCGATAAGGTCAAGCCGCGGTGTGCCAAGCGCGAGAGCGTTGGCGGCGGCCAGTGCGCGACGGTCGGCACGCGGTTCGATGCCAATCGCACGGGCATCAGGTGCGGCACGCATCCATTCGATGCCAACCGAACCACAGCCCGCTCCGATATCCCACAGAAGTGCGCCGCGCATCGGCATCAGCCTGGCCAGCGTGATCGCACGCACCTCTAGCTTGGTCACATTGCCGTCGTTCTGAAAGCAGTCGTCGGGCAGACCGGCAAGGCGCGAAAGAACAAGGGCATCCGGCCCGGCGAAGCATTCAACTGCCAGCGTGTTGAAATCCGGGACGGTTTGGTTCCAGTCGCTGGCTATTCCGTCGAACCGGGTTTCTTGCGGGCCGCCCATCGCACAAAACACCGTCATGCGGGACGGGCCAAAGCCGCGTTCCGCAAGAAAACCCGCAATCTGACCGGGCGTGTTTGCACCGGTTGTGAGGATGAGAAGGCGCGCGCCGGGCTGGATGAAAGGGATCATCTGGGCGGTCGGACGGCCATGAACCGTCAGCGTCTCCAGATCGGCCATGCTCCATCCAAGGCGGGCTGACGCATGCTGAAAGGCAGAAAGCTGGGGGTGAAAACGGATTTCATCGGTCGGGATAGCCCGGGCAATCCGCGAGCCGACAGAAAACCAAAGGGGATCACCGGTCACGAGGACGACGGCGCGGCGGCCCCTGAGGCCTTGGATAGTGTCGATCATCGCGTTGAAGGGCGACGGCCAAGCAAGACGTTCGGCGGTGACTTTGTCCGACAGGCTGTGATGCCGGTCTCCACCGAGGATGACTTCGGCGGTTTCGACGATAGCGCGGGTTGCCGGGAACAGACCGTCGAAACCTTCCTCTCCGATCCCGACAATATGGAGCCAAGGGTCAGACATTCTGGGGAACCGCCGGGTCTGAACCAGGGAGTGGTGCGGCGATGGCGTTGACCGCCGCCGAAGCCATCGCCGATCCGCCCTTGCGCCCGCGCAGGCAGACGTAAGGCACGCCACGGGAATTGGCGGCCAGTTCGGCCTTTGACTCGGCCGCACCAACAAAACCCACCGGAAAGCCGAGGATAAGTGCGGGGCGCGGCCAGCCATCGTCAAGAAGTTCAAGCAGATGGAACAGGGCAGTCGGGGCGTTGCCGATGGCGACGACTGCACCTGCAAGGTGATCCTGCCAAAGGTGAACGGCGGCGGCAGATCTGGTGTTCACCAAGTCCCGGGCCAGATCCGGCACAGACCGGTCGTTCAGTGTCACGATGACAGGGTTTGCGGCCGGCAGCTTCCGTCGGATGATCCCGGCGGCCACCATTTCACAATCGCACAGCACCGGTCGCCCGGCAAGCAGCGCATCGCGCCCTGCGATTGCCGCACCCGGCGAGAACGCCAGCCGGTCGGCAACTTCGACCATGCCGCAGGCATGGATCAACCGGGTTATCATGGGCTGCATGTCGAGCGGGAAACGCTCCAGCCTTGCTTCGGACCGGACGGTCGCAAAGCTTTGGGCATAGATCTTGGCCGGGTCTTTTTCGTACTGGCGCAAACTGTTGCCTTTGTTAAGCGTCCAAGGATTCGGGCAGTCAGCCGCCAGTCAGCTTTTCTTCTTCGTTTTCAGCGCACTGAGCGGCCCGAGCGGGTGAGAGGCGTGCGGATAGGGTGCATGGACATGGTCGTGACCATGTCCATGTTCATGTCCGTGTTCATGTCCGTGTTCATGTCCGTGTTCATGTCCGTGTTCATGTCCGTGTTCATGTCCGTGTTCATGCGAATGCGGGTGGAAATGGGGCAGACCGTCGCCGTGGTCGTGCCAATGCCCGGTCTGATGCGTGTGGCTGACATGGCCATGGGGGTGAGCGTCCTGATCCTTTAGCCTGCAGAGCCCTGTGCAGAAGGTGTCGCAAAGCAGACAATCGGCAACGTTTGAACCGGGCGCACTCGCACCCTGCCCTTCGACGTGGTGGTGGTGGCTTTCCTGAACCGCGCCGACCTCGGCCTCGAACCCCAGGACCTGCACGCGGTATTTGCACATGGCACAGTTCGGCGGGGGCACCTCGCCAACCTGTTCGGTGGTCCGTTCGGCAAAGGTTTCAAGCACCTTGGGATGGTCACCAAGGTATTCGGCCTTGATGAACTGGATTCCCGGGTATTCTGCGGCGACCTGATCCGTGAAGCCGTAAATGCGGTCGATCAGGATGCCGGAGAAGAGGAAATAGGGAAACACGATGACCCGACGATACGGCAGGCGGGAGACATGTTGCAGGCAGGGTTCGACCAGCGGAAAGGTGACGCCGGAGTAGCCCGTCTCGCACCAACCGAAACCCATGCCCTCCCAAAGCATCCGGGCAACTTTGGATACGTTTCCATTCGCATCCGGGTCAGACGCGCCACGGCCAATCACGACAAGGCAGGTGTCGTGCAACGGGACATGGCCTAGCGTTGTATTGGCGCGGTCGACTGCCTCTTGGACCCGGGCGGCAGCAGCAGCGATCATCTTTGGATCGACGCCAAGTTCCCGACCATAGCGGACTTCGATTCCGTGCTGCGCCGCATAGGTATTGAGCACCGTCGGAATATCGTTCTTGGCGTGCATGGCGGCAAACAGCATGCCGGGAACAGCTAGGATGCGATCGCATCCCGCGTTGCGGAGGCGGTCAAGACCATCGCGGATCAACGGGTTCGCAAATTCAAGATAGCCATAGTCAACCATCCAGTCCGGCGGCAGATAGCCGGGCAGCTTGTCTGCCAGCACCTTGAACTCGTCCACGGCCGATTGGCTGCGTGACCCATGGCCACAGATCATCACACCGGTTTTCATCGTCCTGTCCTTTGCCACCCGGGTCAGTTGACCCCAACAATCTGCCGCGTCGGGGTCTGTGCCCCGCCGAAGCCCGGATGTGACCAGAGAGACCCCGGGCCGTCGGGCCCGCTGCTGCGACGATGCGGATAGTGCCAAGAGTTCCCGTTAAGGGTCAACTCGCGCTCCGCCAACCTCTCTGGCCCGTGGGGCTTCGTCAGGAAGACTGGTTACATTGCGATCCGAGCGGGCGCAAATGGTTCCGCGCCGCTGCCACCGCCGTTTGCGACATCCGCGCAAGGCACGAGGCTGGTTTCCCGACCCCGGGGCAAGACCAGTTGGCCCTGTGTCCTTGTCGGCGGAGTCAGGCGGCCCGGCCGTAGTGCTGAACCATCGCCGCAAGATCCTCGGGCGGGGTGCGGGTCTGGACGAAGGCGCGAGCGTTCGGCACGATTGAAAAGATCGAACCATCAGAGAAGAACGTGGTGTCAGTGACAAAGATGATCGAGGTCTGGGGCCAGCGATATTGCGCATAGTCGGCTACGGCGAAAGCGGCCCCCTCGGCCAACACAAGGTCGAGGATGATAACGTCGAACTGGGTGGACGCGATAAGGTCGCAAGCCGTCTCTCCCGAGAAAGCGAGGCTGACGGCCAGACCGTAGCGTTCAAGATGGCGTTGCCAAAGTTCGGCAAGCTCTGTCGTGCTTTCGACGATGAGAACCTGCATGAGGCCTCCAACAAAATGAAGTGAGGGGATGAGCTACAAATCCCCGAATGCCAGTCCGCGCCCCATGGTTAAGTTTTTCTGCCCAATACGTTAACGAAGGGTTAAGGGGAGCGGCGATCAAGCCCCGTTCCTGTGCATAACTGTCGAACTCTTGTGAAACCGGCGCGAATCCGCTTGAACCCCGGGCAACCGCCCCCCTGCCCGAAGAAAGCCCGCGCCCCCATGACAAGCTGGATCACCATCTGCGACACCTGCAAGCGCGAAGGATGGGAAACGAGCGATATGGCCCTGACCGACGGCGAAAGGCTTGCCGTGCTGGTGGAAGCGGTGGCACGGGATGTACCTGAGCTGATGACGCGGCGGGTTTCCTGCACGATGGGTTGCGAGCGGGCCTGCAATGTGACGGTTCAGGCGAAGGGCAAGTTGAATTATACGCTGGGAAAGTTTGAACCGAGTGAAGAGGCCGCGCGGTCGATCGTCGACTGGGCCGTCCTGCATGCGCAAAGCGAGACCGGACAAGTGCCTTACCGGCAATGGCCGCAGGGTGTCAAAGGGCATTTCGTGACACGCCATCCGCCTTTGCCAGAGATACCAGAATGACCCGGGATCATGGTGGAGGCATCGACGCCGCAATCGAGCGATTCGGCGGTACTCGGGCGGAATGGGCCGATCTCTCGACGGGTATCAATCCGGTGCCTTATCCTGTGGCGCCGATTGCCCCGGATGTGTGGGCGGCCCTGCCGGATCGGCGGGCGAACATGGAACTCTTGACGGCGGCCCGTCGTTTCTGGCGGGTGCCGGACGAGGCCGGACTGGTTGCGGCACCTGGCGCGTCGGCGATCATCGCACGCCTGCCGGGGCTGAGGGCGGCTGGCGCCGTCCATGTGCCGTGCCCGACCTACAATGAACATGCTGCCGCCTTTCGATTTGGAGGGTATCAGGTGGTTGATGATCCCAAAGCCCCCGTGCGCGTCGTCGTTCACCCGAACAATCCGGATGGACGGATTTGGCCCGCGCCGGTGGCGCGCCTGGACGGACTGACCATCATCGACGAGAGCTTTTGTGACGTGATGCCGGAGAAGAGTCATATCGCGCAGACCGCCCGTAAAGACGTGATCATTCTCAAAAGCTTTGGCAAGTTCTGGGGGTTGGCCGGGTTACGGCTTGGCTTTGCGGCGGGGCCGCGCGCGTTGATGAATGATCTGGCCGAAATGCTGGGGCCCTGGGCCGTCTCAGGGCCCGCGCTTTCCATCGGGACGGCGGCATTGTCTGATCCGGACTGGGCTGTGGCTGCGCGGGTTCGGCTGGCAGCGGATGCCGATAGGCTTGATTCGCTGATGACGACCAAGGGTGCGCGCGTTCTGGGCGGGACAACCCTGTTCCGGCTTTATGAAGTCGGGGATGCGATGAACTGGCAGGAACGTCTGGCTCGGGGCAAAGTCTGGAGCCGGGTCTTTCCCTATTCGGGCAGGTGGCTGCGGCTTGGACTGCCGCATCCGGACAGATGGGATCAGGTCGAGGCGGCGGTATGAGCTTTGCAGTTGTAGGTGCGATGGTTCTGGATGCGGTAGCGGGGGAGCCGCGCGTCATTTGGGACCGCTGGCCACATCCGGCGGTACTGATGGGGCGGGCCGTAGGTTGGCTGGACCAGAACCTGAACGTTGGTGATCAGCGGCGGCTGAAGGGTGTTGTCGCGCTGGTGGCCATGGTTGTCGGAGCCGGTATGTTGGGCTGGCTTTTGTCGTTGCTGCCGGGGATTGTCGCCGAAGTGATCGTCGGGGCGATCCTGCTGGCCCAACGGTCTTTGAGCGACCATGTGCGGGCCGTCGCGGATGCCCTGCGGCTTTCGGTGGGCGACGGGCGGCGATCGGTCGCCATGATAGTCGGGCGGGATACGGGCGCGATGGATCAGGCGGCTGTTGCACGCGCTGCCATCGAGAGTGCCGCAGAGAACCTGTCGGACGGCGTGACTGCCCCCGTGCTCTGGTTTCTGATCGGCGGATTGCCGGGGCTGCTGATCTACAAGATCGTCAACACGGCTGACAGCATGATTGGCGACCGCACCCCGCGTCATGAGGAATTCGGCTGGGCTTCGGCACGGTTTGATGACCTGTTGAACCTTGTTCCCGCACGGCTGACCGCCCTTCTGATCTGGTTGACGGCACCGCGCTGCGGGGTCTGGCCCTCGATCTTCCGCGATGCGCGGCTCCACCGTTCGCCGAATGCCGGATGGCCCGAGGCCGCGATGGCGCAGGTTCTGGATATCGCCCTGTCCGGGCCGCGCAGTTACCACGGCCAGATGAAGCCCTATCCTTTCGTCAACCCGCAGGGCCGCCATGACATCGGGCCGGACGAGATTGAAGGGGCCAACCGCATCCTTTGGCGAACATGGGGAATAGGACTGGCCGTCTGCGTGGCTGTGGCCGTTGTCGGCTGGATCATTTGAACGCTTGTTCCGGAATGGCCGCCTGATAGGGTCACACGGTTTCAAGGGGAGAGATTGAGTTGAGACTAATTGCATTCCTGCTGGTCTGTTCAACGTCAAGCGCCGCATTGGCCCAAACCTGTGGCGGAGATTTCGGGGACTTTCTCGAAGGACTTCAGGCCGAAGCCGTGGCGCAAGGCATCGCGCCAGAAGTCGCCGCGTCTTTTCTGGATTCCGTCAGACAGGACCCGGACGTCATTCGCGCCGACCGTGCGCAAGGCGTGTTTCAGCGGGATTTCATCGACTTTTCGCGCCGATTGATTTCGCAGGACAGATTGCAGCGCGGGCGCGCATTGGCTGAACAGTATGATGCGACCTTTGACCGGATCGAGACCGAATATGGTGTGCCGCGCGGAGTGCTTCTGGCGTTCTGGGCGTTCGAGACGGATTACGGGCAGGTTCAGGGTGATTTCAACACCGTCAATGCGCTGGTGACGCTGGCACATGACTGCCGCAGGCCGGACCTGTTCCGGCCGCAGGTCTTTGCGGCGATGCAGCTTTACGCCTTGGGTGATCTGGACCCCGACACGACGACGGGCGCCTGGGCCGGAGAGATAGGGCAGGTGCAGATGCTGCCCGCCGATATCATTGAGAACGGCGTTGATGGAGACGGCGACGGATACATCACGGTCAAGACATCTGCCGAGGATGCCCTGATGTCGGGGGGCAAGATGCTGGCCTCGCTTGGCTGGCGGGCGGGCGAGCCGTGGTTGCAGGAAATCGTCGTTCCGCAGGATCTGGACTGGATGAAAACCGGGCTGGACCGGACCTTGTCGGTTGCAGAATGGACGGCGCTCGGGGTCACTGGACGCAATGCCGATCTTAGTGCAGGCGGGTTGCAAGCCTCGGTCCTGTTGCCGATGGGCCGGCACGGGCCAGCGTTCATCGCCTATCCGAATTTTCGGGTCTATTTTGAATGGAACCAGAGCCTCGTCTATGTGACCACCGCCGCCTACTTCGGCACCCGCCTAATGGGGGCCGAGGTTTATGACGCAGGGAACCCGGATCCCGGGCTTTCAGGTGAACAGATCGTGGCCTTGCAAGAAGAGCTGACGGCCATGGGCTATGACGTTGGCAAGGCGGACGGAATACTGGGTGCCAAGACCCGTGCCGCCGTTCAGGCTGAACAAGCGCGGCTGGGGCTGCCTGCGGATGCTTGGCCGACGACGGAACTGCTTAACGCGCTTTGAGGATCAGGCGACCAGCGCTTCGGCCTTCTTCAGATCGACGGAGACAAGCTGGCTGACGCCCTGTTCGCCCATCGTGACGCCAAACAGGCGGTCCATCCTGCTCATCGTCACGGCGTGATGTGTGATGATTAGAAACCGGGTTTCGGTCCGGCGGGTCATCTCGTCAAGCAGGTCGCAGAAACGGGTCACGTTGGCATCGTCGAGCGGCGCATCGACTTCGTCCAGCACGCAGATCGGTGCCGGGTTCGCGAGGAAGACGGCGAAGATGAGCGCCATCGCGGTCAGGGTCTGTTCGCCGCCCGAGAGGAGCGAGAGAGTCGAGAGTTTCTTGCCCGGGGGCTGGCACATGATTTCAAGGCCGGCTTCAAGCGGATCGTCACTTTCGATAACGACTAGTTTAGCCTCACCGCCGCCGAACAGGTGGGTGAACAATAGGGCGAAGTTGTCGTTGACCTGTTCAAATGCGGTGAGCAGCCGTTCGCGGCCTTCGCGGTTGAGGCTGGCGATGCCTGAGCGCAGGGCCTTGATCGCGGATTCGAGATCGGCCTTTTCGTTCAAGAGCGTATCGTGTTCGGTCTGAACCTCTTTCGCGTCCTCCTCGGCGCGAAGGTTGACCGCACCCAGCGCCTCGCGCTGCCGGCGGAGGGCGGCGACCTGGGATTCGATGACGTCAGCGGCGGGCATCGCGTCGGGATCCGTGGCAAGGCGGTCGA
>JBGSWJ010000527.1:0-3616 GCA_041752495.1 Rhodobacterales bacterium
GCCCCCGCCGCCGCCAAACCCGTGCCACCCAAGGCAATCCCCAGCCCCGACAGCCACCAAGACGCCCTTAAAGTCAGCGTCCCCGCCACGTCGGCCCCATAAAGCCCCCGCAACGTCGCCGCCACATCAGGCAACAGCGCCCCCGCGATGAGATACCCCAGCGCCACCCCGATCACCCCCGCGACCAGCGCCAGCACGGCCAGCTCAACCGCCATCAGCCCGATTACCACTGCCAAAGGCACACCCAGCGCCCGCAGCGTCCGCACCACCGGCCGCCGCTGTTCAAACGCCAGCCCGATCGCCCCATGGACAATGAAAATCCCCACCGCAAAGGCCAGAAAGCCAAAGGCCGTCAAGTTCAGATGAAAACTGTCCGTCAGCCGCCCAACGTCATTCTCCTGCTCGGCCGCCCGCAGCATCAGCCCGGGCGCGACTTCCTCCAGCGGCCCTTGCCCCAGAGGCTGCGCCTGCGCCACGATCATCCGGCTGACCAGCCCCTCCAGCCCCAACAACCGCTGCGCCACCCCCACATCGGTAATCGCCGTCCCCGGCGCCATCCCCTCGGCCACCACCACCGGCACGCCAACCCCGGCCAAATCCCCGGCCACATCCGCCCCGGCAAAGATCTGCCCGCCCCCCGTCAGGAACGCCTGCACATCCGCCCCGTCCGCAATCTCGACCGGCCCAAGGCCCCCCGGTGCAGTCAACGGGTCCAGCCCGATCAGTCGCACCCCCTCCAGTCGTCCTTCGACCACCGGGCTCACCAGCCACCCGGCCCGCCGCAGCGCGACATAGACAGCCTCGGGAATATCCGCCCCGTCCCGGCTGACCAACTGGTCAAACTGCCCCTCGCCCAAGGTCGCTGCCGCCGCGTCATAACTCGCCCGCGCCTCGGCATTGATCGCCTGCACGCCCGACCACAGCGCCGTAGCCAGTGCCAGCCCGGCCAAAAGCGTGAACAGTTGCAACGGGTTCCGCCGCCAATGCGACATCAGCGCCACCAGCGCCGCCCGCTTCAAACCACCACCCCCCGCGCCAGATGCAGCCTTGCCCCCATCCTTGCGGCAATCCGCTCGGAATGGGTCACGATCAGCAACCCCGCCCCCGTCTCGGCTACCAATTCCAGCATCAGCGCCAGAACCCCGTCCGCCGTTACTTCGTCCAGATTCCCCGTCGGCTCATCCGCCAACACAAGCTTGGGCCGCGCCGACAACGACCGCGCAATCGCCACCCGCTGCTGCTGCCCGCCCGATAACTGCTCGGGATACTTGCCCAGATGCGGCTCCAACCCCATCCGTGACGCCAGAACCCTGTCCCATGCCGGATCATGCCGCCCCGCCAGCCGCGCCTGAAACGCGATATTCGCCCCCACCGTCAGACTGGGGATCAGGTTGAACTGCTGGAACACGACCCCCACCGTCCCGCGCCGCACCGCAGCCCGGCCCCGGTCGTCCAGCCCCGTCACCTCGGCCCCGTCCAGCACCACAGACCCGCCATCGGGCGAATCCAGCCCCCCGATCAGATGCAGCAAGGTGCTTTTCCCGCTCCCAGACTCGCCCGTCAGGGCCAGCGTTTCGCCCGCCCCAAGGTCAAGATCGACCCCGCGCAGCACAGGCACAGGCCCGTCAGGCCCCGGATATGTCTTGGTCAGATTGCGCACAGTCAACAGCATGCCCAGCACCTAACCCGCCTTGCGCCCAAGGGAACAGAGCCGGGCCGAAATATCGCAGGTCAGGCCCGCACCGTGCCGCCGACCGACCGCCGTGTCAGGCCCGTCACCACCAGAATGGCAACCGACAACACTGCCGCCACCACGGCCACTGCCACGAACAGTTGCGGCAGGCCGATCCGCGACAGCAACGCCGCAAAAACAAACGGCCCCACCGCCGCCCCCGACAGGCCTGACAGCAGCATCGCCGCCGACATCCGGGGATCTTCGCCCAGAATCTGCGTGCCCCAGACAAAGAACGACGGGAACGCCAGCCCAACGAACCCCCCGGCAAGCACATAGCCCACCGCTTCGAACCCCCCCGCGGCCAGCGCCGCCGCGGCCGCCGTGCCCGCTACCCCGATCAGGAACATCCTGTCTGCCGGGATCATCTGCGTCAGCCAATACAGCGCCAGCCGCCCGATCAGGAACGCCGCAAAGAACCTCGAGGCCAGCCCCGCCGCTGCGTTCTCTGACCAGCCCAGCGCGATCAGCGCCGACGCCCCCAGCCCGCTCATCGCCATCTCAAGACAGACCGACACAAAGTTGAGGAGCAGAATCCCCATCTTCCACTGCCGAAGCGACGGCAGCCCGCCCTTGCCCGCCGCCTGCGTCTCGCCGCCATAAAGCACGATCAGCGACAGCGCGAAAACGGCGATCCCGGCATAGACGACCGTGATGCTCCCCCCGGCCCAGACATACATCAGCGGCCCGGCAATCAGCCCGACCCCCGAAATCCCGTTGACCAGCCCCACCATCCCCGGCCCCCTGGGCCCGAACCCGGCCAGAAAATCCCGGTTCACATGGGTCGCAATCAACCCGAACCCCGCCCCGGCAATCAGACTGCCCAGCAGAGTCAGCGGCCAGTTGATCATCAGCGCAATCAGCCCCGTCCCCGCCGCCATGAACAACATCGACACCCGCGACCCAAGGCCCCTGACGCCCAAAGTCACCGCCAGCACCGCCAGAACCCCGCCCCCCGCATGGGTCGTCAGGATCAGGCTCGCCGCCCCGGTATCCAACCCATAGGCCCGCGTGAACGCAGGCAGCGCCACGCCATAAATCGCGCCCAGAACGCCGATCAGAACAAAGGACAGCGCCCCCGAAACAAACAGACGGGACAGGAAACCGGGAGTATCAGACATGAGCTATCGCCTTGGGAGGGGCTTTCCCGCCCCCGATGACGCAACGGCGTCCCAAGGTCCAGTAGCCATGGCTCAGAACACCATCAATTGCGCCCGATCCGCAGCATCTGCCCGCCATTCGGGCGGTCGGCAAACGGCAGCGAACAATTTGCGCAAAATCACGCAAATGCCAGAACCCCGCAAATATGCGCTTGCACAGGCTTCGCCCGGACGTCAAACAACGACCAGACGTCTTCTCCGACAAAAGGATCACGCAGATGGCAAACCTCTCGGGCAAATGGGCTTTCGTCACCGGGGCCAGCCGTGGCGTCGGCCATCACATCGCCTCGGGCCTTGCCGCGCAGGGCTGCAACCTCGTACTCCACAGCCGCGAAACCGCCCACACCGCCGCGCTGACCGCCAAACTCACAGCGCAGGGAACCAAGGTCATCGCCGTCGCCGCCGAACTCTCTGACCCGGCCCAGGTCGAGGCGATGCTCGATCAGGTCCAAGCCGCAGGCCCCATCGACATCCTCTACAACAACGCCGCCCTGATGACCCCCCGGCGCAATGACCCCTGGGATACTCCCGCCCCCGATCTCGCCTTGTCGTTCCAGGTCAACGTCATCGCCCTCGTCCGCATCTGCGCCCGCCTCGCCCCGCCGATGGTCGCCCGCCGCTGGGGCCGCATCGTCAACCTGACTTCGGGCATCATGGATCAGCCCGAACTCACCGCCTACGCGATCTCCAAGGCCGCCGTGGACAAATACGTCCGCGACTTCGC
>JBGSWJ010000528.1:0-4754 GCA_041752495.1 Rhodobacterales bacterium
ATCGCCCACGACCAGCGAATCCGCAACCCCGGCCGCGACTGCCGCCGTCTCGGCCATCCGGTCGCGCGGCACCAGCATCCGCGTCGGCGCATCGCAGGACTGGCCGGAATTGGCGAAACACAGCCGCGCCCCTTCATCCACAGCCTTGGCGAAATCGCAATCGGGCAGCAGGATGTTGGCGGACTTTCCTCCCAACTCCTGCGCCACCCGCTTGACTGTCGGTGCCGCCGCCTGCGCCACCTGAATCCCCGCTCGCGTCGATCCGGTGAAGGACACCATGTCCACTTCCGGATGGCTCGACAGCACCGGCCCCACCTCGGGCCCCGTCCCGTTGACAAGGTTGAACACGCCCGCAGGGGTCCCCGCCTCGTCCATGATCTCGGCCCAGATCAACCCCGACAGCGGCGCAATCTCGGACGGTTTCAGCACCATCGTGCAGCCCGCGACCAAGGCCGGGGCCACCTTGCAGGTGATCTGGTTCATCGGCCAGTTCCACGGCGTGATCAGCCCGACAACCCCGATCCCCTCGCGCACGATCTGGCTGTTTGACCTGTGCTCCTCCCAGACGAACCGCTCCGCCGCCTCCAGCGTTGCGCCGATATGCGCCACCCCGGCCCAGGCCTGCGCCTCGCGCGCAAAGGACAAAGGCGCGCCCATCTCGGCGGATATCGCCTGCGCGATCTCTTCCGACCGCGCCTCATAGATCTCCATGATCCGCCGCAAGAGCGCTATCCGCTCGGCCACCGGCGTCACCGTCCAGCCGGCAAAGGCCGCCCGCGCCGCCAGAACAGTTCGTTCCGCATCCGCGACAGACCCCAGCGCCAGCGTCCCGATGACCCCCTCACTGGCCGGGTTTTCCACCGGCATCGTGCTGCCCCCCGGCCCCGGCGCAACCCATGCACCGTTGACATAGAACTGCCCCAACCGCTCCAAAGCGCTCATGCCTTCAACCCCTTGTCATTGAAATGGCGCGGAAAATAGGCCGCCGCCGTGCTCATCACCGTCCGCAGCCCCTCCTCGCGGGAATAGGGCGCATCCATCGTCATCAGGTCCAGCCAGACCCCCTCGACCGTCACCCGCAGCGCGCGCGCCACGATCACCGGATCGCCCGCATATCCGCCTTCCGCGATCAGCCGCGCGCACATCCCCTCCAGCATCCGGTTGTACCGCTCGTCATTGGCCCCGTAATTCTGCTGATATATCGGCCGCGACTGCGCCTCGCCCCAGAAACTGCACCAGGCCGACAGGCGGGCGGGCGTGCACAGAGCAGGCTCGAAATCCGCCTTAAGCAGCGCCTCGATCTGCCGCGCAGCATCATCCTCGGGGACGGCAGCCAGCGCCCTGCCCCAGTTGTCCCGGTACTCCTCGGCCAGATAGGCCAGCGTCTCCGACAACAACCCCTCTTTCGTCGAAAAGTGGAAATTCACCAGCCCGTGCGACAGTCCCGCCCTCTTCGCCACATCCGTCAGCGTCGTCCGGGCATAGCCGCTTTGGGCCATGACCTCGATCGTCGCCTCGATCAGCTGCACCTTGCGTGCCTCGCGGCTCGCCTTGCGGGGTTTCTTTTCGTCAGGGGCAGCATCAGGCACGGGTCGTAGTCCCTCCGGCATGGTCTGAGTCAAATTCTAGAGCCTCGCGCGGCAGGGGAAAGGGGGCAATCTCACGCCAAGTCACTATCAGATTCTGATTGACAGTCCAGTCAATACGCGGGCAGGCTGCGACAAATGGCCCCGCATCCCAAGGGACAAGCGCGGCCCCAAGCCGGAAAGCCTGACCCATGCGCGACCTCACCAAATCCAACGCCCAGTTCAAACGGGCCGTCAAACGCCTGCCGCTCGGCGTGTCCTCCTCCTTCCGCTATTGGGGCGAAGACCGGACGATCTATGTCGCACGCGGCAAGGGTGGCCGGGTCTGGGACATCGACGGCAACGAATACGTGGACTACCGCCTTGGCTATGGCCCCGCGATCCTGGGCTATGCCGACGACCGTGTGGATGAAGCCGCAAAGCGCGGGATGGAGATCGGCGGCGTCTTCGCCCTCTCCACCGAACGCGAACTGATCGTCGCTGACCGCATCTGCAAGATGGTCCCCGGCATGGACCTCGTCCGCTTTTCCAATTCAGGAACCGAGGCCGTGATGGCCGCCCTCCGCCTCGCCCGCGCCCATACCGGCCGCGACAGCTACCTTCTTGTCGAAGGCGGCTACCACGGCCTTTTCGACGCCGCGATGTGGATGGCCAATGTCGAAGACTGGGACGCCCACAGCAACCGCGACCCCGACGTCGTGGCCTACTCCAAAGGCATCCCCCAGACGCTCAAGGCTCTCGCCCACCTCGTTCCCATGAACGACATGCAGCGCCTTGAAGACACGTTCAAGGCGCATGGTCACACCATGGCCGCGATGCTCATCGAACCCATCCAAGGCAACTGCTGCGGCATCTCCGCCCGCGCCGACTATGTCCAACTGGCCCGCAAACTCTGCGACCAATACGGCGTCCTCCTCATCATCGACGAGGTGAAAACCGGCTTCCGCGTCGCCAAGGGCGGCATCCAGTCCATCCTCGGCGTCGTCCCCGATATCGCCACCTTCGCCAAGGCGATGGGCAACGGCTATCCGATCAGCGCCATCGCCGGGCGCGAAGAGGTCATGCGCACCTTCAACTTCGGCAAGGCCGCCCACGGCGGCACATATACCGCCCATTCCGTCAGCCTTGCCGCCGCCGAAGAATGCCTCCGCATCCTCGACGAAACCACCGCACTGGCCGACCTCGCCACCTATGGCGAAAACCTCAAGGCCGGGATTTCCGCCATCCTCAAGGCCCGCAACATCACCCATTCCTTCACGGGCCATTCCTCCATGTTCGGCCTCTTTTTCGCCGAAACCCCGCCCGACAACTACCGCGCGTGGAAGACCTCGGACTATTCCTTCTACGACACGATGGCCTACCACCTGCACGACGCGGGCATCATCTGCGAACCCGACTCGCGCGAACCCCTCTTCATGTGCGCCGCACACGATGCCGCCTGCCTAACCGATACGCTCAAGGCAGTCGAAACCGCCGTAGACCTGACCCTCGAACAGCTCGAGGCCGCATGACCTCCGACGCCCTCATCATCGGCGCAGGTCACAACGGCCTTGTCACGGCCTGCTACCTCGCCCGTGCCGGGATGAAGGTGACCGTCGTGGAAAAGAACGACTGGATCGGCGGTGCCGCCGTCAGCCGCGAACTTTTCCCCGGCTTCACCTATTCCAACTGCTCCTACGTCTGCTCCCTCTTCCGGCCCGAGATCATGCGCGATCTCGAACTCCCGAAATACGGCCTCCAGATCCTCCCCTACGAAGGCGGCGCCGTGTTCATGGAAGACGGCGACTACCTCGGCATGTTCCGCGACCATGACGCCAACCGCCGCGAATTCGCCCGCCATTCCCCCCGCGATGCCGAAGCCTACGACCGGTATTCCCGCGACATCATGCGCCACTGCCGGTTCATCCGGCCCCTCCTGATGCGCACGCCCCCCGATCCGTCATCCTTCAAACCGCGCGACCTCTCCGAACTCGCCTACCTCGGCCGCAAGGTCATGGACCTGTCCGAGGCGCAGATCAGCGACATGATCCGCTTCTGGACCATGTCGATTTCCGACTTCCTTGACGGCTATTTCGAAAGCCCGGTGATCAAGGCCTACCTCGCCGTCTCGGCCATCATTGGCACGGCGCTGGGGCCGATGTCGCCAGGGTCGGCCTATGTCCTTCTCCATCACTACATGGGCGATGTGGATGGCAATGTCGGCGCATGGGGCTTTGCCCGCGGCGGGATGGGCGCGATCACGCAGGCGCTCAAGGCCTCGCTCGAGGCCTCCGGCGGTACGATCCGCGCGGGCCACGGCGTCGAAAAGGTCCTCGTCCGCAACGGCCGCGCCGTAGGTGTCGAACTCGACAACGGCGAATCCCTTCACGCCAACCGCGTCATCTCCAACATGGACGTGAAGCGCACCTTCCTCAAACACGTCGCCGCCGATGAACTCCCCTCCGATTTCGTCCGTCAGGTCAAACGGTTCAAGACGCGCGGGTCGTCCGGCAAACTCAACATCGCCCTCGACGCCGCACCGAAATTCACCGCCCTCCCCGAAGGCGCCCCCAACCTGCGCGGCGACCTCCACTTCACCGATACCGTCGAACGCATGGAACGCGCCTATGACGACTGGAAATCCGGCCATTTCAGCCGCGACCCGTTCCAGGACGTGATGATCCCCACGATGATCGACCCGACGATGACCCCCCCGGGAAAGCACTTCATGTCCTGTTTTGTCCAATACGCACCGCCCAAGATCGAAGGCCGCGACTGGACCGATGCCGACCGTGACGCCTTTGGTCAGGCTTGCGTCAACCAGATCAACCGCTTCGCCCCCGGCTTCAAGGACCTGATCCTTCATATGGAGGTCCGCACCCCGCGCGAGCTTGAGGCCGAAGTGGGCCTCACCGAAGGCAACATCTTTCAGGGCGAAATCACCTTTGACCAGTTGCTCTTCAACCGCCCCGTCCCGGGCTACGCCCAATACCGCAGTCCCATCCGCGACTTGTGGATGTGCGGCTCCTCCACCCACCCCGGCGGTGGCGTCATGGGCGCGCCCGGCCGCAACGCTGCCGCCGAAATCCTTCGCGACGCCCGCATGGGCACAGACATGAGTGACGCCTATGCCGTCCTCTGATGTGATCGTCATCGGCGGCGGCCCGAACGGCCTCGCCGCCGCCACCC
>JBGSWJ010000529.1:0-2371 GCA_041752495.1 Rhodobacterales bacterium
CGGCCCCGGCGCGCTTGTCCAACTGGCCGTGGGCAGCGAGGTGATCCTGGCCCGGATCACCCGCAGGTCAGCGGTGGCGCTGGGCCTTTCGCCTGGCCTTGGCTGCTTTGCCGTGCTCAAGACCGTGGCCATCGCGCCCGGCGATATCGGACGCTGAGCCACTTTCTTCCCCCGCTTCTTCTGGTCTCAAATATCCCGGAGGTCCGGAGGCAGGGCCTCCGGGGTCGGGCACATGCGCCGCCATTCCCAATCGGGGGAATTGTCTGGATCCCCCGGGGCTTTGCCTCGGACCCCAGGATATTTGGCACCAGAAGAAGCTGCGGGATCTTTCTTGTGACCTCAGTCGATGAAGTCGCGGACGGCGGCGTTGTATTCGTCGGGCGCCTGCAGCATGGCGAAATGGCTCGTCCCGGGCAGGATGACAAGCTGCGCGCCGGGGATCAGGGCAGCGATCTTTTCGGTATGGGGGCGCAGGATCGCCTCGTCATATTCGCCTGCGACGATGGCTGTGGGCACGGTGATCTTCGCGACCTGTTCGTCGGTCCAGTTGGGCTGTGTGGCCCACATCTCGGAAATCTGGGCGACGAAGGCGTCGAACTGGTCCGGCGTCGGCGACATCGTGGCATAATCGCCTGCCATCATGTTGATATAGGACCCAAAGACGGCATCTTCGGCGACCGAAGGATCAACGCCGTCTGTGGTGATGTTGGCCGCCTGCGCGAACAGCTGGTCCAGCCGTTCTGGATGGTTCATTGCGATATCAAGGCCGATGATGCCGCCATCGGACCAGCCAACCAGATCCACCTTGTCGATGCCAAGAAAGTCCAGCAAGGCGATGTAGTCCGAGGACATCAGATCATAGCCGAAAGGCTCTTCCGTCCGGGTAGACCGACCGTGGCCGCGGCTGTCAGCGACGATGACGAGGTGGTCCTTCATCAGGTCCGTGACCTGCGCCGCCCAGATATCTGCATTGCCAAGGCCGCCGTGGATCAGCAGGACCGGATCGCCCGCGCCAAAGGTCGCATAGTACATCTCGATCCCGTTCACAGGGGCCATCCCGCTTGAAGCCGCGGCGGGCATCGGGCCGGGGGTGGGGACAGACATCCAGCGGTCCTCGGCCAAGGCAGGCGTGGCAAGGGCGAGGAGGGAGACGAGGGCGATGTGGCGCATGACAGGTTCCTGAATCGGACGGTGTGCGCAAAGGCTAAGGCATCGGGGTTGGCCGGCGCAACCTTTGTCACCAGCGCGTGGCATCGTAGTGTGCCATCGGGTCGGTATCATCGCAGCGAGGTCGCGCGTCGCGCTGACGAGCGGTCCGGTCCGCCAAGACATCCGGTCAAACCGGCAAGGCTGTCGTCTGCCGCACCGTCCGCAGCGCAAAAGAGGATTGCATCTGCGCCACCCCGGGCAGAGTTGCCAGAGATTTGCGATGGATACGGGCGAAATCTTCGGTATCCATCGCCACGACCTTGAGCAGATAATCTGCCGACCCCGACATGAGG
Organism: Rhodobacterales bacterium; assembly: GCA_041752495.1. Classification (GTDB taxonomy): domain Bacteria; phylum Pseudomonadota; class Alphaproteobacteria; order Rhodobacterales; family Rhodobacteraceae; genus JAPLPE01. Next base: position 1,503 of record JBGSWJ010000529.1, read on the forward strand.
TGACATTCCAGCACCTCGGGCACACGCGCCACGGCCTTTTCGAATGCGTCCAGCACCTCGTCCGCCTGACCCGACAGAGTGATCTCGACAAAGACCACAGTATGCCGCCCCATCTTGCGCGCATTGAGCAGCGCGACGTAACCCGAGATGAATCCTTCTTCCTCGAGCCTCTGGACCCGCCTGTGGCAAGCCGAGGCCGACAGGTTCACCCGTTCCGACAGGTCGGCATTCGACATGCGCCCTTGCTTCTGCAGTGTTTCAAGTATCCGGCGGTCGATGCTGTCCAGATCCATATCGCGCAAACTCCTTCGGTCATGCGCTGCTTTGATGCAAGATCCTGCCGTGCTTCAACCGCAGGGCAGACGTCTTTGTCAGGACATTGCACGGGTGCTGCGCGATCCTCAACCCGTAACACGATGGAGGACCCCATGCGTATCGGCTGCCCCAAAGAAGTGAAACCCCAGGAATACCGGGTCGGCCTGACCCCTGACGCCGCCCGCGATGCCGTGGCACGCGGCCATGCTGTCCTGATCGAGACGGGCGCGGGGCTGGGTTCCGGCTTCCCGGATGCGGATTATACGGCGGCAGGCGCGGTCATTGCGCCGACGGCCGCCGATGTCTGGTCCACCGCGGAACTGGTGGTCAAGGTCAAGGAACCCCAACCGGCCGAACGGGCGCAGCTTCATGCGGGGCAGGTCCTGTTTACCTATCTGCATCTTGCCCCCGATCCGGATCAGACGCGGGATCTGATCGCCTCGGGTGCCACCTGCATCGCTTATGAGACGGTCACGGATGCGGCAGGGGGCCTTCCCCTGCTTGCGCCGATGTCCGAAGTGGCCGGGCGGCTGGCCCCGCAGGTGGGCGCATGG
>JBGSWJ010000530.1:0-4827 GCA_041752495.1 Rhodobacterales bacterium
CTCGCGCGCAGATTCGCGGTTCACCCGCGTCTCGTATTTCCCCTTCATCGCCGACCCGGCGATGATCCCGGCCCGCAGCCCGGGCTCCATCGGGCCAAGCTGCGACGCAGGCGGACGGATCAGCGTCCGCTCCGCGATCCCCGGCACGCCCTTGGCATCCAGAAGCGACGTCACCGCCTCCCCCGTGCCGACTTGGCTGATCGCCTCTGCGGTGCTGAACCGGGGGTTCGGACGATAGGTCTCTGCCGCCATCTTGAGATCCTTCTGATCCTTCGGCGTATAGGACCGCAGGGCATGCTGCACCCGGTTCCCCAGCTGGCCCAGCACCGTATCGGGAATATCTGCAGGGTTCTGGCTGATGAAATAGATGCCCACCCCCTTGGACCGGATCAGCCGCGCCACCTGTTCAACCTTCTGCACCAATGCCTTGGGCGCCCCGTTGAACAGAAGATGCGCCTCGTCAAAAAAGAAGACGAGCTTCGGCTTCTCCGGATTGCCAACCTCGGGCAGGACCTCGAACAGTTCGGACAACAGCCACAACAGGAACGTCGCATAAAGCTGCGGCGCGTTCATCAGCCGGTCGGCGGCAAAGATGTTGATCATCCCGCGCCCGTCGGCATCCGTGCGCAACAGATCCATCAGATCCAGCGCCGGTTCCCCAAAGAAATCCGCGGCACCCTGATTTTCCAGAACCAGAAGCGACCGCTGGATCGCCCCGACCGAGGCCGAGGTGACATTGCCATATTGCAGCGACAGGTCGCGGGCATTCTGCCCGCACCACTGCAACAGCGCCTGCAAATCCTCCAGATCAAGAAGCGGCAGCCCCTGTTCATCCGCCACCCGAAAGGCCACGTTCAGCACACCTTCCTGCACATCCGTCAGTGCCATCAGCCGCGACAACAAAAGCGGCCCCATCTCGGCCACCGTTGTGCGGACGGGATGGCCCTGCTGGCCGAACAGATCCCAGAACGTCACCGGAAACGCCTGATAGACTAGGTCAATCCCCATAAGTTCCGCGCGCTTGGCAAAACTTTCGTGCGGTTTGGCCTCGGCACTGCCCGGCGCCCCGATGCCTGACACATCCCCCTTTATATCCGACAGGAACACCGGCACGCCCGCCGTCGAAAACCCTTCGGCCAGAATCTGCAACGTCACCGTCTTGCCGGTGCCAGTCGCCCCGGCGATCATCCCGTGGCGGTTCGCGACCGGCAGCAGCAGATGCTGAAGGTCGGCATAGCCGTCGCCGCCGCCGCCGATGATGATGTTGTCCGTCATGGGGTAACTCTCCGCACCTGATCATTCTTTCCGGACCGGGGCCGGATCAGAACCTATCCTTAACCATTCCGTGGGATAGAGAAAGGGTTCGCGCTGGCCCCCGATATGCCGATGTCCCGGCGGGGGCCTGTGCGACTTCCTCCCTGTCAGACTGGCCGCGCCCCCGGGCGCGGCTTTTTTCGGTCGGGAACAGGCCCATTCAAGCCCATTTCACAGGGATTTCATATTGACGCATCCGGCGGCTTTGCATAGCAATGCGCGCATAGTCGGCCAAGTCCGGCAGGGAGAACAGGAAGGGGGGTCGTCACTCGGCCCCTTCTTCTTTTTCAGGGGTCACGCAGGCGTGCACCCCCGGGCGCCGGGCCCCTGCCCTTTTGTCACTGACAGGGCCGCCCACCCGTGCTAGATCGGCGCCAGTTCAGACCAACCCGGGACGCCATGATGCTGAAACCCACACGACTTTATTCCGCTGCCCTTATGCTGGCCCTGGCCACACCGCTCTGGGCGCAAGATGCCACCACCGAAGCCGCCCCCGCCCCCGAAGCTACGCCCGACCCGGCCGCCGATCTGGCGATGGGCACGCCCGTCGACGATGGTGTCCTCAGTGTCGGCGAACCCTACATCCGCGAAGAATTCGGCGACTGGGCGATGCGCTGCCTCAAGGCGGAAGAAGGCCAGCCCGATCCCTGCCAGCTTTATCAGCTCCTTCTGGACGGCGATTCCAACCCCGTGGCCGAAATCAGCATGTTCCCCTTGCCCCCGGGCAGCCGCGCCGCCGCAGGCGCGACGATCGTCGCACCGCTTGAAACACTGCTCACCGCCGCGCTGACCATCGCCGTGGATGCCGGCACGCCGCGCCAGTATCCCTTCACCTTCTGCAACCCTGGCGGTTGCGTGGCCCGCGTGGGCTTTACCCAGGCCGAGATTGATGAATTCAAGGCAGGCGGCAAGGCCACCATGTCGATCGTCCCGGCCGCGGCCCCCGATCAGACCGTTGTGCTGACGATTTCGCTCAACGGCTTCACCGCCGGCTTTGACGGGACCGCCCCGGTCGTACCGCAGCAGTAAGCGAACCAACGGGGCGCCCGCCTTTGCGGCGCGGCGCCCTTATCATGCCTGATGGTCAGATGGCGCGCAGCGCCAGCACCGCATTCAGCCCGCCAAAGGCAAAGGCATTCGACAGCACTGCCGTCACCTTCGCCTCACGCGCAACATTCGGCACCACGTCCAGCGCACATTCCGGATCGGGCTCTTCATAGCCGATGGTCGGCGCAATCACCCCGTCCCGCAGCGCCATGATACAGGCCAAAAGCTCGACCGCCCCGGTGCCGCCGATCAGATGGCCATGCATAGATTTCGTCGACGAAATCATCAGCCTGTCGGCATGCGGCCCGAATGCCTTGGCCACGGCCGCACATTCCGTCTTGTCATTCGCCGCCGTGCCCGTGCCATGGGCATTGATATAACCCACATCCTCGGGGTTCATCCGCGCATCCGTCAAAGCACCCGTAATGGCCCGCTCCGCCCCTTGCGCCGACGGCATCACGATATCCGCCGCGTCCGACGTCATGGCAAAGCCCGTGACCTCCGCCAGAATCTCGGCCCCCCGGGCGCGGGCATGGTCATAGTCTTCAAAGACAAAGGTCGCCGCCCCTTCGCCCTGCACCATCCCGTTGCGATTGGCACTGAACGGACGGCAGGCATCGCGCGACATCACGCGCAATCCCTCCCAGGCCTTGATCCCGCCGAAACACAGCATCGCCTCGGACCCGCCCGTCAGGATCACGCTGCACATGCCCGACCGGATCATCTGAAACGCCAGCCCCATCGCATGGTTGGACGAGGCGCAGGCGGTGGCCACGGTAAAGGCCGGACCTTTCAGATTGTATTCCATGCTCACATGGCTTGCCGCCGCATTGTTCATGAGCTTCGGGACGACAAAGGGATGAACCCGGTTCTTCCCCTCCTCATAGACCGACCGGTAATTTTCGTCCCAGGTATTCACCCCGCCCCCGGCAGTGCCAAGAACCACGCCTGACCGGGTCGAAAGTTCATCCTCGAAATGCAGCCCCGATTGCGCAATCGCCTCGCGCGCGGCCAAGAGCGTGAACTGCGTGAACCGGTCATAAAGCGCGACCTGCTGGCGGTTGAACCAGGCCAGCTCGTCATAGTCCCGCACCTGCCCGCCGATCTGCACCGACAACCGGTCAATGTCGCGGATATCCAGCGGCCCGATCCCGCAACGGCCCTCGCGCATGGCGGCCAGCGTCTCGGCCACATTCTTGCCAAGCGCATTGATGGTGCCCGCACCGGTGATGACAACCCGTTTCATGGACTTCTGCCTTCCGATCGTTGGGTAAAAGGCCCGATCAGCCCCCGACCGCTTCCTTTTCGCGGACAAGCCCCTCGACCGCCGCGATGATCGCTGCGACCGAAGAAATGTCGAACCCGCCTGCGGTGGGATCATTGGCATTGAACGGCACCGACACGTCAAAGGCTTCTTCGATGGCAAAGATGCTTTCGACCAGTCCCAGACTGTCGATTCCCAGATCGTCGAGCGAATGTTCAAGCTTCACATCGGACGGCTCGAGAACCGCCTGTTCGGCGATGATCGCGATGACCTTGTCCTGCACGTTCATGTCTTGTCCCTTTGCTGCGGCTTCAGGATGCTGCCCTGCGGCATTGGTTCATTTAGTCACTCTCATCCGCCTTGGGAACCGCTTTCTGCCGCGCCCCAAGGTCGCGCAGTATGCGCGGCAGGCGCCGCAGCGCCTTGTAGGTCTCCACCTGCGTCTCCATCCGCGTGGCCGGATAGCCCATCATCACCCGGCCCGAAGGCACGTTCGACAGGGCCAGCGTTCCCCCGCTCAGCACCACATCGCTGCCCACAGTGGTATTGTCTGCCACGCCGGATTTGCCGCCCAGAACCACCCGGTCCCCCAGCACACCCGACCCGGCCACACCGGAATGCCCCGCCAGCAGACAGTTTTCCCCGATGATCGCGTTATGGGCGACCATGACCATGTTGTCGATCTTGGTCCCGTTTCCGATCCGCGTCGCGCGGATCGTGCCCGCGTCCACCGTCGTGCCCGATCCGATCTCCACATCATCCCCAATCCAGACACCGCCCAGCGAATGGATGCGATACCAGGTCGGATCGTCAGGCGCCGTCACCGGGTCCTTGCCCATCGTCTCCTTCGCCCGCTCGACCGATGACGGGGTGGCCGTCACAAAGGAAAACCCGTCCGCGCCGATCACCGCATTGGGCTGAATGATGGCCCGGTCGCCAATCCGCACGCGTCGGCCGATCCGCACCCCGGCATGGATCAGCCCGTCTGCGCCTATCGCAGACCCCGTCCCGATGGTCACATGCGCATCAATCCGCGTGCCCGCTCCGATGCTCACCCCCGCCCCGATCACGCAATATGGGCCGATGGCCACGTCCTCACCCAGCCGGGCCGAAGGATCAAGGATCACTGTCGGATGAATCCCCGGCGCAATATCGGGCGCCGGATCAAGCAGGCCCGTGAGCCGCGCCAGCGCCAGCCGCCC
>JBGSWJ010000531.1:0-4585 GCA_041752495.1 Rhodobacterales bacterium
GAGGCGCAGGTGGCCGAACTCGCCGCCGCCCGGCTGCCCGTGATCGCGATGGTCTCGTGCAACCCGATCACATTTGCCCGCGACGCCCGAACCCTGCTTACTGCGGGATACCACCTTGACCCGATCCACGTCGTGGATCAGTTCCGCTGGTCCACCCATGTGGAACTTGTGACACGCTTCACATTGTCTTGAGCGGGCGAACAGGCCACGGGTTCTGGTCCAACCGGCCAAAATGCGGTATCAATGTCAAAAGCGGTAAGAAACCGGGGCAGAAAAGTTGGTCAATATCACACGGCGCACCGCCATCGCTGGCGGCCTTCTCCTTGCGGCAGGCTGCAGCTCAGGCCCGCGTTTCCTGACCTACAACGGGCCCGAAGTAACAAGCATCGTGACCTTCAAGGGCAAGCGGAAGCTCTACCTTTATCACGACCGCGAAATCCTCGAGACCTATGATATCGACCTCGGCTTCGCGCCGGTCGGCCACAAGCACTTTCAGGGAGATGGCAAGACCCCCGAAGGTCAGTACTGGATCAGCCACCGCAACCCGCAAAGCCAGTATCACTTGTCTCTGGGCATCTCATATCCGAATGCCGAAGACGTGGAATATGCCCGCTCTCAGGGCCGAAACCCTGGTGGCGATATCTTTATCCACGGGACGCCCAGCATGTACCGCCGGTCCAAGGACTGGACGGTCGGGTGCATCGCCGTGACAAATCGTCAGGTTGAGGTGATCTATTCGATGGTCAAGAACGGCACGCCGATCTTTATCTATCCCTGACCGGTACCGGCCTTACTTGGCCAGAACCATCGTCCACCAAAGCTTGCCTGATTCTTCTTGGAACCACGCCAAGCCCAGTTGCGTTGCTGTGGGATCAAGGATGACGCCACGCGTCATCGGATCTTCCATCCACGCGGCAAGTGTCTCGAGTTCGCTCTCGTAACTCTCCGAGATGACTTCACCCACCAGTTTGCCCGGGTACCCTACGCGGGTCAGCCGGTCCACCGGTGACGACCCGTCCGATCCGAAATGCCACGGCCGGTTCTGGATCGCCATGTCGCGTGAATGGGTCGCCGCAGCCGCATTCAACTGCGCGTTCAGCGCAACCGGCCCGGCCCCGGCTGCCTGCCGCAGGGTGTTCACGCCATCCAGCATGCGGAACGGAATCTCCTGCGCATCGCGTTCCGTGATTCGGTAGATCCGCTGCACCGGCAGGCCATCCGGGCCAACAGCTGGCTGCTGGGGCGCACAGGCAGCCACAAAAGCCATTCCCAATCCCACAATCACCGACCGTCGCAGCATCAAAGACCCTTTCCTTCGTCCCGGCCTGCTTAACGGCAGATGTCGTCCACTTCAAACCGGATAAGCACAGATTGGCCGATCTGACGGTTGTTTGAATTGCAGCCTCACCCAAACGGACGTAACAGATCGAAATCATCAGGATACTTGTTCGGAAAGGTCCCGAAATGGATAAGAATTTCTTTGCCCGCATCGGTCGCCGCCAGTTTCTGTCGGTCGGCGCAGCATTGATCGGCGCAGGTTTGGCGTCAAAGGCCGCAGCGCAGACAGAAGAATCCACGACCGAAGTCGAAGGCGACATCTCAAACGCTGTTCGCCGCAATGTATCCGCATTTGTCGAGCGTGACTGGCAGCCTTACTTCGCCAATCTCAACAACGGCGCCATCCTGTGCGACACTAAATCCCGCGCCCTTCATTTCTGGAACGAAGATCAAAGTGTCTACTACCTCTTCCCGACAAGCGTCCCGCTCACGGATGATCTGACGCGTCTGGGCGAAACCGTTGTCACAGAAAAAGTCGTTGCACCCACATGGCGCCCGACGCCATCGATGCGGGAACGCAACCCTGAATGGCCCGAAGTCGTCGAAGGCGGTGCGCCGAACAACCCGCTCGGACCGCTCGCGCTCTATCTGTCATGGCAGTATTACCGGATCCACGGCACCCACGACACGCGCAAGATCGGTCGTCGGTCGTCCAACGGCTGCATCGGCCTGTATAACGAACATATCACCCTGCTGTTCGAACAGGCCAAGGTCGGCACGCAGGTTCTGTTGATCTAGGTCGCCTTGGGTTTCACCCACGGGACTTGCATTGCGTAGGGTGGGTGAAACCCACCAACCCTACCCTTAATCCAGCCAACCCTTAAGGTTCTGCATGATGACCCCCGACAGGGCGGTCACATGCGCCTCGTCGTCGTTCAGGCAGGGGATATAGGTGAATTCTTCCCCGCCCGCATGAAGGAAACTCTCGCGGATTTCCTCGTTGATCTCTTCCAGCGTTTCGATGCAATCCGCGCTGAATGCCGGGGCACAGACGGCGATCCGCTTCACCCCGTTCTTGGCCAGCCGCGCCACTTCCTCAACCGTATAGGGCTTCAGCCACTCCTCCGGCCCGAAACGGCTTTGGAACGTTGTCGTGATTTTGGCCTTCTCCCAACCCAGCCGCTCGCGCAACAGGCGCGTCGTTTTCTGGCACTGGCAATGATACGGATCGCCCTCGCGCAGATACCGCTCGGGCACCCCGTGATACGAACACACCAGAACCTCAGGCTTAGCTTCCTTGGCCGCATAGGCCCCTTCAACCGATCGGGCCAGCGCATCAATATAGGCCGGTTCGTCGAAATATGGCGGCACGACCCGCGCGACCGGTTGCCACTTTTCCTCCATCAGGGCACGGAAAAACTGGTCATTCGCCGTGGCCGAGGTCGCGCCGGCATAATGCGGATATAACGGGAAAAACAGGATGCGCGTGCAACCCGCCTCGACCATTTCCCGCACCTTCGACTTGGTCGAAGGATTTCCATAACGCATGCAGAAATCGACCATCACGTCGTCGCCATACCGCGCCTGCATCTGCGCCCGGATGGCTGCCGTCTGGTCCTTGGTGATCGTCAGCAGCGGGCTTTCGTTCTTTTCGTGGTTCCAGATCGACTTGTAGTTTGCGCCCGACGAAAACGGCCGCTTGGTCAGGATGATCAGCTGCAACAGCGGCTGCCACAGCCAGGGCGAATAATCCACCACCCGCCGGTCCGACAGGAACTCGCCCAGATAGCGCCGCATCGACCAATAGTCATACCCGTCCGGCGTGCCCAGATTGGCCAGCAATATCCCCACCCGCGCCGGCTTGATCTTGGGATGGTCCGCCGGGGCGTGGGCCGGACAAACAGCAACCGTTTCCCGGCTCTGATCCGATTTGGCATCAAACATCGAAGGCGTTCCGTGATTATCCATGACTGACCCAAAGGGAACTAAGCGGTTTCATCAATCGGTCAATCGCCCGACGGCTCTAACGGTGTTTCTATCACCCGCAACGCATCGGCAAGGCGATGTGTCGCCGATCCCGGACGCAAAGGCTGCGGCTGCGTGGGGGCAGGTGCCCAACCCGTCAGCACGATGACGTCGAAAGTGGCAGGAATGCGCCCGTCCGCCCCGCCAAACCGATCCGCATAGATCTGCGCCATCAGCGCGATGACAGCCGCCCTTGTCGGCCGCCGCAACCGCCCTTGCAGCGCATTCGCCTCGCCCATCCCGCGCAAATCGCGCATCAGATCAAAGGCATCGGCATAGCTTACGTCAAAGGGCACCGCATCCGCCACCGGCAGGTTCAGCCCGGCCCGCTGCAACAACCCGCCCAGATCGCGGATCTCGCCCATGGGCGCCACGCGGGGCGACAGCCCCCCCGAAACCTGCACCTCCGCCTCGGCCAAAGCCGCCCGCAACTCGGCCAGGGTCTGCCCGCCGAACAGCGTCGCGATCAGCAACCCATCGGGTCTTAGCGCATGTCGGCACTGCACAAGCTGCCCCACAGGGTCATTCGCCCAATGCAGCGACAGGTCATGGATCACCAGATCGTGTTCGCCGGGGGCCAGCGCCAGCACCTCGTCATCCGCCACAACCCGCGACCCGGGCATTACCCCGGCCCAGACCAAAGGCCAACCCGTCACAATCGCCGGTGCCGTAAACGTCCTGTTAACCTCGTTCAGTCTCTCCTGAACCTCGGCCACCACGGCCTCACGCAGGAACGTGACCGGCGCGCGCGCCGCTCGGGCGCGGTTCCGCGTCAGGGCCTGACGGTCAAAGATGATGGGCGGTGTCTGCATGGCGCCCAAATAGGGGGCTTGGACGAAAGATGCAAAGCGTGCTTCACGCAATCTATCCGTCGCAATGCGTCTCCTGCGGCGCGCTGACCGAAGCAGACTTCGGCCTCTGCGGCGCCTGCTGGCGCGATACCGGATTCATCGGCGGTCTGGTCTGCGATACCTGCGGCACCCCCCTTCCCGGACAGGAAAGCGCGGGTATCGTCCAGTGCGACGACTGCATGACCATCGCCCGTCCCTGGTCCCGCGGCCGGGCCGTGTTCCTTTACAAGGACAACGGCCGCAGGATCGTCCTGCAACTCAAACACGCCGACCGCACCGATCTTGCCCGCCCGGCCGGGCAATGGATGGCCAATGTCGCGGGCCCCCTCCTGCAGGATGACACGATTCTTGTCCCGGTCCCCCTCCACTGGACCCGGCTCCTGACCCGCCGCTACAATCAGGCCGCCCTCCTCGCCCAATGGGCCGCCCGC
>JBGSWJ010000532.1:0-1712 GCA_041752495.1 Rhodobacterales bacterium
CTCGTCGCGGCTGCGCTGGGCGGTGCCCCAGCCTTCGACAAAGCCAAGATCGACAGGCACCTCGATCTTGAGGGTGCGGACCTGAAACCGGGGGTCAGAAAACGTCTCGACGGCGCGGCGCACCAGATCGGGTTTGAGCGCCGCAAAGGCGGCCGAGCCGGGGCTGTGGCTACTATGATAGACCAGAGGTTCCATCAGAAAAGACACGCCCGCCGCAGCGCAGTCGGCCCCGACACGTTCCACAAGGGCGTGTTTTCGGGCGTTCAGCGCGTGGTCGTCATCCGGCGCATACCAGAGAAAGAACTTCAGCAGGCCGACCCCAAGGCCGGAATAGTCGGCGACGGTCAGATCATCGGGCAAAACAGTGATCCGGTCCGCGTCCGATATGCGGTAAACGTCAGCCTCGAACGCCATCATCGGCGCGCAGTTGGGTGGATAAAGCGGCAAAAGCCGGGGGCCAAGCGTGGCATCGACAAGGACCGTCGTGGCACCGGGGCCAAGTGCGGTCAGGACGGCACGCTTGAACCGGAACAGGTCGTCGGGATCGGCCTTGTCACCGCGCGCCGCACGGATAGCTGCCGCAAGGCCAGAGCCCGCATCGACGGCAACCCCGTGAATCGGCGCGGTCACCGGATCACCGGGAAATGGGGCGTGGCCTGCGGCGCGCGCCAAAGCCGCAGCATTGTGGTGTCCGGGGTGAGAAGTGAAATGGAAAAGCCGCCCATTTCCTGCGTCGTAGACAATGATCCGATCGCAGGAGAGAGCGCTGGAATGTCGCGGGCGGTCAGCCATGCCGCGACCTCGCCATAGACGGAGAGGAGTTCCATCATGGTCGTACCGCCTGTACCGTTGATCAGCGCCACAACGGGGGTGCCCGATGCAATCGGGCGATCCTCCATCAGCGCGTCCAGCATGAAGCTGACCAGATCGCGCAGCGGCTCGACCTTGCGCCGCCCGACGCCGGGTTCGCCATGGACGCCCATGCCGATGAAGACCTCGTCATCAGGGAGGGTAAACATGGCGCGGCCGGTGAGAGGGGAGACGCCGGGCGAGAGAGCTGCGCCCAAGGTGCGGGTAGCAGAGCGGACCGACTCGCCAAGGGTGACAAGGCCGTCGATGTCCATGCCTTCCTCGGCGGCCGCTCCAAGGATCTTGTAGATGAAAAGCGTGCCTGCCGCGCCGCGCCGGTCTTCCTCTTGCCCTTTGGGGGCAGAGGAGATGTCGTCATACATCCAGAGCGGCCGCACATTCAGCCCTTCGTCGGTGGCGAGCATAGCTGCCTCCATCCCGTTGATCACATCGCCTTCGTGGCGCGAGATCAGAAGGACGGTCCCGGCGGGGCCTGTGGTTTCACGCAGGCCCGCAAGGATCAGATCAGAAGACGGGGCGGAGAAAACGTCACCCACTATATTGGCGTCCAACATCCCTTGGCCGACAAAGCCCATGGCGATGGGTTCATGACCGCAGCCATTGCCAATGGCGAGCGTGACCTTGCTTGCGGGCTTTGGCACGGCGCGACGGACCAGACGGGGAAGCGCACCGCGTGCGACCTGCCCGGGATAGGCGGCAGCAAAGCCTGCAATCATGTCTTCGACCATCGTATCGCGACTGTTGAAGAGCTTCTTCATGCGTCCCCCTCTGCCACCACGGCCAGCATTTCCGCGACCGACATCGCGCCCGCGTCGAGATGGCCAAGGCCTGCGCCTTCGACA
>JBGSWJ010000533.1:0-9108 GCA_041752495.1 Rhodobacterales bacterium
GCCTCGGTGATCTGCGCCTTCACGCCCGGGATCGCCTCCATCTTGTCCAGCGTCCCGCCCGTGTGCCCCAGCCCCCGACCCGAAATCATCGGCACATAGACCCCGCAGGCGGCCAGAGCAGGCGCAAGGATCAGCGACACCGCATCGCCGAGGCCCCCGGTCGAATGTTTGTCCAGCACCGGCGCATCCAGATCCCAGCGCAAAACATCGCCCGAATCCCGCATCGCCCGGGTCAGCCCGACCCGCCCCGCTTCGCCCAATCCGCGCAGGCACACCCCCATCGCAAAGGCGCCCGCCTGCGCATCACTGACCTGACCATTGGCTAACCCTGCCGCGAACCATTGCAGCTCTTCGGTCGTCGGCACCTCACCGCGCCGAAGTTTCGCAATGATTCCGCGCGCTTCCATCAATGCTCGCCCATATGGTCCTGATGAAACGCCCCGGGCAAAAGCTCGGCCAGCGTCATCACCCGCTCATCCCCCACCATATTGGCCATTGTCACCCTGACGGACGCATCCCCGAACTCCGCCAGTTTCTGACGGCATCCGCCGCAGGGGCTGACGGGAACGGTCGAATCCGCAATCACCGCCACTTCGGCAATCTTCGTGTCACCGGCCAGAATCATCGCCGCAATCGCCCCGGCCTCGGCACAGGTGCCTTCGGGATAGGCCGCGTTTTCCACATTCACCCCGGCATAGACCGCGCCCGATGCCGCCCGGATCGCCGCACCAACCTTGAACTTCGAATAGGGCGCATAGGCCATCTCCCGCGCGGTGCGGGCGGTATCAAGCAGCGACATGTCATCCTCCTGTGGTCTGGGCGCCAGCATCCGATGTGCCGCGCCCTATTGCAAGGGGGGTCTGGGGGGCGCTGCCCCCCGCGCCTGCCGCGCTCCCCCCGGGATATTTGGGACCAGAAGAAGGATCAGCCAGGGATGGTCCGAAAAGGTCCGGGTAGGCTGACCTCAAGTATTTCAACATCTTCGGTCGGATCGGCCCAGCGCGTCCGCAGCCCTGGCGGAATGACGAAGGCATCCCCTGCCGTCAACGCAAACGGCTCCTTCCCATCACCTTCCAGCGTCAGTCCACCCGCCATCACAAAACCGAACAGGATATCCGCATCATGCTGCGCCCAGACCGGCGCGCCCGCCCCGCGCCGCACAACCTGCACCCCTGCGACACCCGTTGTATTAGCATTGATCGTCGTATCCCGCGCCATGTAGCCGGGCAGGCGGAAAGGTTCCCAGACCCCATCACGGCCCAGATTATGCACGAACCGCTGCCCCTGCCATTCCCGTTCAGGCCGCAGGTGCGGCGTGGGCAACGTCATCTCGTGGTCAATCTCGGTCACATGCTCCGCCGGCACGCCGATCTCGATCACCTCGATCCCGTCGGACGCCTCCATCACCCGGTGCCGGATTTCAGGCGGCTGGATGAAACAGTCGCCCGCCGTCAACCGGAGCAGACCGCCCTGATCCTCATACAGAACATCGACCCAGCCTCGGATGCAAAAGATCAGCTGAAACCCGATCTTGTGGAAATGCACCATGTCCGGCACCGGCCCGCCATCAGGGATGCGGATGTGGCTCGCAATGATCGCCCCGCCAAGGCGTGACGGCACCAGATCGCGGTACTGCATCCCCGCCCGCCCGATGACCCAGGGCGCCTGATCGGCCAACCGCCTGACAACAAAGGCATGCTCCGTGGGCGGCAGCACCAGCGGCGGGTTCAGATCATCCACCTCGACCCGCGTTCCGCCCGGCGCGGTCAGGCTCCGTTCCCCTCCGGCAAAGCCCGCGTCATCCGTCAGGATGCGCAGCAGGCCCGGCGCGTCGTCCAGCCCTTCCATCAGACGCACCCGCAGCCCGTGACCTGAAAACACTGCCACCGAAGGGTTGTCAGCCGGATAGATCATGTCCATCCGCATCCCCAGAACCTTGCCGAAAAACGGCAGATCGGCGCGCAGATCAGTGGTGGGCAGGCGCACTTCAGCGCGGATTTCAGAAGCATGTGTCATGACGGCGACCCTGTCTGCGCCACCTGCGATTTGCAAGAGCGGCCTATTCATGCTTTACCAAGCCAAAGACCCGCGCAGACAGATAGTTTAACGTTAAACAATCCCTTCGAAAGGCAAAGCGTCATGGCCGACAGCAATTCGGATACCAATCTCCGGCAGGCCGCGCTGGACTATCACCGCTATCCCAAACCCGGAAAGCTCGAGATCCGGGCGACCAAGCCGCTTGCCAACGGCCGCGACCTCGCCCGCGCGTACTCCCCCGGCGTGGCCGAAGCCTGTCTCGAAATCAAAGCCAACCCCGCCACCGCGCGCGACTACACCTCGCGCGGCAACCTTGTGGGTGTCGTCACGAACGGAACCGCCGTTCTGGGCCTGGGCAACATCGGCGGGCTGGCGTCCAAGCCAGTGATGGAGGGCAAGGCGGTCCTGTTCAAGAAATTCGCCAATATTGATTGTTTCGATATCGAACTCAACGAACCGGACCCCGAAAAACTCGCCGCCATCATCTGCGCGCTGGAACCGACCTTTGGCGCAATCAATCTTGAGGATATCAAGGCCCCTGAATGCTTTACCGTCGAACGGCTGTGCCGCGAGCGGATGAAGATCCCGGTCTTTCACGACGACCAGCACGGCACCGCCATCGTTGTCGGAGCCGCCACGACCAACGCGCTTCTCGTCGCAGGCAAGACGTTCGAAAACGTCAAGATCGTATCAACCGGCGGCGGTGCGGCGGGAATCGCCTGTCTCGATATGCTGCTGAAACTTGGCGCAAAACGGGAAAACGTCTGGCTTTGCGATCTGCACGGCCTTGTCCATCATGGTCGCGAAAGTGACATGACCCCGCAAAAGGCGGCCTATGCCCAGGGCACCACGCCCGCGACCCTTTCAGACGTGATCGAAGGCGCAGATCTTTTCCTCGGCCTCTCGGGCCCCGGTGTCCTGACGCCCGCCATGGTGCAGAAGATGGCCCCCCGCCCGATCATCTTTGCCCTCGCCAACCCAAGTCCCGAGATTGACCCCGCCGCCGCGCGCGCCGTGGCCCCCGATGCGATCATCGCCACGGGCCGCAGCGATTATCCCAATCAGGTCAACAATGTCCTCTGTTTCCCCTTCATCTTCCGGGGGGCGCTGGACGTCGGCGCGACCCGGATCAATGACGAAATGGAACTCGCCTGCATTTCCGGCATCGCCGAACTCGCCCGCACCACGACAAGCGCCGAAGCCGCCGCCGCCTATCGCGGCGAACAGATGACTTTCGGCCCCGACTACCTGATCCCCAAACCCTTTGATCCCCGCCTGATCGGGGTCGTCGCCTCTGCTGTGGCACAGGCCGCCATGGACACGGGCGTTGCCACCCGGCCCATCGAAGACATGAAGGCCTATCGTGAAACCCTGAACGGCTCCGTCTTCAAATCCGCCCTCATCATGCGCCCGGTCTTCGAAGCCGCCCGCGCCTCGCATCAAAAGATCGTCTTTGCCGAAGGCGAAGACGAACGCGTCCTGCGTGCCTCGCAGGCGGTGCTTGAGGAATTCGGCGACACCCCCATCCTTGTCGGTCGCCCCGAAGTCATCGCCCAGCGCTGCGAACGCTATGGCCTGACGATCCGCCCAGGCACCGATTTCAACGTGGTGAACCCAGAAAATGACCCCCGCTACCGCGACTATTGGGGCACCTATCACGAGATCATGGCACGTCGCGGCGTCACCCCCGATCTGGCCCGTGCCGTGATGCGCACCAATTCAACCGCCATCGCCGCCGTCATGGTCCACCGGGGCGAAGCGGACAGCATGATTTGCGGCACATTCGGCCAATTCCTCTGGCATCTCAACTACATCCAGCAGATTCTGGGGACCCCGCGCCTGCGGCCTATAGCGGCGCTATCCCTGATGATCCTCGAAGACGGACCGCTCTTTATCGCTGATACACAGGTCCATCCGGAACCCACGCCGCAGCAGATCGCCGAAACCGTCATCGGCTGCGCCCGGCATGTCCGCCGCTTTGGCGTCGAACCCCGGATCGCTCTTTGCTCGCATTCGCAATTCGGCAACCTCGACTGCGACACGGGCCGCCGCATGCGCGGGGCGCTCGCCATCCTCGACTCCGCCCCCCGCGATTTCGTCTACGAAGGCGAAATGCACGTCGATGCCGCGCTCGACATGGAACTCCGCGACCGGATCTTTCCCGGCTCACGCCTGACGGGCCCCGCCAACGCTTTGGTCTTTGCCAACACAGACGCGGCCTCGGGCATCCGCAACATCCTCAAGATGAAGGGCGGCGGGCTCGAAGTCGGTCCTATCCTTATGGGCATGGGCAACCGCGCGCATATCGTCACCCCGTCAATCACGGCGCGCGGTCTTCTCAACATCTCGGCCCTCGCCGGAACCCCGGTCGGCCACTACGGATAGGTGACGGGACAAAGATAGTCCCGTCCACCCGCCGTCACGCGCATCTGCCCGTCAAAGTCACCTCCGCCCAGGGTGCCTGCACCCAAAAGCACGACCTCACCGGGCCGGGCCGAAAATTCGCCCGACTGGTCAATCGCCACGCCGCCAGCCCGCAGCCGGATCGCATAGACGCCGGTCACTGGTGCGCGGGCAGTCAGCCGCCCCTCGAACCCCGCCCCGTCCAGGGTCAGCGCACAGCTCAGGGTGTCGGGCGGGCGCGGCACCGTGCCCGAGAGCGCACAGGCGGCCAGGAACAACGCCGTCAGAACAATCAGAAGCGGTGAACGCAAAGTCATCTCAAATCTCCAATATATTAATGACTTGCCCTTGACCGGGATGCGGCAGCCGCACCCCGGCGGCAGGCCCGGTCAGTCCTGGACGATCACCTGAACATTGCCGTTGCCATATTGCTGGGTCGAAACCGAATTCCCGTGGCCCACCTGAATGACCGACAGCGCATTGCACCCGCCCGTCTGCGCCACATCAGCCGTGTTCCCCGTCCCGAACTGGGCCACGCCCAGCACGTTGCACCGCCCCTGCTGTGATGTCGTCACCGTGTTGCGATACCCCTGCTGCCCCACCACCGTCCGGTTGCGCGCCCCGTCCTGGGTGGAGATCGTGGTGTTCTGCCAGCCCTGCTGCGTCACCGTCATCTGGTTGCGCCAACCATATTGCGCGATCCCGACACCATTCTGCCAGCCCGACTGGGTCAGCGCGGCCCGGTTCCCGTCCGCCATCGCGGGGGCAGCCCCCATCACAACGGTCGCCATAAGCGTGATCATCGCCATTCTTGTTCTGATCGTCATCTCATCCACTCCGGATCTGTTGCCACCGGTCCCGGGCCGCACAAGCGCGCCCCGACCGACAGGCCAAGAACGGCACAACCCGGCCGCGCAACCTATAACGCCGTCCCGCTATCGGCCCGGCCTGCCGCTGCTATCGGCTAACGCCAGGCGATATCGCGTTGACGGTTCATTCCGGCGGCCATCGGCGTTAGGCTGGCCTGGACAACCCAAAGGACCGGCCCATGCTCCGCCTTGCCCTCCTCCTCGCAACGCTGGCCGCGCCCCTGCAGGCCGCCTGCACGCCGCGCGATTTCCTCACCCTGCCTCTTCAATCCGGTGCCGACCCCATCGCGACAGCACTCGAAACCGCCTACCCCGGCAGCGCGGTGACCGGCGCGACCTTCACCACGCCCGACGGAACCGCGATTCCCTATGCCCCCGCACGTGACATTGCACCACAAGACCGCCTCGACGACGCGACGATCGGTGACATGCTCGTCTACGTCTATCCGCTGCTATTCGATCTCGACGCCCGGATGCAGCCGTACGAAGACCCCGGTCGCCCAAGGAACGAGGCTTTCTTTCGTGCTCTCTATGCCGACAGCGAATCCGCCGCCCGGGCCACACTCGTCACCGTCATCTATGACGGCCAGACCGTGCAAACGGGGTTCAAAGTCACAACGCAGAACTGTGTCGACGTCCAGCTCCGTGCCGCCCTGACAGCCCTCGCCCAAACTGCGCCGCTCTATGATATCTACTTCGAACAGTCCGGCGGCAGCTTCAACTGGCGCGTCATCGCGGGGACCAACCGCTTGTCATCGCACAGCTTTGGCGCGGCCATTGACCTCAATACCGAACTCGGCGGCTACTGGCGCTGGTCCGGCCGCCCCGAAGGCGATGCCGGCCCCTATGACAACAAGATGCCCGCTGACCTTGTCGCAGCCCTTGAACGCTACGGGTTTATCTGGGGCGGGAAATGGCACCACTTCGACGGCATGCATTTCGAATACCGGCCCGAGCTGATCCTCTACGCTCGCCTGACAGCGGGATAGCCGCTCAGTCAGCCCCTAGACGAACTGCTCCCGGATCAGCCGCTCTTCAAGCCCATGCCCCGGATCGAACAGGATGCGATGCCGGATGCCCGGCTCGCTTCGCACCTCGACCGAAACCACATCCCGCACGGGGCGCGAATCGGCGTCGGCCATGACAGGCCGCTTTTCCGGATCGATCACATCAAACCGCACCACCGCCCGCATCGGCAAAAGCGCCCCGCGCCAGCGACGAGGGCGGAAGGGCGCGATGGCCGTCAACGCCAGTACCTCGGACCCGATGGGCAGCACCGGCCCGTGCGCAGAATAATTGTACGCCGTGGACCCGGCTGGAGTGGCGACCAACGCCCCGTCACAGACCAGCTCCTCCATCCGCAGCCTGCCGTCGACCGTGATCCGCAGCTTGGCGGCCTGCGGCCCGGCGCGCAGCAGGCTCACCTCATTGATCGCCAGCGCCTCCTCGACCGCGCCCGAAACCGTCGTGGCCCGCATCGACATCGGGTTGATCACCGCCTCTTCGGCCGCCTCCAGCCGTTCGGGCAGGTCTTCTTCGGCATAGGCATTCATCAGGAACCCGACTGTCCCCCGGTTCATGCCATAGACCCGCACATCCATCCGTTCCGTCGCATGCAGCGTCTGGAGCATGAAGCCATCACCACCCAGCGCCACGATCACATCCGCATCGCGGACAGCGACGTCGCCGTAAAGCCCGACCAGACGCTCCCGCGCCTCTTGCGCAAGCGGCGCCTCGCTGGCCGTGAACGCGATCCGCAACGAACTCATCCGCCCTGCCTTTCGGGTTGTTCCCTGTCTTGTCCGGCACCCCGCCCCGAAAGGCAAGCGCGCCCCGATGCCGTTCCGGGCCTGTCCGGGGTCGTTTTGTCCCTTTTGGCACTGGTCCCGGTCAGGTATAGAACCATATCCCCCGCAGCCCGCCTTCCAGACACAGGACGTGACCGCATGAACATCACCGCCCGCGACTCCGGCTTCTTCACCGAAACGCTCGCCTCCCGCGACCCGGCGCTTGCCGCCGCGATCCGTTCCGAACTTGGCCGTCAGCGGCACGAGATCGAACTGATCGCCTCCGAAAACATCGTCTCTGCCGCCGTGATGGAGGCGCAGGGTTCGGTCATGACGAACAAATATGCCGAAGGGTATCCGGGCAAGCGCTACTACGGCGGCTGCCAATATGTCGACATTGCGGAAAACCTCGCCATCGAACGGGCGACGCAGCTTTTCGGCTGCACCTATGCCAACGTCCAGCCGAACTCGGGGAGCCAGGCCAACCAGGGTGTGTTCCAGGCGCTGATCCAGCCCGGCGACACGATCCTTGGCATGTCGCTCGACGCGGGCGGCCACCTCACCCACGGGGCCAAGCCCAACCAGTCGGGCAAGTGGTTCAACTCGATCCAGTATGGCGTGCGCAAGCAGGACAGCCAGATCGACTATGACCAGATCGCGGCGCTGGCGGCGGAACACAAGCCCAAGATGCTCATCGCCGGCGGCTCGGCCATTCCCCGCATCATCGACTTTGCGAAAATGCGCGAGATTGCGGATTCCGTCGGGGCCTACCTTCTCGTGGACATGGCCCATTTTGCCGGCCTCGTTGCCGCTGGCCTCTACCCCTCGCCCTTTCCCCACGCCCATGTCGCCACCACGACCACGCACAAGACCCTTCGCGGCCCGCGCGGTGGCATGATCCTGACCAATGACGAAGATATCGCCAAAAAGGTCAACTCGGCCATCTTCCCCGGCATCCAGGGCGGCCCCCTCATGCACGTCATCGCCGCCAAGGCCGTGGCCTTCGGCGAGGCGCTGCGCCCCGAGTTCAAGACCTACCAGGCCCAGGTCATCAAGAACGCCCAGGCGCTCGCGGATGAACTGATGAAGGGCGGACTCGACATCGTCACCGGAGGCACCGACACACATCTCATGCTCGTCGACCTGCGGCCCAAGGGCGTCAAGGGCAACGCCACCGAAAAGGCCCTCGGCCGCGCCCATATCACCTGCAACAAGAACGGCATCCCGTTCGACCCGGAAAAACCCACCGTCACCTCGGGCGTCCGCCTCGGCTCCCCCGCCGCCACCACCCGCGGCTTTGCCGAGGAAGAGTTCCGCCAGATCGGCCGCTGGATCGTCCGCGTCACCGACGGGCTTGCCGCCCATGGTGAGGATGGCAATGGCGCGGTCGAGGACGCGGTGAAAGCCGAGGTCGAGGCCCTCTGCATCCGCTTCCCGATCTACCCGAACCTCTGACGCCAAACCGCGCCAAAGCCCGGGCCAGCCTGCAGAAAGCTATGGTCACGGCCCGGTCAGCTTGATAGCTTGTCCGGGCCGGTCGACAGGGTTTGCCGGGTCCGGCATTTGGTTTCGTCTTCTCGGATCTGCAGCCATCCGTCGAAACATGGCAGGGGGTCAGACTTATGTCGAAACCGGTCTTTGAAGACCTCTTCACCTTCTCGGGGCGGCGCAACCGTCTCAGCTATCTGCTTTACTCCCTCGCCGTGACGGGCCTGTTCGGCGTCATCTACCTCCTCGCGGGGTCGACGGGCCCCCTCGTCTTCCTTCTCGTGACCCCGCTCATCATCTCCTCCTGGGCCGTCGGCGGCCAGCGCTGCCGCGATTTCGGGTGGAGCGGATGGGCCGTTCTCATCATCCTCATCCCCTATGTCGGCGGGATATTTGCCATCATCATCATGTTCATCCCCGGCAACCGGTCCGAGAACAAGTATGGCCCCGATCCGCTGGCCAGCCTGCCCTGACCGGGCGGCGGACCTGACCGGCCCGGCCGCAGAGCGCAGGCCCGCCCGGTG
>JBGSWJ010000534.1:0-5149 GCA_041752495.1 Rhodobacterales bacterium
ACGCCTCCGGCGATTATTCCATCAGCGATCTCGCCGAACTCTTCTCGGTTTCAAGGCCGACAGTCTACAGAACCTTGCAGCGTGCAGGACCCAAAACCAGCCCTTAGCGTACTATTCTGCCCTCTCCGGCATCAGACCCCCAAAAGCGCAAAGCCGCCTGACCCGAACCATGGCCCGCCCACAGGGGCGGGCCATCGACTCCGGTCTGGACCATTTCAGACAACCGTGGCAGGGATGAATCATCTGCCGGGGGTCGTCTGATGAAGCCTGTCCTGTTCGTTCTGTCCGCAATCCTGTTCATGACCGCCTGCGCCCAGCGCGGCACGCTGACCATTGCGCCCGATCCGACCGGCGTGGGTTCGCCGGAAACGATCTTTGTCGCCACATCACGCGGGATCGACCCCGAAACGCAGGCGCTGGGCGGAGAGCGGGCCATCAAGGAAACCTTCGCCGTCTTTGACGTGTCGATCCCCCCCGACCGGGTCGCGGGCGAAATCAACTGGCCCCCGCGCGGCGAAGTGGCCGACCCCGCCACCGACTTTGTCACCACCCGCGCCGCAAGCCTGCCCGATCCGGCCAGCTTCCGCAGCGAACTGCGCCGCGAACTGAACGCCTCGCCCGAGGCGGATGGCGGCGTTTTGATCTTCATCCACGGCTTCAACACCAACTTCTCCGAAGGTCTCTACCGCCTCGCCCAGATCAAGCACGATCTGGATGTAAAAGGGGTCGTCGTCCATTATTCCTGGCCCTCCAAGGCCAGCCCCTTCGGCTATCTCTATGACCACGACAGCGCCAATTTCGCCCGCGACGGGCTCGAGGAACTGATCCATCAGGTCCATGAGGCAGGCGCCAAGCGGATCACGCTCTTCGCCCATTCGATGGGGTCCTACCTCACGATGGAAACGCTCCGCCAGATGGCCATCCGCGATGGCAACGTCGATCTGGTCAATGTCGTGATCCTGATGTCCCCCGATATCGACGTGGACGTCTTCAAGTCCCAGGCCGAATCCATCGGCCGCTTGCCCAACCCGTTCCTCATCTTCACCTCCGACAAGGACCGCGCGCTCGGCCTTTCCTCCCGCCTCAGCGGCGATGGCACCCGGCTGGGCAACCTCCAGGATCCCGCCGTTCTCGGCGATCTTGACGTGACCCTGGTCGAAGTCGGGGCCTATTCGACCGGATCAGGCCATTCCACCCCTGTCAGTTCACCCGAACTCATCGCACTACTTGACAAGATCAATGATGTCGACGGCTTCCTCCACACCGACGAACTGTCCCGCGTGGGCCTGTTCGAAGGGGCGGTTCTGTCCGTGCAGAACGCCACCCAGATCATCGTCGAACCGATCGAGGACGCGGCCCAGCAATAGCCGCAGTCCGCACCCGGAATCGCTCAGGCGCGGCCCATCTGGCGTTCGATCCGCGCCCGCAGGGCCGCCGTCTCCGCCGGGTCGAGTGTGCCCGTCCGCATCCACGCGGACCACACGCCCTTGGCCGGCACGACAGTCACCCGCCCCGCCGCCTTTTCCGCCGTATACCCTTCAACGCCCGAGGTTGACGGCAGTGCCAGCCCCAACCCCTGCTGATCCGACGTCCGGCAGATCCAGCGGATCGCCATCGGCAGCGTATCGGTCCGGTAGCTGATGAAATCGCCCTGCCCGTCCGGATGCACCTGCATCGCATGGGCCAGCCCATCGGCGTCGGCCTCCATCGTCACTGAAAACACCACCTCGGGATCGAACGGCAGGTCCGCCGTCAGCCGGTGGTGCAACGCGGGGTCGCGGGCCAGCCGATCCACAAACCCGGCATAGCCCGGGGGCGGCGTGATATGGGCAGGCACCGATCTGCGCACCGCCACGTGTTCCGGATCGTACCGTGCGGAATAGACCAGATCGCCATCCGGCACCGGCCTGAAATTCGCGTGCCCCAGATACATCAGGTCCATCGGCACCGCGCGGTTGTTCTGCACGGTAATCCCGAAATCAAGCGCGGTGGCCTCAACCCCCAGCGTGATCGTCGCCGTGACTGTATAGTTCGTCGAAAACGCGACCCTGTGGCGATAGGACCCTTCCAGAACGACCGTCCCCGCCGCCTCGTCCAGCACAAGAACCGCGCTCTCAAAGCGCGCCAAAGGCAATTCACCATGCAACGGATGCCGGTCCTGCGGCCCCGGCGCACCAATGGCCGTGACGCCGCAATGGATAAAGAACGCGCCATAGGTGTTCAGATAATGCGGCGTCGCCACTGGCTCCTCGAACATCGACCCCATCGTGATGTCGCGGCCGTCAAACACCGCCCGCCAGACCTGCTGACCGTTAAAAGGCAGGATGATCACATCAGCCCGCCCGGTCGTGATCCGCAGCGCCTCGATCCCGCTGGCATAGCGAAAGCTGCTGACCGTGACTTTTCCCATGACAGCAACCTCTGCCGGTGCAGCGCCGAACTGGGACGGGCTCAGGGGAACGCGGACAGACATGATGGCTCCTGGGTCTTCGGGTCTCGGGCAATCAGGCCGCAGCGGCCCGCCGCCTTAGTGCAGAAACTCCCACCCGTGGTCCACCGGATTGCGCAGGTCACCCCGCCATTCCCCGCAAAAGATGGCCCCGGGGCCACGTTCCGAAACTCCCGGCTACAGGCCTTTCATGACATTTCTCCGGACCACAGATCTGTTAACCAAAATTCAACCTGTGGCTGCATGATGACATCTGGGTACAGAAATCATCCGCGCGCCGGGCCGACCTGTCCAAACAGGCCAAACTGCGCAAGGTTGATCCTGCGGGGCAAGGCTAACGGGACGTGGACACAGGCAACGCCAGCAACGGGACAAGTGTCGAACGGCTGCGGCTGGTCGATCTGCTTGGCTACAACCGGATCATCGTCCCGATCCTGAACCGGCTGAACCGTTCACCCGTCGCCACCGCCGACGCCGCCATCGACGCGGCCCTGGCCGATCTTGGCCGGGCGACAGGGTTCGACCGGACCTATGTCTTCTGCCTGCGCGATGATGATTTTCTCGACAATACCCACGAATGGGCTGCCCCCGGCATCCCCCCCATGCGGTCCAGGCTTCAGGGGGTGCCCGCCGAAACCATGGCCCACCTCCGGGCCGATTTCGAACAGGACCGCGCGGTCTTTGTCCCGAATGTCAGGGACCTTCCCCCCGACCGTCCGGATCGCCAGATCCTGCTCGACCAGAATATCCAGTCCATCCTCGTCGCCCCGATGTTCGACCAGGGCCGCCTGTTCGGCTTTGTCGGCTACGATGCCGTCTGCCAACCCGCCACCTTGCGCGAAGAACATGTGCTCCTCCTGCAATCCGTCGCCAACGGCATCGCCGCGCTCCTCCTGCGGGCCCGCGCCGAACGCGCTCTCCAACAAAGTCGCAGCAGGCTTTCGGCCACGCTCGCCGCCATCCCCGACCTTGTCATCGAATTCGACCGCGAAGGCCGCTACCGCGCCGTCCATTCAGACCGGCAGGGCCTTCTGGCCACCTCCCCCGACAACCTCATCGGCAAACTGATGGAGGAGGCGATCAGCCCCGAACTGGCCGCCCAACAACGCGCCATGATGGCCAAAGTGGACGCGGCCGGAGGGACCGAGCCGCAAAGCTATGCCTATGCCCACGGCGAAACGCTGCGCTGGTTTGAAATGATCGCCGCCCCGCGCTCCGATCCAACCAGCCCCGAAAACGACGGTTACGTCTTCCTCGTCCGCGACGTGACCAGCCGCATGAACGCCGAAACCGCCCTCCGCACGCGCGAGGCGCTTTTGGCCGACCTGTTCCATCAGGCCCCCATCGGCATCCTCCTCAACGATTGGAAGTCGGGCAGGCTCCTTGACGTGAACCCTGCCTTTCTCGCCGCCTCTGGGCGTAACCGCGCCAATCTCGACGATCTGCTTGTCGTCGATCTCATGCCCCCGGGGCACAAGCATTTCGCGACCAGCGCCATCGATGCGCTCAAGCAGACGGGCCGCTATGGCCCCTATGAAACCGTCTTCTACCGCCAGGACGGCACGCTTTACCCGGTCTCGGTCAGCGGCGTCACCACGATCAGCACCGACAAACGCCGCCTCGTGTGGAGCTTCGTTGTCGACCTCACCGAACAACGCAGCAAGGACGCCGCCCTCCGCGCCCGCACGAAAGAGGCGATGGAGGCCCGCCAGCAGCTTGAAACCGCCATCGCTGCCTTTCCCGATGCCTTTGTCCTCTTCGATGCCCAGGACCGGCTTGTCCTCTTCAACCAGCAATACCCCGCTCTCTATCCCGACGTCGCCGACCAGATCCGCCCCGGCGCACGGCTTGCAGATATCGTTCAGGCCGGCCTTGACCGGGGCATGTATGCCAGCGTTGACGGCCAGCCGGGCGTCACGCTGGCAACCCTGCTCGACCACCCCGTCGAACGCCAGGAAAGCGAAATCGAACTCCGCGACGGGCGGATCATCCGCGTCATCGAGAAGACCATGCCGGACGGCGGCCGGATCGGCCTGCGCACCGATGTGACTGCGGCCCGTCGCGACGAATGGCACCTGTCCAACATCGTCGAAGGGGCGCAGGTCGGAACCTGGGAATGGAACATCGCCACCGGCGAAAACCACGTCAATTCCCGCTGGGCCGAAATGATCGGCTACACGCTTGATGACATTTCCCCCGTCACCATCGAATTCTGGCGCGATCAGGGCCACCCCGGCGACATGGTCCTTGTCTGGTCTGAAATCGACCGCGTGATCCGCGATGACATCGCTCAGTTCGAATATGAATTCCGCCTGCGCCATCGCGAAGGTCACTGGGTCTGGATCCTGTCGCGGGGTCGCATCGTCCGCCACGGCCCCGATGGCCTCCCCCGCATCATGGCCGGCGTCCATATCGACATCACCGCCCTGAAAGAGGCCGAGCTTCGCCTTGAATCCATCATCGCCGGGGCCGAAGCGGGCACCTGGGAACACGACCTTGGCACCGGCACGATAAAGATCGACGCCCGCTGGGCCGCCATGACCGGCCATACCGTCGCCGACCTCAGCCCCCTTGACCTTCCGCGCTGGCAACACCTCGTCCACCCCGACGACCTCGCCCGCCTCGGCGGCAGTCTCGCGCTCCCCGAAAACCTCCCCGACGGCGGCTTCCGCCACGATTTCCGCCTCCGCCACCGCGATG
>JBGSWJ010000535.1:0-7189 GCA_041752495.1 Rhodobacterales bacterium
ACCTGCCGCAAGGCGGGCAGGTTCGCCTGCAGCCGCGCCACAAAGGCGGGCGCAAAGATCAACTGCCCCTCGGGCATCTCGCCCCGGAACGCCGCCGAGATATCATCCAGCAGCGCCGACCGGATGATGCACCCCGCCCGCCAGATTTCCGCGATCCGCGCATTGTCCAAAGCCCAGCCGTAATTCGCACTCGCCGCCGCCATCAGGCGGAACCCCTGCGCATAGGCCGCGATCCGCGCCACCAGCAGCGCGCCTTCAAGCTGCGCCTCGGTCAGCGACAGTGCCGTATGCGGCGTATGCAGAATCACTTCGCCCGCCGTCCGCGCCGTCTTTTCCGAAGACCAGCCCCGCGCCCCCACACCCGCCTCGATCACCGAAACCGACTGGCCCAGCGCCAAAGCCTCGATCACCGTCCAGCGGCCCGTGCCCTTCTGCCCGGCCGAATCCTTGATGACATCCACCACGGGCAGTCCCGTGGCCGTGTCGTTCGTTTGCAGGATGATCCCCGTAATCTCGACCAGATAGGATTTCAGCGCACCCTTGTCCCAACCCTCGAACACCCTGCCGATGGCCGCAGGCTCCATCCCCATGCCGCGCCGCATGATGCCATAGACTTCCGCGATCATCTCCATATCGGCATATTCGATGCCGTTATGCACCGTCTTGACGAAATGCCCCGCCCCGTCCGGCCCCAGATGCGCCGCGCAAGGCGCATCATTGAACCGCGCCGCAATCGCCTCAAGCACCGGGCGGATCCCGTCAAATACCGCAGGCGTGCCCCCGGCCATGATCGACGGCCCGTGCCGCGCCCCTTCCTCACCGCCCGAGACACCCATCCCCAGATAGGCCAGTCCCGCCGCCTCGACCTTTGTCGTCCGTGCACGGGTATCGTGGAAATCGGCATTGCCCGCGTCGATGATCGTATCGCCGGGCGCCAGCAGCGGGATCAGCGCGTCGATGCACTCATCCACCGCCGCCCCCGCCTGCACCATCAGGATGATCGCCCGCGGTGCCGCCATCGCCCCGGCCATCGCGGCAAGGCTCTCATGCGCCACCGTCTTTGCTGCCAGCCCCTCGGCCTCAGCCTCGGCTACAAACGCCGCGATCCTTTCGGGTGAACGGTTCGACACATGCAGCGCAAAGCCTTTTTCAAGAATGTTGAGCGCCAGCGCGCTGCCCATCGTGCCAAGGCCATAAAGGCCCAGATGCGCCAGTGTCGAAGTCATACCATGCCCCCAAAGCGGTGTTCTTGGGGCAGATGTGTAACGCGCCGGGCTCAGACTGCAACGGGATACCGCGGCATACCGCGAAGGCGTTTGCAATCGCCCAAGGTCTGCCCCATCTTGACCCCATAAAACAAAGGCAAACAGGCTCCCGATGTCACCCCGCTCCAACACAGCCCGCAAGGCGGTGTCAGTCAGACACGCTCTCCCGCTGCATTCGCAACTTGCGGCGCTTTGCTGGCGCCAGACGGACGACGGGCCCGAAGTGCTTCTTGTCACCTCGTCCAACGGGCGCTGGATTCTGCCAAAGGGCTGGCCCATCGACGGCAAAAGCGCCCCCTTCGCCGCCAAGACCGAAGCCTGGGAAGAGGCGGGCGTGAAAAAAGGCAAGGTTGGCCGCCGCCCCCTTGGCAGCTACATGGCAACCAAGCGGACCCTTTCCGGCGACGAAGAGCCCTGCCTGCTCAAGGTCTATGCGATCCGCGTGCAAAAGACCGCCTACGAATACCCCGAGGCGCAGACCCGCGACCGCATCTGGGTCAGACCCGATCAGGCCGCCCGCATGGTCGACGAAGACGGCTTGCGCGACATATTTGCCAAACTCTGAAATCCCGTTAGCCTGTCATGATATTGTCGCGAGTCTGGCTTCTCGATCAGGCTTCATTCATTTCGGCGGAGTTGCAACTCAATGGTAAAGGCAGACGATCAGGG
This sequence comes from Rhodobacterales bacterium, assembly GCA_041752495.1. GTDB lineage: Bacteria > Pseudomonadota > Alphaproteobacteria > Rhodobacterales > Rhodobacteraceae > JAPLPE01. The sequence goes on from JBGSWJ010000535.1 coordinate 1,935, forward strand.
GCATCCCCAAGATCATGATCACGCTGCAACCGCTGCCACGGCCGGGGAACAGGACCACGATTCAGCCTACGATGACGAATTCGAAGACGACGACACGGCTGACGACGAACACGATCACAAAGATCTGACCGGGGCACCGGATGACGGAACCGCCCCGCCCGTCCGCAAACGCCGCCGCCTGCGCCGCAAACCCCCGGCCGAACGCAAGAAACTCTCGACCATGCTGGAAGAGATCGGGGCCGATACATCCCGCGACCGGATTTCGGTCGCCGACCTGATCAACGCGATGGATGCCCGTGCCTTTGGTGCGCTCCTCCTGATCTTTGCCTTTCCCAATGCGCTTCCCGCCCCGCCCGGCACATCGGGCATCCTCGGCCTGCCACTTCTTTACCTTGCCGCGCAGATGATGCTTGGCCGCAAGCCCTGGCTGCCCAAGCTCATCGCGGCCCGGTCGATGGCCCGGTCCGATTTCGTCGGGCTGGTGGAACGGGTGAACCCCTGGCTGCACTGGGCCGACAAGTTCATGGCCCCCCGCCTGCAATTCCTTGTCACCCCCCGCGCCGAACAGGTCCTCGGCGCCTTCGTCCTGATCCTTGCCACCGTCCTCGTCCTGCCGATCCCGCTTGGCAACATGCTCCCGGCCTTTGCCATCTGCATGATCGCGCTCGGCATCCTGGAAAGCGACGGACTCTGGGTCAGCATCGGTATCGCCATCGGCATCGGCGCGCTCATCATCGCCTGGGCCGTTGTCTATGCGCTCGTCCGCGCGACGATCTTCCTTGTCATGCGGGCGTTCTGACAGCAGGGCAGGGCAGGTGGACAAGCCCCGGCCCCCGGCGTAACTCTCCCGTGACACCAGACAACCCGGACAGGGGCAGGATGCCAGCCGACAAGGCCCGCAGCAACGTCGTGAAGGGGCGCCGGGACAAGCTCCCGGCCGCAGGGTACCCCCACGGCCTCCCGGGCCATGCCGATGCCCGTCGCCCCGTGCAACGCTCGGGCCTTGTCGACCTGCGCCCGATCGCCTTTGTCCTGGGCCGGATTCTCGTCCTTCTGGCCGCCATGATGCTCGTCCCGACGCTTGTCGACATGCTCGACGACGCCACCGACGACGACGCCTTCCTGCAATCCGCCCTGATTACGGCCTTCGTCGGCATCCTCCTGTCGCTTGCCACCAGCAACGCGCTGAAACAGGGACTCGACGCCCGGCAAGCCTACCTTCTCACCTTCACGATCTGGGTCATCGTGCCCATGTTCGGTGCCTTGCCCCTCTACCTCGGCCCGCCCTACCTCAGCCTGACAGACGCCTATTTCGAAGCCGTCTCGGGCATCACCACCACCGGCGCATCGGTCATCACCGGGCTCGACAGCCTGCCGGCCGGCACCAACCTCTGGCGCGGCATCCTGAACTGGCTTGGCGGTCTGGGGATCGCGGTCGTCGCCATGATCTTCCTGCCCGTCATGCGCGTAGGCGGGATGCAGTTCTTCCGGACCGAAGCCTTTGACACCATGGGCAAGGTCCTGCCCCGCGTGGCCGATATCGCCTGGTCCCTTGTGGTGGTCTATGTCGGCATGTCCGTTCTGGTCATCCTGACCTACCGCATGCTCGGCATGTCGGGCCTTGATGCCGCCGTGTTCGGCATGGCCTCGCTGGCCACGGGCGGCTTTGCGCCCACCGATCTTTCCTTCGGCAAATACCCGGGTCTGCTGCAATATGCCGGTGTCTTCTTCATGATCCTTGGCAGCCTCCCCTTCATCCTTTACGTCCAGATGACCAGCGGCCAGATCCGCCCCCTCTTCCGCGATGCCCAGGTCCGCGCCTTCCTCCTCTGGCTCGGCCTCGCCGTCGTCCTTGTCACCATCTGGCGGCTCAACACCTCGCGGATGGCCCTCGAACCTGCCTTCCGCGAAACCCTCTTCAACCTTACCTCGATCATGACAGGTACGGGCTTCTCTTCGGGCACCTTCGTCAGATGGGAAGGTTTCGCGATGATCGTGGCCTTCATCCTCGGCATGATCGGCGGCTGTTCGGGGTCAAGCAGCGGTGCCATGTCCGTCTTCCGGGTCCAGCTTGCCGGCCGCGCCCTCGCCAACCAGATCCGCCTGATCCAAAGCCCGCATCGCGTCGACCCGTTCCGCTATGCCGGCCGCACCGTGGAAAACGACGTGATCGACACGCTGATGCTTTTCATCTCGGGCTTTATCCTGACCATCGGCGTCCTCAGCGTCGCCATGACGCTGACCGGCATGGACATGACGACAAGCCTGATGGCAACCTGGACCTCCCTCGGCAACATCGGCTACGCCTACGGCCCGATGGTTGCCCCGACCGGCACCTTCAGCACCCTTCCCGAAACCGCCAAATGGCTGATGATCCTCGCCATGGTCCTCGGCCGCCTGGGCCTGCTCACCCTTCTGGTCCTCGTCCTGCCGCGCTTCTGGCTCCGCTAGATCGGCCCCCGGCCCGGGCCGCCATATCGCGCCCAGGTTCCGCCCGGCCTGTCTGGACGTTTCGCCGGTCTTCCCCTTAACCTTGCCCGACGCTTCCCCGAAAGGAATCCCCGATGGCCACCGAACATGTCTCAAGCGGCCCCGATCTCGTTTCGGTCGTGATCCTGCTCGGCGCGGCGGTCGTGGCGGTGCCCATTTTCAAACGTCTTGGCCTCGGCTCGGTGCTGGGCTACCTCGCGGCAGGCCTTGTCATCGGCCCGTTTGGCCTCGGCTTCTTCAACGATCCCGAAACCATCCTCCACGTCGCCGAACTTGGCGTCGTCATGTTCCTTTTCCTCATCGGTCTGGAAATGGAACCCTCCCGCCTCTGGTCCCTCCGCCACCAGATCTTCGGCCTCGGCCTTGCGCAGGTTCTGATCTGCCTTGGCCTCCTGTCGCTTGTGGGCCTCAGCCTCGGCTACCCGATGGCCACCTCCCTCATCGCCGGCGCGGGCTTTGTGCTCACCTCGACCGCCATCGTCATGCAAACGCTGGAAGAGCGCGGCGACATATCCAAGCCCAAGGGGCAAAAGATCATGTCGATCCTCCTGCTCGAAGACCTCGCCATCGTGCCGCTTCTGGCGCTCGTCGCCTTCCTCGCCCCCGGTGGTGCCGACCTCACACTCCTCCAGCGCCTGACAGGTGTCGCCATCGGCCTCGGCGCCATCGTGGCCATGGTCCTTGCGGGCCGTTACCTCCTTAACCCGTTCTTCCGCCTCCTCGCCAACGCCCACGCGCGCGAAGTGATGACCGCCGCCGCCCTCCTCGTCGTCATCGGCGCAGCCCTCGCCATGCAGTTCGGCGGCCTCTCCACCGCCATGGGGGCCTTCCTCGCCGGGGTGCTCCTCTCCGAATCCACCTTCCGCCATCAGCTCGAGGCGGATGTCGAACCCTTCCGCGGCATCCTCCTCGGCCTCTTCTTCATGGCTGTCGGCATGTCGCTCGACCTCACCGTCATCCTTGCCAACTGGCAGTTGGTGATCATTTCGGTCGTGGCCTTCATGGTGCTGAAATCCGCAGGCATCTACATCACCGCCCGCCTCTTCCGCTCCGACCACCGCGAGGCGCTGGAACGCACCGTCCTCATGGCCCACGGCGGCGAATTCGCCTTCGTCCTCTACGCCGCCGCCCTCGCCGTGAACCTGCTCAACCCCGAAGGCTCGGCCGTCCTCACCGCCATCATCATCATCTCCATGGCGCTGACCCCGCTCAAGATGATGCTCTACGACCGCTTCAGCCCGCAACAGGCCAAGTCCACCGAAGGGATGGAGGCCCCGGACGGCCTCTCCAGTTCCATCCTCGTCATCGGTTTTGGCCGCTTCGGCCAGATCGTGACCCAGCCCCTTCTGGCGCGGGGCTATTCGGTCTCGGTCCTTGATACCGATACCGACATGATCCGGGTCGCGGGCCGCATGGGCTTCAAGGTCCATTTCGGCGACGGCGCAAGGCTCGACATCCTTCACGCCGCCGGGGCAGGAACCGCCCGCGTCATCCTGATCTGCATCGATAACCAAGAGGCCGCAACCCGCATCGCCCAACTCATCAAGGCCGAATACCCGCTGACCCCCGTCTTTGCCCGTGCCTATGACCGCGCCCATGCACTCGCCCTGATCCGCGCCGGGGCCGATTACCAACTCCGCGAAACGATGGAATCCGCCTACGCGTTCAGCGTGCATACGCTCGAACACCTTGGCGATTCACCAGACACCATCGAACAGGTCCTCGACGAGGTGCGCCGCCGCGATGCCGAACGCCTTGCCATGCAACTGACCGGCGACATCACCTCGGGGCGCGAGCTTCTCCTGTCCAACCTCCCCCCCGAAAAACCGGGCATGGCCGATCCGAAACCCGCCTGAACGAAAAAGGGCGGACCCAAGGCCCGCCCCTTTCCTTCACGCTCTCACCTTGGCGCCAAGCCCCCAAGGGGGCTTCGCCCCTCCGGCCTCAGGCCCCGCCCAGGAAATCGCCCTTGCCCAGCTCCACGCCGTTATGGCGCAGGATGTTATAGGCCGTCGTCATGTGGAAATAGAAATTCGGGATCGCATAGGACGACAGATAGACCGCCCCCGGGAACGACAATTCGCGCGGCCCGGCCTTGAGCTCAACCGTGCGCGCCTCGGCCCCGTCAAAGGCACTGGCGGGCACCATCTCGATAAAGGCGATGGTCCGCGCGATCCGGTCCTGCAGATCGGCAAAGCTCGCCGCATTATCCTCGAACCGGGGGTTCTCGGTCCCCGACAGGCGGGCCGCCGCGCCCTTGGCATGGTCGCAGGCGATCTGGACCTGCACATTGAACGGCAGCATGTCGGGATAAAGCCGGTCGCCGAACAGGACGGCCGGGTTGATCTTTTTCGTGGTGCAATGGGCTTCGGCCTTGGCGATGATCGCCGACAGGGCCTTGAGGGAATGGGTCAGGGCGGGAACGGGCGTCTGCATGTGTCGGTTTCCTGAAAATCAAAGGCGCCCAGCAGGATGCAAAAGGCGCGCGCCGCAGGGTGTAGCGTGGGGTCAAGGGGAACGGAAGGGTCTCGCAAAGGCCCCGAAATAGAACAAACCCTCAGCGCCCGCCTTCGATCTTCCGGTGCCGTTGCGCCACGCCGCCCCTGCCATAGGGATAATCCCCCACGATCGGCGCCGAAACTGCGGTCAGCGCCGCCGTCTCTTCCGCCGACAGCACCAGCGCCCCCGCCTTCAGGTTCAGCGCCAGCTGTTCCGTCGTCCGCGCCCCCAGAATGACCGACGTCACCGCAGGCCGTCCGGCCAGC
>JBGSWJ010000536.1:0-1982 GCA_041752495.1 Rhodobacterales bacterium
ATGGCGGCGACGGCCTGGGTGAAGGGACTGTCCTGCCCGCGCGCCTGCGGGGCCGCGAGGGTGAGGGCGATGAGGGCCGTGGCGGCCAGGCGGCGGAGAGCGGTCATGGTGCCAAGGTAGTGGTCCGGGCGGGCCGCACAACTCACATTCCGGGGAATCGGCGGAAAGGCGAGCAGGGGAGGCCCGGTGAGAGGGTCAGGATGCGGCGAAAAAACCGCTTTCGGGTCGGAAAAAGCGGTTTCACCTTCCGGACGGAATGCTTAGGGTCCGGCTGTTTTGTCACGGACCCCGGCAGAGGCTGCGGGGCCATTCCTGAAGGAGAGCGCATCATGATCAAGGGGTCCCTTCCCGCCCTCGTCACGCCGTTCAAGGACGGTCAGGTGGATCTTGAGACGCTGAAGAAACTGGTGGAATGGCATATCGCCCAGGGCTCGCATGGGATCGTTCCGGTGGGCACGACGGGGGAAAGCCCGACGCTGAGCCATGAGGAACATGATCTGGTCGTGGAAACCGTGGTCAAGGTCGTGGCGGGGCGCGTGCCCGTCATCGCCGGGGCCGGGTCGAACAACACGATCGAGACGGTGCGGCTGGTCAAAGCGGCCAAGGCGGCGGGGGCGGATGCGGCGCTGGTCGTGACGCCCTATTACAACAAGCCGACCCAGCGCGGGCTGATCGCGCATTTCACGGCGGCGGCGGAGTGCGGGCTGCCGATCATCATCTACAACATTCCGGGGCGGTCTGTGGTGGACATGACCCCAGCCACGATGGGCGAACTGTCCAAACTGCCGATGATCGTTGGCGTCAAGGATGCGACGGGCGATCTGTCCCGCGTGCCCAAGACGCGGATCACCTGCGGGACGGATTTCATTCAACTTTCGGGCGAGGATGCGACGGCGCTGGGGTTCAATGCGCATGGCGGGGTGGGCTGCATTTCGGTGACGGCGAATGTGGCACCCAAGCTGTGTGCGGAATTCCAAGAGGCGACGCTGGCGGGCGATTACAAGACCGCCCTGTCCTATCAGGACCGGCTGATGCCGCTGCATGAGGCGATCTTCATGGAGCCGGGGGTAGCGGGTGCCAAATACGGTCTGTCGCTGCTCGGCCTGGCCTCGGACGAGGTGCGGTCGCCGCTGACCACGCTGACGGACGGGACCAAGGCCGCGATGCGGGCGGCGATGGTGCATGCGGGACTGATCAACTAAAGCTGATCCAGCCCTTCTTCTGGTCTGAAATATCCCCGCCGGAGGCCCCGGCCGGCCACGCAAGCTGGCGGGGGGCCTTTGGCGCCTTTGCCGGAAAGTCTGTGATGACAGCGTCCAAAGCCCCGATGGCCCTGAACCTGCGGGGCAGCCTGTTCATGGTGCTGAGCATGGCGGGTTTTGCCGTGGAGGACATGTTCATCAAGGCGGCGGCGCGGACGGTGCCGCTGGGCGAGGTGCTGTTCCTTTATGGCGGGGCGGGGCTGGGGGTGTTTCTGGTCCTGACGGCCCGGGCGGGGGACAGGCTGTGGCATCCGGCTTACCTTTCGCGGCGCATCCTGATCCGGTCAGGGTTCGAGGTGACGGGGCGACTGTTCTATGCGCTGGCTTTTGTCTTTGCGCCGTTGGTGACGGCGACAGCAATCCTGCAGGCGACGCCGCTGTTGGTGGTGGCGGGGGCGGCTTTGGTGTTCGGGGAAAGGGTAAGCCCTGCGCGCTGGCTTGGGATTCTGGCGGGGTTCGCGGGGGTCATGCTGATCCTGCGACCGGGGCCGGAGGGGCTGGACGTGATGGCATTTCTGGCCGTTGTAGGGATGGTCGGCTTTGCCGGGCGGGATCTGGCCACGCGGGCGGCGCCGCCTGTGCTGTCGCACCTGCAACTTGGCATCGTGGGGTTCACGATGCTGACGCTGGTGGGGTTCGTGCTGGCGCTGGTGCAGGGGGGCCTGACGGGTCCGGGATGGTCCGAGGCCGGGCTGATGGCCGGGGCGACGGTGTTTGGCG
>JBGSWJ010000537.1:0-5471 GCA_041752495.1 Rhodobacterales bacterium
AGCGGATCGCGGGGGCGAGCGTCTGGGCCAGGGGGAGTTTGCCCCAGTCGGCAGAGAGGCGGCAGAAGGCGTCAATGGCGCCGGGGATGGTCACGGCCTCGACCCCGCGCAGGGGGACGGTGGTGTGACCGGCGGCGCGCATGGTGTCGGCGGACAAACCCCCCGGCGCGCGGCCCGAGCCGTTGAGGGCGATGACGCGGTCTTCGCCGGGTGGGGTGAGAAGGACGAAGCAGTCACCGCCGATCCCGGTCATCTGGGGTTCGCAGATGCCCAGAAGGACGGCGGCACCGATGGCGGCATCGACGGCATTGCCGCCGGATTCAAGGATGCTGATGGCGGTCTTGGCGGCCAAAGGATGCGAGGTCGCGGCCATGCCGTTTGTGGCATAGACGGTGGATCGTCCGGGTTTTTGCAGATCGCGCATGGCTGGCCCCCTTTTTCGCCGGAACACCCTAATGGATGGCCGGCGGGGCACAATGGCAGATCCTCGACGTCGCGCTTCTGGGTGGGGGCTATCTGACGCGACGCCGAGGGAAGCCATGCAGCTACGGGTTCTTTCTCACCTTTGACCGGGGCAGGAGGATGGACCGATCAAGGTCTTTTTGGGGCGGTTAACTCTTTTCCGTGAACAATCGGCCCTGTGACAGGGTCTGGTTGACGGGTTGGATACAGTCACCTTGAAGTCGTGCCTTCTGCATGCTTCTTCTGGTTCCAAATATCCTCGGGGGTGAATTGGCTGTCAGGCCAAGAGGGGGTCCGAGGACCCCCTGCCCCGCTGTCAGAAAGCGCAGACGATGCATGTTGATTACCCGACCCTTGCGCAGACTATCGCCGCCCTGACCGAAGGCGAGACGGATGCCGTCGCGCTGATGGCGACGGTCGCCTGCGAGGTGCATCATGCGGATGACAGGTTTGACTGGACGGGGTTTTACCGGGTGGTGGGTCCGGAACTGCTCAAGATCGGGCCCTATCAGGGCGGGCACGGGTGCCTTGTGATCCCGTTTTCGCGGGGTGTCTGCGGGGCGGCGGCACGGACAGGCGAGGTCCAACTTGTCCCGGACGTGGAGGCGTTTCCGGGGCATATCGCCTGTTCATCCTCGACCCGGTCCGAGATTGTACTGCCTGTCCGGGATGCGGAGGGCCGGTTGCTGGGCGTGTTTGATATCGACAGTGACCAGCCTGCGGCCTTTGACGAAGGCGATGCCGAGGCGCTGGGGGCGATTCTGGCGTCGGTCTTTGGCCGGGCCGGGGTGGCCTGAAGAAAGCGCTTTCCCCGTCAGCCAGAATCTGGCACCGTGAAATTCGACGCAAAAATTTCACGGTTTGGGAGAAGGCGTGAAACACGATCTGCCGGATGGAGGCACGCTGGGGGCCGATCTGCGGGCGCTGCGCAAGGCGCGGGGGCTGCGGCTGGCTGACCTTGCGACGGCGACGGGGCGGTCGATCGGCTGGCTTTCTCAGGTCGAGCGGGACATGTCGGAGCCGTCGATTGCCGATCTGCGGGCTTTGGCCGATGTGCTAGACGTGTCGCTGTCGAGCCTGTTTCACAATGCGGCAGCACCTGCGGTGGAACAGGGCCATGTGGTGCGGCGGGCGGCGCGGAGGCCCATCGGTTCGCGCGAGGCGGGACTGGTGGAGGAGTTGCTGTCGCCCGACCTGACGGATGCGTTCGAGGTGATCCATTCCACATTCGAGCCCGGTGCGCGGCTTGGCGAGCCGGTGACGCGGCCCACGCAGGAAGTGGGTTATGTCGTTTCGGGGCAGCTTGAGATCACGATTGCGGGGCGGCCGTTCAGCCTGTTCCCCGGTGACAGTTTCCGGATCAAGGGCGAGCCCTTTAGCTGGATGAACCCCCATGCCGACCCCTGCGTCGTCATCTGGGTCATCGCGCCGCCGGTGTATTGATGCTGCGGGGGTCGTGCCTGTGCGGGGGGATCACGTTCACGGACACAGGGCCGGTCTTTGGCATGTCGGCCTGCCATTGCGGGCAGTGCCGCAAGATGTCGGGGCATGTGTGGTCGGATGCGGATGTGGCCTTGGCAGATATCGCTATTGCCGGAGAGCCGCGTTGGTATGAAGCGTCGGAGAAGGTGCGGCGAGGGTTCTGTCCGGTTTGCGGGGCGTTCCTGTTCTGGCAGGCCAAGGGTTCGGCCAATATCGCGTTTTCGCTGGGCGCGGTGGACGGGCCGACGGGGCTGACGCTGGGGCGGCATATCTTTACGGCAGAAAAGGCCGACTACCTTGACCTTGGCGCAGACGGGGTGGAACGGCGATGAGTTTCAGTGGGCGCTGTTTGTGTGGCAAAGTGACGTTTGAGGCACCAGGAAGCCCCGGTCCGGTGGTGGGTTGCCATTGCCGCCAGTGCAGAAAACTTTCGGGTTTCTATTCGGCCAGTCTTGATGCGCCGCCCGGTACGGTCTGGACCGGGGCCGAGGCGGTGGTGACCTATGCCACGCCCGGCGGCGGGGTTCGGGGATTCTGTGGCACCTGCGGGACAAAGCTTTGGTTCCGGCACAAGGACGGCGCTGTGGATATCGAAGCAGGGCTTTTGGATCAGCCGACGGGGACGCGGCTGGTTGAACATATCTTCATGGCGGACAAGGGCGATTACTACACCATCGCCGATGGTCTGCCGCAATTTGACGGGTGGGGACAGACATGAGCGATTTTCCGACGCAGGCCCGCGTGGTCATCATCGGTGGCGGGGCGGTTGGCGTCTCGTCCCTGTATCATCTGGCCAAGGCGGGATGGACCGATTGCGTTCTCTTGGAAAAGAACGAGTTGACGGCGGGAAGCACATGGCACGCGGCGGGGAACTGCCCGTCGTTCAGCACGTCATGGGCCGTGATGAACATGCAGCGGTATTCGCTGTCGCTCTATCGCGGGCTGGCGGCCGAGGTCGACTATCCGATGAACTATCACGTCACGGGGTCGATCCGGCTGGGCCATACGATGAACCGGATGCGCGAGTTTGAACGCGCGGCGGGGATGGGGCGGTATCAGGGGATGGACCTGCGGACCATCGGGCTGGACGAGGTGAAGGAGCGGTATCCGTTCCTTGAGACGCATGACCTGCAGGGGGCGCTGTTTGACCCGGATGACGGGGATATTGATCCGGCGCAGCTCACCCAAGCGCTGGCCAAGGGGGCGCGGCAGATGGGGGCAACGATCCTGCGGTTCACGCCTGCAACGGGCGTGTCGCGGGTGGGTGATGAATGGGTCGTGCATACGGCCAAGGGCGATATCCGCTGTGAAAAGGTGGTGAATGCGGCGGGGTATTATGCCCGCAATGTGGGCGAATGGTTCAGGCCCTATGGCGGGCGGACCGTGCCAATGACGGTGATGAGCCATCAGTATTTCCTGACCGAGCCGATTGCCGAGATCGAGGCCTATACGAAAGAGCATGGGAAGCTGCCGCTGCTGCGTGATGTGGATTCGTCCTATTACCTGCGGCAGGAGAAGTTCGGACTGAACCTTGGTCCTTATGAGCGGAATTGCCGGCCGCACTGGGTGACTCCGTCTGATCCGATGCCGGATGATTTCAGTTTCCAGCTGTTCCCGGACGATCTGGACCGGCTGGAATGGTATATGGATGACGCGATGGCGCGGGTTCCTGTTCTGGGGACGGCAGGTGTGGGCAAGGTCATCAACGGGCCGATCCCCTATGCGCCGGATGGATTGCCGCTGATCGGGCCGATGCCGGGGGTGAAGAATGCCTATGAAGCTTGCGTCTTTACTTTTGGCATTACGCAGGCGGGCGGGGCGGGCAAGGTTCTGGCCGAATGGGTGACTGAGGGGCAGACCGAGTGGGACATGTGGTCCTGTGATCCGCGCCGCTATACGGATTATACCGATCCAGCCTATTGCGAGGCCAAGGCGGTTGAGACCTATGGCCATGAATATGCAATGCATTTTCCGTGGCACCGCTGGCCTGCGGGCGCAAACAAGCGGGTGCCGACTTTGTACGGGCGGCTGCAGGCGGCGGGGGCAGTGTTTGGCGCCTATAACGGGTGGGAACGGGCGAACTGGTTTGCCAAGCCCGGCGATGATCTGTCCGAGGAAGCGACCGAGACCTGGGACCGCGCCGGGCCGTGGGAGGCACGTATCCGCGAGGAATGCGAGGCGGTGCGGGATCATTGCGGCGTGCTGGCCATTTCCGGGTTCACGCGGCTGATGGTTGAGGGGCCGGGGGCGCGTGATTTCGTTGACGGGATGACGGCATCACGGCTGCCGAAAGAGGGACGGGTGGGCCTTGCCTATTTCCCCGATACGCGCGGGCGGATCGTGACCGAGATGTCGGTGATGAACCACGGACCCGAGCAGGTGGGGCTGATTACCGCGTCGGTCGCGCAGTGGCATGACCGGGAATGGCTGTGGCGTGCGGCTCCCGAAGGGATCACGGTGACGGATCATTCGGCAGAGGTTGAGTGCCTGTTGGTCACGGGGCCGAAGGCGCGGGAGGTGCTGGGGCCCTTGACCGATGCGGATCTTAGCCTGCCGTGGCTGTCGGTGCAGGAGGCCAAGGTTGCCGGCTGCACCGTGGGTCTGCTCCGCGTGTCATTCGCGGGCGAGTTGGGTTGGGAGGTGCATTGCGCCGTGGCCGATGCGCCTGCGATCTGGGACGCGGTGACGGCGGCGGGGGCCAAGCCCTTTGGCATGTGGGCGCTCAATTCCCTGCGGGTCGAGAAGGGGTATCGGGCGTGGAAGGGGGACCTTTCGACGGATTATTCGCTGCTTGAAGGCGGGCTGGACCGGTTCGTCAATTTCGACAAGCCCGCGTTTGTTGGCAAGGCCGCGTTGCTGGCCGAAAAGCAGCGGGGGGTGAAGAAGCGCTTTGCGACCCTGACGCTGGACGCGCCAGGGACGGCGGATGCGCCGTCGATGGCGACGATCTGGCATGACGGGGTTGTGGTCGGCGAGGCGACCTCTGGCGCATGGGGGTATCGGATCGGGAAGTCGGTGGCGCTGGGAATGCTGCGGCCGGACCTGTGTGTGCCCGGGACCAAGGTCGAGGTCGAGATATTCGGCGAGCGGTTTGTGGCGACGGTCCATGCCGATGAGCCGCTGTGGGACGCAAAGAACGAGCGTATCCGCGCGTGACGGCCGGCGGACGGGGGGCTGTCTGCCCCCCGAGCCCCCCGAAGGTATTTGGAAGACAAAGAAACATGAGGCGGTGATGGTGCAGGTGGTGCTTTTGGACGGCGGGATGGGGCAGGAGTTGATCCACCGGGCGGGGGACAGGCCGACTCCGCTGTGGTCGACGCAGGTGATGATGGATCATCCGGGCATGGTCGCGGCGGTGCATGGCGATTACTTTGCCGCCGGGGCGACGATTGCAACGACGAACACCTATTGCATCCACCATGACCGGCTGGTGAAGGCCGATCTGGATGGGCAGTTTCATGCCTTGCATGCGGCGGCGTTGGGAGAGGCGGCGGCGGCACGCCGGGCGGCGGGGCGGGGGCGGATTG
>JBGSWJ010000538.1:0-2393 GCA_041752495.1 Rhodobacterales bacterium
GCCGCCCGCTTCAGCCTGATCGCCGCCCGCGCCCGCACCGAAAGCCGGGGCATGCACCGCCGGTCCGACTATCCGGCCAAGACGCCGGGACCCGCGCAACGGTTTCCCCTGACCGGCCCCGACCACATCCGCCCGGCTCCCGAGACTGTTCCCCAACAAGAGGTGGCATCGTGATCGAGGTCGTTTCGGACGATCGCTGCATCCGCTGCGATATCTGCGTGCGGGTCTGCCCGGCAAATGTCTTTGCCAAGGACGATCAGGGCCTTCCCGTCATCGCCCGGCAGGACGATTGCCAGACTTGCTATCTCTGCGAAATCTACTGCCCGACCGATGCGCTTTTCGTCGCCCACGCCGCCGATGCGCCCATCGGTGTCACGGCCGAATGGGTCGATGAACGCAACCTCTGGGGCAGCTACGCCACGGGACTCGGCTGGTCAAAGGGCCGGGCCGGGGGCGCCGATCAGGACACGACACATCACCTGCGCGTCGCGCAGGTCTAAGGAGAGATCATGGACCGCATCATTTCCGTGGGTCTGACAAAGACCTTCCAGCTCAAGCCGGGCCAAAGCGTGACGGTAGACGGCCTTACCAGCAACTCGATCCAGGTGCTGGCCGGGCTGGACCTCAAGATCAGGCAGGGCGAATTCATCACCCTCGTCGGCCCCTCCGGCTCGGGCAAATCGGTATTTCTTGATATTGTGGGCGGCCTGACCCCTGCCACCACCGGCCAGGCCATGATCGACGGCGAAGTCATCGACCGCCCCGACCCGCGCCTTGCCTATGTGTTTCAGCAATACGCCCTCTTCCCCTGGCGCACCGCGCTTGAAAACGTCGAATACGCACTCGAGGTGCGCGGCGTGGGCCGTGCCGAACGTCGGGCAAAGGCGCGGCATTTCCTTTCGCTCTTTGGCCTCGGCGGGTTCGAGGACCGCTACCCAGCGCAACTTTCCGGCGGGATGCAGCAGCGTGTTGCAATCGCACGCGCGCTCAGCGTCGACCCCGAGGTTCTCTTGATGGACGAGCCCTTTGCCGCGCTCGATGCCCAGACGCGCGACATCCTGCAATCCGAACTTCTGCGGATCTGGGAACGGATCGGCTGCACCGTCGTCTTTGTCACCCACGCCATCGAAGAGGCAGTCTTTCTCGCCGACCGTGTTGTGGCCCTGACCGCAAGGCCCGGGCGCGTCAAGGAAATCATCGACATCGACCTGCCCCGCCCGCGCGACCCTGAAATCCGCAATACCCCCGAATTCGCCGCGTATCGCGCCCGGGTCTGGGATGTGTTGCGCGACGAAGTGCAGCGCGCCCAGCGCGACTGGGCGCTGGCCGCCGCAATCTGAGCGCCGAGAGGAGAGACCCATGACCTATGTTCTGACCAAACCAGAGTCGTCTGGCCGCAGTGCCGTAGGCCTTGATGGTCTGCGCCGCCGCCTGCCATGGAGGAATGCAGGCCGCCCGACATCAACCTTTGTCGCTGGCCTCCCGTTGCTTCTGGCCTTCTGCCTTCTGTGGGAAATCGCCCCGCGTCTTGGCTGGATGAACCCGATCTTCTTTCCGCCCCTTTCCGCCGTGCTTCAGGCGCTCTGGGACCTCACGATCTCGGGCACACTGTTCCAGCATATCGGGATCAGCTTTCAGCGTGCCGGCATCGGCTTTGTCCTGGCCGTCGTCACCGCAGTTCCGCTTGGCTTTCTGATGGGCCGCTACGGCGCCTTTGAACGGGCGACCGATGTTCTCGTCCAGACACTCCGCAACACCTCGCAATTCGCCTTGCTGCCGGTCTTCGTCCTGGTCCTTGGCATCGGCGAGGCGTCAAAGATCGCAATCACCTTCTACGCTGCTGTCTTCTTCCTGCTGGTCAACACCATCGTGGGGGTCAAGACGGTCGATCCCCTGCTTCTGAAGGCCGCCAAGTCGATGGGCACCTCGGATTGGGATCCGTTCCGCAAGGTGATCTTCCCCTCTGCCATTCCCTCGATTGTCGCAGGCGCGCGCCTCGGGGTTAAGGCCTCACTCTTCTCCGTCATCGCGGCCGAAATGCTCGCCGCACGTTCTGGCATCGGTTACCTGATCCAGAATGCATCGCTCATGCTCAAATCGGCCGACATGTATGCAGGCATCCTGACCCTGACCATTGTCGGTCTCGCGCTGAACTATGCGCTTCTCTGGATCGAACGCCGCGCAACCCATTGGCGTGCAAGCGATACCGGCCACGTCTGACCCACCTCTTTCCTCACACTTTTCCCTGGCTCCGCCACCTGACGCGGCGGGCCGATCAACCCCGGCTGCCCGCTGCAGCCCCTTGAAGGAGACGACCATGACCATCACCCGCCGCCAGTTCGGCCTTGCGCTTTCCGCCGCCGCTGCGGCCGCCGCACTGCCGCTGTCTGTCC
>JBGSWJ010000539.1:0-4164 GCA_041752495.1 Rhodobacterales bacterium
TGCCTGTGCCTTTGCCACTAGTCCTCACAAGGCAATGTCTGACGCTTGCATGAGCCAGCGGCCCGACATTCCGCCCCGCCTCCAGATCGGCAAAGATCGCGGCCCAATCGCCGTCCTGCGCATTCACCGCCACGCGAACCATATGGGCGAGCTGACTGCGCGCGCCAGCGGACACAAGCTGATCCGCCAACACTCCGGCATCTTCAATTCGGCCCAGCGCCACCAGCGCCGTCAGGTTTTTGTCCATTAGAGATGTATTCGTCGGATCACCGGCCAGCGCGGCCGCAAACCAAGTCGCCGCCGCCGTGAAATCATCCGTGACCCCCGCCGTCCGCGCCGCCAGATAGGCCCCCGGATCGGTCTGCGCGAACACAGGCCCGGCGGCCAGACCGACCGACATCAGGAACGCCAGCCTGCGAATCCCAGCAAATCTCACGCGCGGTCCTCCGTTCGAATTCATCGTCTTCAGTTATGCCTGCCCGCGAACCCATGCAATCCAACCCGGCAGCAAGAACCCGCCACAAGGCGAAATCCCGCGTCCCTGCCAATCACTTGTTTGCGCGTCGCCGGGATTCCGTTGCCAGACAAGCCCCAGATCGACCTCACGCTGTCCGACCTAAGTTCTGAGAAGAACCAGCAGCGGTATCAACACCATCGCGACAAAAGCCGCCACAACGTACCAACCCCGGTTGTGAACGCAGTGCGGGGGATAGGTGACCGGCCAGACACCGGTCTGCGCAGCGGCCCACAGGGTATCCACAGAAACCGGAATCATGGGCAATACTTTGCCATCCACGCCGACCGGCACCACCCGCCTTCCAACGGGTGGTTCGTCGTGCTGATGAAAATACCAAAGATACCCATCCAAGTTAAGGTCGGCCCGCTCCGCAGTCGCTCCCAGAAGCTCCCACGCGTCGTGGCCGTCGATTCCGAAAAGGCCGAAAAGATCCTGCTCCTCGGCTTTCGAAGGGTGTTTCCCCCTGATCTGGCTGACCAGATCAAGAATGTCATCCCGGCTGAGCGCCATCACATATTCGGATAATTCGGCCCGTCGCCACCCTGCGGAACCTTCCAGACGATGTTCTGGCTTGGGTCCTTGATGTCGCAGGTCTTGCAGTGGACGCAGTTCTGGAAATTGATCTGGAACTTCGCATCCGCGCCTTCGCCCACCACCTCATACACCCCCGCCGGGCAATACCGCTGCGCGGGTTCCGCATATTTCGGCAGGTTCACCCCGATCGGCACCGTGGCGTCCTTGAGCGTCAGGTGACAGGGCTGGCCCGGGTCGTGGTTCGTCCCCGAAAACGCGATATTGGTCAGCCGGTCGAACGACAGCTTTCCGTCCGGCTTGGGATAGTCGATAGGCTTGAAATCCTTCGCCAGCCCTGTCGCCGCCGCATCCGTCTTGCCATGCGAAAGCGTGCCAAGAAGCGACAGGCCGAACAGATTGTTCGTCCACATGTCGAACCCGCCAATCCCAAGCGAGGCCACCAGCCCATAGCGCGACCACAGCGGTTTCACGTTGCGCACGCGCTTCAGATCCTTGCCGATCTCACCCTCATGGATGGCAAGATCATAGGCCGCCAGCACATCCCCCGACCGGCCCGCCTTGATGGCGTCATGCGCAGCCTCGGCCGCATGGATGCCCGACAGCATCGCATTGTGGTTGCCTTTGATGCGCGGCACGTTGACCAGCCCCGCCGAACAGCCCAAGAGCGCCCCGCCCGGAAACGCCGTCTGCGGGATCGACTGATACCCGCCTTCGGTGATCGCCCGCGCACCATAGGCCACGCGTTTGCCGCCCTTCAGCAGTTCAGCCACCATCGGATGATGCTTGAACCGCTGGAACTCCATATAGGGGAACAGATACGGGTTCTTGTAGTTCAGATGAACCACAAAACCCACATAAACCTGATTGTTCTCAAGGTGATAGATGAACGAACCACCCCCGGCATTCCCTTCCAGCGGCCAGCCCATCGTATGGGTGACCTTGCCCGGCTGATGCTTGGCCGGATCGATCTCCCAGATCTCCTTCATGCCAAGACCGTATTTCTGCGGCTCACGTCCCTTGCCCAGATCGTATTTGGCGATCACCTGCTTGGACAGCGACCCGCGCACGCCTTCCGACAGGAACACATACTTCCCGTGAAGCTCCATCCCCGGTTCGTAATTCGGCCCCGGCGTGCCATCGGCCAGCTTGCCGAACTCGCCCGCGACCACGCCCTTGACCGAACCGTCCTCGGCATAAACCACCTCGGAACAGGACATGCCGGGGAAAATCTCAACCCCCAACGCCTCGGCCTGCCCGGCCATCCAGCGGCAGACATTGGCCATCGACACCACGTAATTCCCGTGATTGTCCATCAGCGGCGGCATGATCGCATTGGGGATGCGAATCTGCCCCGCCGCGCCGAGCATATAGAAATTGTCCTCGACCACCGGCACGTTCAGCGGCGCACCGCGTTCCTTCCAGTCCGGGATCAGCCGGTTCAGGCCGCTCGGGTCCAGCACGGCGCCCGACAGGATATGCGCCCCCACCTCGGACCCCTTCTCCAGCACGACCACCGACAGATCGGCGTCCAACTGTTTCAGCCGGATCGCCGCCGACAGGCCCGCAGGCCCCGCGCCGACGATCACAACGTCATATTCCATGGCTTCGCGTTCGATATGGGTCATGGGGGCCGCCTTGGTCCGGATGTCTCAGGTCGGGTCCAGCAGATAGAGGACCCTGTCGCAAGGGGCAATCAGGACACGACGTTAAATCTGCCGCAAACGTCCTTTGCGCCGGATGATTCAGCCGCCCCAACCCCTTGCGCCCCCCGCCCGCGCAACCCAGATCGGCACGAAATCCCCGCGCCGGGCCCGACGACACTTGACTTCCAGCCGTCCACGCGGGTTATGAACGTCCGATCACCGCAAGACAGCCCCCGAGGAGGGAGCCCACGCCCATGGAAAAGATCCCGCTGACCCGCGCCGGTTTCGACAAGCTCGATGCCGAACTCAAGCACCTGAAATCCGTGGAACGCCCTTCCATCATTCAGGCGATTTCCGAGGCGCGCGAGCATGGCGATCTGTCCGAGAATGCCGAATACCATTCGGCCAAGGAAAAACAGTCCTTCATCGAAGGCCGCATCAAGGAACTCGAAGGCGTGATCTCTCTGGCCGAGGTCATCGACACCAGCCGCCTGTCCGGCCCGATCAAGTTCGGGGCGACGGTGGCGCTCGTGGACGAAGATACGGACGAGGAAAAGACTTACCAGATCGTCGGCGAATACGAGGCCGACATCGAAAAGGGCCGCCTGAACATGAAATCCCCCCTCGCCCGCGCCTTGATCGGCAAGGTCGTAGGGGATTCCGTCGAAGTCCGGACGCCGGGCGGCGAACGGGCCTATGAGATTCTGCGCGTCTCCTATAGCTGAGCCGCCGGGGGCACGCCCCCGCGGTCTCCCGGGATCAGACCATGGCTGACAGCCCGAACAAATCCGACATTGCCCCGGGCCTCATCCCCCCGCCGCCTCCCGAAGGCGTGACCACGTCTGATCTCATCGCCACCGGTCTCAGTCTGGTCTGGCTGGTGCTGGCGGGCGGCTTCTTCCTCTTCCTGCCCTCGGGCGGTGACGGCAGCTTTGACAGCCTGCGTTTCGTGATGATGATTGTGGCCCTCATCCTGCCCATCGCGATGATCTGGGTTGCTGCCGCCGCCGCCCGCTCCGCCCGCGTCATGCGCGAGGAATCCCGACGCCTCCAGATCGCCATCGATGGGATGCGCCAGACCATCATCGCCGAACGCAAGCAGCGCAGCGAACTGCCCCCCGTCGTGACACCTGACCGCCGTCCCAGCGAAACGGCACAACCCGCCCGGGGAACCGAAGCACCCCTTGCCACCTTCTCCACCACCCGCGACCCGTCCCGCCGTCCGGCCGCACCCCGACAGGTCCAGCGGCCCGCCGACGATCAGCCCACCCTCGCCCTTGGCACCCCGGCCGAGGATTTGGGGCCGGAACTCACCCGCGACGACATGATCCGCGCGCTCAACTTCCCCGACAACGACAAGGACGAGATTGGCTTTGCCGCCCTCCGCCGCGCGCTCAAGGAAAGGCAGGCCCGCCAGCTGATCCAGGCCAGCCAGGACGTGCTCACCCTTCTCAGCCAGGACGGCATCTA
>JBGSWJ010000540.1:0-1547 GCA_041752495.1 Rhodobacterales bacterium
CGGGGCCGCAGGCTTTGCCAAGGTCGCGGGCCGCGCCCATCCCCATGTCAGCCGCACCGTCCGCCGCTACCTCAACCTCAGCCCCTCTGACTACATCAACCAGCAGCGCATGGCCTTCGCCGCGCGCCGCCTCTCCGGCTCATCCGACAGCATCGCCGAAATCGCTGCCGATTGCGGCATCCCAAACCTCTCGCATTTTCACAAGCTGTTCCGGGGGCACCACGGCACGACCCCCCTTCACTACCGCAAGGCGCATCAGCGCGACGTGGTCCAGCCCGGCTGACCGCCGCCTCAGGGCCGCGCAAAGCTGTCAGGGCAAAGCTCGATCAGCCGCGCAGTCACGTTGATGCTGCAAAGCGTCTGCCAAAGTGCCTTGATATCGATCTTTTCGGGTCGATTCACGATGTAGGGCTTCACCACCTCGGCCCTCAGCCTAGCATGATCCTCCACCGTCATATCCGGGCAAAGGCTGGTCAGCGGCCAGACCTTCGCCTCGGGCGGCAGACCGATCCCGTAAGTCGGGATCGCCGAAAACTCGACATGATTGCAGAAGATATGGATGCCGTAATAGACCGTCAGCACCCAAGAGATCGCCGACATCGACAGCGGATCGGTACGCCGGAACGGATGCACATCCTTGATCGGAAAGGTCCCGTCAGGCCGCGCGAGATACCAGAAATACCCTACTAGGCCGTGTTCCTTCGCGATCCGTGCGACGTTCCCACCATGCTGCCGCACCAGCCTCTGCCATTCTGCGGGATCAAGCCCTTCCTCTGGGATCGCGTTGTGCCATCCCGCACCAAGGTCAAGGACCGAGAACCACGACTCTCGCCCATCGTGGCGCAAACGGCCATAACCGGCACAGGGCACAACAGCCTCACCCGCCGCCGCAAGCGCCCCACTCGCAGCCCATTCGGTCACAGCCTGCTGAAACGACGCGCCGCCGGGCAAGGCATTGTCATGGCCAAAAGCCACGTCTTCACTCATCCGGCCGTCAAAATCGAACACCGGATGCCGCGGCCCCGTCTTGCGCTCTCCGTCCCATTGCACAGGCCTGCCGTACAGCCCGCCGCCCTTGATCTTGACCACCCGCGCCGGGTCATCGGGATGGGCGAAAAGGACCGACCGGGACCCGTCCAGCCAATGGCCCGTGATCCGCCCGCCGAACCAGTCCCGAACGATCGCATCCATGCGGGGATCAAGATGAAACGTATCGATGTTGAGTGGAGTAACCTGCGCCCAACTCCGGATGTCCAACGACCTGCACCTCTCGACTGCGCCCCGGGGTGCTGACTGCCACAGCCCGTCCCGCCCCGCAACCCGACCATAATTTGACTCTTTGGTCAAAACTTGCCAAGACGACAGGGGCATGCCACGGTCCCCCCGTTGCGCCTTTGGGGGAGGCTACCCATGCAGACCGACACGATCGACATCGCCGCCACCCGGCACCTGCCGCAGGTCCACCTGCCCCGCAACGACGGCATGCCCCTTGACCTCGACTGGGTCGCCTCCGTGCAGGCCAACACCTCGGCCATCGAACGCCGCGC
>JBGSWJ010000541.1:0-9430 GCA_041752495.1 Rhodobacterales bacterium
GCGCGCACCCCCCGAGGTATTTGGGAGACAAAGAAGCCACTGGGGCGAGGCAAACCGGGGAGGGGCGGGCTGCACGTGCGGCGGGCGGTTTGAGGGGCTTCGGGCCGGTCCGGTGTTCGGGGCCTTGATCAGGGGAGGGTGTTCGAAGGGGAGGGGCATCGCTTCAGAGATTATCACGGTAGGCCATGCGTTCGTCACGCAGGCGGCGCTTTTCGGCGCGTTGCAGCAAGATGCCCGCGATGTTGACGCCGATGCCGACGATGACGACGGTGATGGTGGCCAGCGCGTTGATGTCGGGGGTGACGCCGAGTTTGACCTTGGACCAGATCAGGATCGGCAGGGTCGTGTTGCCGGGGCCGGTGACGAAGTTCGAGATGACGACGTCGTCTATGGAGATGGTGAAGGCGAGAAGCCAGCCCGAAAGGATCGCGGGCGAGATCACGGGGAGGGTGATGTCGCGGAGCACCTGCCAGGGTTTGGAGCCGAGGTCGATGGCGGCCTCTTCGATCGAGACATCGGCCTGGATCATGCGGGAATGGACGACGGTGGTGACAAAGACCATCGAGAAGGTGATGTGCGCCAGCGTGATCGTGGTAAAGCCGCGCTGGGCGGGCCAGCCGAGCCACTGGGCCATGAGGATGAACATCATCAGGGATGCGATGCCCGTGATGACCTCGGGCATGACAAGGGGTGCTGTGACGAGGCCGGAGAGAAGGGTGCGCCCTTTGAAACGGCGGAAGCGGGCGAGGGCGATGCCGGTCATGGTGCCGAGGATCGTGGCGAAGGTGGCGCTGATGAGCGCGATTTTCAGCGAGAGGAGGGCGGCGTCAATGATCTTGTCGTTCCGGAAAAGCTCACCATACCACTTTGTTGAGAAGCCGCCCCAGACGGTCGCGAGGCGCGAGTCGTTGAAGGAGAAGAGGATCATCGACAGGATCGGGATGTAGAAGAAGGCAAAGCCGAAGCAGAGCATCGCGATCAGAAAGAGGGGGCGGCGGTTCATGGGGCCCCCTTGGCCGCGTTGACGGTATTCGCGCGGCTTTCGAAGTAGCTGTAGACCATGAGCGGGACGACCAGCATGACCAGAAGCGCCACGGCCACGGCCGAGGCCATGGGCCAGTCGCGGGCCGATGTGAATTCGTCCGAAATGACACGGCCGATCATCGGGCTTGAGGCATCGCCCACGAGGCTGGGGATGATGAGTTCGCCGCAGGCGGGGATGAAGACGAGCATACCGCCCGCGATGATGCCGGGGATGGATTGCGGCAGGGTCACGTCCCAGAAGACGCGGAGGGGGCGAGAGCCGAGGTCCATCGCGGCTTCGTCCAGAGCCGGGTCCAGCCGTTCAAGGTTTGCGTAAAGCGGCAGGATCATGAAGGGCAGGTAGGAATAGACCATGACGAGCACCACGGCGAAGTTGGTGTTCATCATGGTGACATGGGCGATTTCCCAGGCTTCGGGGGTGAGGGCGTTCCAGATGTTGGTGAGCAGGCGGTTGAACCAGGAATTGGTCCCCATGAGCCCCATCCAAGCGTAGACGCGCAAAAGAAACGAGGTCCAGAAGGGCAGGATCACCAGCATCAGGAGGATCGTGCGCCATGAGGAGGAGACGCGCGTGAGACCAAGCGCCATCGGGTAGCCGATAAGGAGGCAGAACACGGTCGCCACCACGGCATTGCCGACGGAGGTTAGATAGGCGCGGATGTAGAGCGTGTCAGAGAAGAGCCGCTGGTAGCTTTCCAGATTGAGGATCGGGTTTTCGCCGCCGAAGCCGAAGGGGGGTGCGGTGGAGGTGCGGGTCGCAAAGCTCATCCCCAGAACAATGACGAAGGGGATGAGGAAGAAGACGATGAGCCAGAGATAGGGCAGCCAGATGATGAGCGCGGCCCAGCCCTTTTTGTTGAACCAGTCGGACAGGCGGGCGGTCATGGTCATTCGGTCAAGAGGATCGCTGAGGAGGGGGCGAAGGCGAGCCAGACGTCGTCATCCCAGTCGGCCACGCGGTCATGTTCGCCAGCGCGGCGGGCGTTGACGGCGCTGACCGAAAGGACGCGACCCCCGGGCAGGCGGACGCGGTAGAGGGAGTCCTTGCCGAAATAGGCCACGCCTTCGACCTGACCGCGGACGACGTTGGCGCTTTCGGGGCGGTCGCGGCCGATGGAGAGTTTTTCGGGCCGGACGGCAAGGGTGACGGGCTGGCCGGTGCTGAGGCCGGGGATGGCTGTGGCGCGCATCGGGCCGCCAAGGTCGGGGATGTCGATCAGCGCCTCGGTCCCGGTGATCTGGCTGACGGTGCCGTCGAAGCTGTTGATCGAGCCGATGAAGGAGGCCACGAATCTCTTTTTCGGATACTCGTAGATCTCGGTGGACGTGCCGATCTGCATAATCCGGCCCTTGTCCATCACGGCCATGCGCGAGGAGAGGGTCATCGCCTCTTCCTGATCGTGGGTGACGACGACGAAAGTGATGCCGGTCCGGTCCTGAATGTTCATCAGTTCGAACTGGGTGTGTTCGCGGAGTTTCTTGTCGAGTGCGGCGAGGGGTTCGTCGAGGAGGAGGAGTTTGGGCGCACGGGCCAGCGCCCGGGCCAAGGCTACGCGCTGCCGCTGGCCGCCGGAAATCTGGTGGGGCTTGCGGGCGGCGTAGGGGGTGAGTTGCACGAGGTCGAGCATTTCGCGCACGCGGTCTGCGCGCTGGGCGCTGGTCATGCGTTCGTGTTTGAGGCCGTAGCCGATGTTCTTTTCCACCGTCATATGGGGGAACAGGGCGTAGGATTGGAACATCATGTGGACGGGGCGGTCATAGGCAGGGACAAAGGTCATGTCCTGCCCGTCGATCCAGACCTTGCCGGCAGTGGGTTCCTCGAACCCCGCGAGCATCCGGAGGAGCGTTGTCTTGCCGCAGCCCGAGCCGCCGAGGAGGGAGAAGATCTCGCCCTTATGGATGTCGAAGGAGACGTCGTCCACGGCCTTGAAGGTGCCGAAGTTCTTCGTGACGCCCTGAATGCGGACGAAGGGGGAAGGGGCGGTGTCCTTCATCGGAGGGCGGCCTTGGGTGGGAGGCCGAGGGGGCGGCGGGGTGAATCCCGCCCTACGCGGGATGACAAGCGGCGGCAGTGGAGGGTTGCACCCAAGCCACGGCTTCTTTGTCTTCCAAATACCTCGGGGGGCTGCGCAGCAGCGGGGGCAGAGCCCCCTCCGACCTTGGACGAAAGGGACGCAACCTGATCAACCGCCGCCACGGTTGATGATCGGGACCGGGTTTGCCGGGTGGGGATCGCGGGGACCATCTTAACCCGTCTTGATCGTTTGCCAGCTGCGGGTGATGGCGCGTTCCTGATCCTCGGTCAGGGGTTTGGGCGCGAACATCCGCGACATGATATCCTCGGTCGGATAGACGGCGGGATCGTTCAGGATGTCGGGGTTGATGAAGGCTTTGGAGGCCTCGTTGGCATTGGCATACCAGATGTAATTGGTGCAGCCGGCGATGACCTCGGGCCGGAGCATGAAGTCGAGGAAGGCATAGGCGTTGTCGACATTCGGGGCATCGTTGGGAATGCACATCACGTCGAGCCAGACGGGCGCCCCGGACTTCGGCACGGCATAGGCCAGTTCAAGATCGAGCCCGGCCTCGGCAGCGCGGGTGGCGGCGACGGCGTAGTCGCCGGACCAGCTGTTGGTGACGCAAAGCTCTCCGTTCGGGATAGCGTTGAGGTAGTTGTTGTTGTCGAAAGTGCGGATGTTTTCGCGGATCGCGGCATAGAGGGCGATGACCTTGTCGAAATCGGCCTGATCTGTCGTATTGGGGTCGAGCCCGAGATAGGCCAGCGCCATCGGGATCGTATCGGTCGGGCTGTCGAGGACCGAGATGCCGCATTCGGCGAGGACTGCGGCTTTGGCGGGGTCGAAGAGGAAGCTCATGTCGGTCAGGTCAAGTTCGGGGAAGCGTTCGCGGATCAGGCCCATGTTGAAGGTGAAGCCGACCGAGCCCCACATGTAGGGCTGGCCGTATTCAACGCCGGGGTCCCAGCTGTCCATGATGCCGAGGATCGTGGGCGAAAGGTTGGACCAGCCGGTGAGGCGGGATTTGTCGAGTTTCTGATAGACCCCGGCGGCGATGAACTGCGGCATGACACGGCCGTCCATGTCGACGACGTCATAGCCGGTGAAACCGGCGAGCATCTTGGCCTGCATTTCCTCGGCGCTGGAATAGTTGTCATAGACAACGCCGATGCCGGTGGCCGCTTCGAAATCGGCAAGGGTGGTTTCGCCGATATAGTCGGCCCAGTTGTAAATGTTGACGGTGCCTGACTGTGCCCAGGACGGGCGGACGAAGGGCATGGCCAGACCGCCGCCGATGGCGGTAAGGGCGGTGCGCCGGTTCAGCTTTTTCAGCACGAAAATTCCTCCCGATTTGGTTTTTTGTTCATGCAGTTGTTACGGTTTTGTGCATCGCCGAGAAGCACACATCTGGTTGACGTTACGCCACGGCGGGCTGTGATGGCTCGGTCTCCTCTCCATAGGCGGGAATGAGTTTGCGCAGTTGATCGTGGTGGTTGCGTACCCCGTATTCGAGGTCGGAGAGGTGGAAGCCTTCGAAGGCCGAGGACTTCATCGATTCGTTTGACCAGATGGAAAGCTGCTGGTCTTCGGCCGAGGTGTCGCGGTCGATCCGTGCGGCGAGGTAGCGGGCGATGCGGGACTGGCGGGATTCGTTCGGGCGGCGGTAGAGGCGGCCCTGCAGGCGCGTTTCCGTCGCGGAAATGGGGATGTCCTGATAATACTGGGCGCTTTCGGGCGTGAAGGCGATCACGGCATTGGGGAAGAGGCCGTAGTAGGTCCAGGCGCGTTGCAGATGCGGGGGCAGGTCGGCGGGCACGGGGGAGAGGGCGATGTAATTGCGGACCGACCAGAGGCGGCCGGGGGCATCGCCGAAGGTGGCCGTGCTCCAAGCGAGGCCGTCGTCGTTGACGAAGTCCTTGTAGGTGCGGCCATAGAGGTCCTGCAGTCCGGGGTGGGCCATGGCGACGTGGTAACCTTCGTTGTCGACGTCGCGGACGGATTTCCAGTTGACGGGCAGGGTAGTTGTCCAGCTTGGGCCGTCGGCGGGAAGGAGGTCGGCGGCCTTGTAGGCGGTGAAATCGGGGGCGTAGGGGGCCAGCATCCGGGCCACGGCGGGCTGGGGGCCGGGGGTGAAGCGGAGGAAGATGAAGCCGTTCCAGATTTCGCTGTCGATGGGTTTCAGGCCGAACTGGCTGCGGTCCATCTGGCCAAAGGTTTCGGGGCGGGCAGGGCCGCGGAGCGTCCCGTCGGTGTTGTAGACCCAGCCATGGAACGGGCAGACGAGCGCGCCCTTGCAATGCCCGGCGGGTCCGTCTGTCAGGCGGGCGCCACGGTGGCGGCAGAGATTGTGGAAGGCGCGCACGACGCCATCCTGCCCGCGCATGGCGAGGGCGCGTTCGCCCAGCATGTCAAACGAGAGCCAGTCGCCGGGGGCGGGGATATCGTTTACATGGCCTGCGATCTGCCAGTGGGTGAGGAAGATCTGCTGCCGTTCCTGTTCGAAAAACGCCTTGGAATGGTAGGTCCAGGGGGGCAGGCCGCGCCGGTTCCAGTCGTTCGGGACGGGTTTGGGGGTGAGGGCGTTCATGGCTTTGCTCCGGTCGAGAGGCGGTCGTTCACCCAGGCGTGGAAGCGGGCGATGTCGAATTCCTGCGGCATCAGGGTGCCTTGGGTATAGGCGGGGGAACGGAGGCCGCGCTGGTTCATCTCGCAGGCGGCACCGTCCTGTTCCATGACGAGGGTCGCGAAATCGGTGACGGTGCGGTGGTCGAAATCCGGGCGGGCCAGCGTTTCGGGCGGGAAGAGCCATTCGGCGCGGAGGAGGGTTTCCTCGGGTCCGAGCGGTGTCAGGGTGACGGCGCGGACGTAGTCGACATGGGCCACGATATACATGGTGGGCCAGAGGGTGACGAAACGGAAGCCTTCGGCGCGTTCCTGTGGGGTGAGGGTGGCGAAGGCGGGGGCGGAGGGTTCGCCGGTCATCGTCCAGCTTGCGGCACCGCGTTTGAGGGGGGCGGTGGGGGTGCCGTCCCAAGCGGCGTCCTCGGTCGGGGACATGATCCCTTTGGAATAGATCGGGACCATGTCGCAAAGCTCGGGGTGGATGCCGGGGCAGTGGAGGCATTCGTTGTAGTTTTCCCAGAAGACCTTCCAGTTGCAGGCGAGGGTCTTTTCGAGGACGTGGCCGGTTTTCAGCGTGATCATGGGCCAGTTTGCGAGGGCGTCGAGGCCCAAGTCGGGCGCGAGGGGGCCGGAGTCTTTGGCAAGGGAGAGGAAGAGGAAGCCGTTCCATTCGGTCGTGGCGACCGGGAGGAGGCTGTGGTCGTCTTTGCGGAAGTCAGCGGTCGGGGTGGCGTAGGCGGTGGAGACGAGGCGGCCGTCGGCGGCATAGGCCCATGCGTGGTAGGGGCAGGTGATGAGCTTGCCGCTCTGTGGGGTGTCGGTGGCGCAGAGTTCGGAGCCGCGATGGCGGCAGAGGTTGTGGAAGGCGCGGAGGGTGGGGCCGTCGCGCAGGACGATGATGCTTTGCCCTGCGATGCTAATCCGGCGGATCGTTCCGGTGGGGAATTGATCCGTGCGGCCCGCACAGACCCAGTCGCGGGACCAGATGGCCTGCATTTCGCGGGCGAACCATACGGGATCGACATAGGCAGCGCGGGGCAGGGTGGGCGGGCAGTGGTCGAGTAGGGGCGTGTCCATCAGAACCGTCCCGGGGGCGTGGCGCGACGGCGCGCAGGCGTGAAGAAGGGGCGGGGGGTGATCCGGGCGGGGACCATGAGTTTGACGTATTGGAGTTCACGGAGGGCGTAGATTTCGACCCAGAGGTTGTCGGATTTCGCGGCGTCATACGGGCGCTTGAGGTGGGCGATGGCGAGGTTGCGTTTGGTCGTGGGGGACCAGAGGGCGGCGGTGATGTAGCCGACTTCCTTTTGCTTGGCGTGGTATATGAGGGAGCCTTCGGCGCTCACGTTGCCTGCGATATCGAGGCCGACGAGGGACCATTCCGAGGACTGGGTGTCGCGTTCGCGAATCAGGGCGCGGCGGCCGTTGAAATGGCCCTTGTCCCAGTCGATGAGCCAGTCGAGGCCGAGTTCGAAGGGGGAACGGACGCGGTCCTCGCGTAGGGCCTGTTCGGCGGGGATGAAATCCATCCCGGCAATGAGGAATCCGGCCTCAATCCTTGCCATGTTGAGCGCATCGGAGCCGATGGGGCGGATGCCCCAGGGGGCGCCCGAGGTGAAAAGGTGGTCCCAGAGGGCGAGGGCATGGGCGGGGTCGATCCAAAGCTCGTAGCCGAGATCGCCTGTGAAGCCGGTGCGGGAGATGGTGAGGTTGGTGCCGTCGAAGGGCACTTTGGTCATGCGGAAGGGTTTGAGGGTGGAGACGTCCCAGCCTGCGGCCTGGAGGACTGAAGCCGTGCAGGGGCCTTGCAGGGACAGGGCGGCGATGGTGGCGGTGATTTCTTCGACCTGCACGTCAAAGCCGAGGGCGGCGTCATGCAGCCACGGAAGATGGCGTTCCTGACAGCAGAGGAGGAAATCCTGCGGGCCGTGGCGGAAGAGGGTGCCGTCGTCGAGCACCTTGCCTGCGTCGTCGCACCAGACGGTATAGTGGACGCCGCCGGGGGTCAGTTTGGCGACGTTACGGACGGTCAGCCGATCCAGATAGGCCACGGCATCAGGGCCGGTGATGCGGTATTTGACCATCGGGCAAAGGTCATAGACGGAGGCGCCGTTGCGGATGGCGGTATATTCCATCTCGGTATCGCCAAAGCCTGTGGCGGACACATGGCCCGACCATGCGCCCCATTCGGAATGTTTGTTCAGCGGCGCGGTGCGCGGGTGAAAGGGGGTTTCCAGCAGGTGTTTGTGGAAATGCAGGTGGGCGTTCATGGTTTTGCCCCCTGCAAAAGTTGGGTGGCGGCGTTCCAGCCCGCCGCGCCCGAGTTGCCGCCGCCGGGATGGCTGCCTGCACCGCCAAGCCAGAGGCCGGAAACGGGGGTGCTGTATTGGCTGACGCCTGCGAAGGGGCGGAGGAAAAGCATCTGTTCGACGGCAAGATCGCCGTGGTGCCAGGAGCCGCCGGACATGCCGAAGCGGTCTTCGATGTCGTAGGGCATGAGGATTTCGGCATGGGCGATGAGGGGGCGGAGGCCGGGGGCGGCTTTTTCCAGCACGTTCAGGGTGTTGTGGAGCAGCTGTGTGCGGGCGGTGTCGCGGTCTTTGGGGGCGTGGGGGGCGAACTGGACCACGGCGGACAGGACGTGGTGGCCGGGGGGCGCGAGGTTGGGGTCATGGGCAGTGGGGAAGGTCAGTTCCATGACGGGGGCGTCGGGGACTTCGCCATATTTGACCGGGTTGAAGGCGTTTTCGACGGCGTTGACGGAGGGGGCGAGGACGATACGATGGGTCAAGTCCGTGCCGGGGAAATGCGGCGCGCCGGTCAGGGCGAGGTGGAGTTTGGCGGCCCCGCCGCGTGATTTGATCGCGCGGGCGCGGCGGAGGAAGCCGGTATCGAGGTGGCGGGGGCCGAGGAGGGTTTCAAAGGTGCGGCGGGGGCAGATGGCCGAGAGGACCGCCCCGGCGGCAAGGCTTTCGCCGTTGGCGAGGGTCACGCCGATGACGATATCGGCGGCCATGTCGATCCGGGCGACGGGGGAGCCTGTGAGGATGGTGACGCCTGCGGATTCGGCGGCAGCGCGCATGGCGGTGGCGACTGCGCCCATGCCGCCCATTGGCAGGGTGAGCGTTTCACCAGCGGCGATGCGGTTGAGGTAGACGATAAGCGAGTTGGGCGACCTGGGGCCGGCCCATGCGCCGAGGGTGGCGTCGAAGGCCAGAAGGCCCATGAGGCGGTCGTCGGTCAGGTCGTCCTCGAGCACGTCGGCGACGTTGATGAGAAGCATCCGGAGGAGTTCGCGGAATTCGGCCTTGCCCATGGAGCGGAGGGAAAGGCCGAGTTTGACAAGGCCCCAGAGATCGTTGCCCGCCTTGGCGGCGGGGCGGGGCGGGGTCATCTGGCGCATGGGGGCGAGGAGGCGGGCAAAGCGGGTAAGGCGGTCCTGCAGTTCGGACCATGCGGTCAGGTCGTTGGCGGCGAGGCCCGAGACCTTGCCAAAAGTGCCCTGCATCGTCAGCGGGTCGATGCCGGGGACGGCGGTGGTGAGGGGGGCGGAGAGTTTGAGGCCGTGGGTGTCAAGCTTCATTGCCGCCGCGACACGGGAATCGAGGCCCTGCAGGATATGGGCGAGGGCGGAGGTGTGGTAGCCGGGGTGGAATTCGGTCGTGGCGGCACCTCCGCCGACCTGCGCTTGCGCTTCGACAAGGGTCACGCGGCGGCCGGATTGGGCGAGGCGGGTGGCGGCGGCG
>JBGSWJ010000542.1:0-2769 GCA_041752495.1 Rhodobacterales bacterium
CCCAAGGATGTGCATGGCGCGTCCCGGCCCGTTGATGTGTTCGACGTCAAGGCCGATGCCGAGGCCGTGCTGGCCGCCATGGGCGCGCCCGCCAAGGTCCAGATCCTGCGCGGTGCGTCGGGCTGGTGGCATCCGGGGCGGCACGGGATGATCTGCCTTGGCCCGAAAAAGGTGCTGGGCGTGTTCGGCGAACTTCACCCCCGCATCCTGCGCGAGATGGATGTGAAGGGGCCTGCGATGGCCTTTACCCTTTGGCCCGAAGAAGTGCCGCTGCCCAAGGTCCGGACTGCGTCACGCGGGGCGCTGACGGTGCATGACCTGCAGGCGGTGGAACGCGATTTCGCCTTTGTCGTGGATGCACGGGTCGAGGCGCTGACGCTGGTCAATGCGGCGTTGGGTGCGGACAAGGCGCTGATTGCCGATGTGCGGGTGTTTGACAGCTTTGCCGGCGGGAGCCTGGGAGAGGGCAAGAAATCGCTGGCGATCACGGTGCGGTTGCAGCCTGTCGGGGCAACCCTGAAGGACGCCGAGATCGAGGCGGTAAGCGCGAAGATCGTCGAGAAGGTTGGCAAGGCGACAGGCGGGGTCCTGCGCGGGTAGGACGGAGGGCGGGGTGAACCCCGCCCTACGCATGTTGCCTTGGCAGGAATTGCACCTACCGGGGTGGAATGCCTTTGCCCTTGTCCACGGCCGGGCGGGCAAAGAAGCGGTCTACATAGGCCGGCACATTCCTGAGATCGTCCCAGCCGACCAAAGGCTTGGCGCCATAGAATTCCAGCGAATTCAACCAAGGGGCCAGTGCGATATCGGCAATCGAAAAATCACCGGCAATCCAGTCCTGCCCTTCAAGCTGGCCATCGACCACCAGCAGCAACCGCCGCGCCTCGGCGATATACCGTTCGCGGGGGATCGGGTCGGTTACCGCAGCGCCGCCAAATTTGACGAAGAACCCCAGTTGGCCGAACATCGGCCCGACGCCCCCCATCTGGAACATCAGCCACTGGATGATCTTGTAGCGTTCGGTCGCGGTCTTGCCGAGCAATTTGCCCGTCTTCTCCGCCAGATAGATCAGGATCGCCCCGCTTTCGAACAGGCCGATGGGCGCGCCATCCGGTCCGTTGGGGTCGATGATCGCAGGGATCTTGTTGTTGGGGTTCAGCGACAGGAACTCGGGGCTTTTCACATCGGCATCGGCCAGCGTGACGCGGTGCGCCTCGTAAGGCAGCCCGAGTTCTTCGAGCGCGATGGACACCTTGATCCCGTTGGCCGTGGGATAGGCGAACAACTGGATGACGTCGGGATTGGCCACAGGCCATTTGCGGGTGATCGGAAAGGCGGAAAGATCGGCCATGGTGACTCCATTTACAGCAACAGGCGAGGAGGAGAGGCTACCGGGCTTTGGTCTGACAAAAAAGACATGCACAGCCTGCTTTCCGGACGTATGACTGTGCGCATCCGCGCAGCCGGCACGAGACCGGGGTGGCGGGGCAACTTGAAGGGGAACAGTCTATGCTTAAAGAGTTCAGAGATTTCATTGCCCGTGGCAATGTCATGGATCTTGCCGTCGGTATCATCATCGGGGCGGCATTTACCGCCATCGTGTCGAGCCTTGTGGGGGATCTGATCAACCCGGTGATCGGCCTGATCCTGGGCGGGGTCGATTTTTCGAACATGTATTTCGTGATGTCGGGCACCGTGGCCGACGGGGCCAGCCTTGCCACGGCGCGCGACAGCGGTGCCGCCGTCTTTGCCTATGGCGCCTTCATCACGGCGGTCATCAACTTTCTGATCATCGCCTTTGTGGTCTTCATGCTGGTCAAGGCGATGAACAAGATCAAGGAGGCCGCGATCAAGAAGGAGGCGGCTGCCGCCGAGGCGGCCCCCCCGCCGGGGCCCACGCAGGAACAGTTGCTGGCCGAGATCCGCGATCTGCTGAAGACGCGCTGAGCCCGGTTCGCCAAACGAGAAGGCCCGCCAGTTCCGGCGGGCCTTTTGCGTTTCAGGCGGCGAACCGTTCCGGACGGGCGCGCAGATAGTTCCACCACAGCCGGTAGCCCGTCAGGCCGATCAGCGGGCCGAAGTTGACCAGCACATCGCCCACCCCGCGCCAGTCATGCAGCGCCGCCCAGTGCAGAAGGACCAGCACCGCCGCCGCATAGGTCCAGCGTTGCAGTTTCTTCCAGTTCGGCCCCATCGCCCGCACGGCCCAATCGGCCGATGTCGCGGCAAGCGGGATAAAGACAAGGAAGGCCAGCCAGCCCATCAGCATGTCAAATTCGGTCAGTTCGGCCATCACCCGTGCCAAAGGCTCGGTCCAGAGATAGGCCACAACGTGGACGACCGCATAACCAAAGGACGCAACACCCAAATAGCGGCGGTTCTTCACCAGCCAGCGCGGCCCGCGCCAGCCCTTGAACAGGATCATCAGCGGGGTCGCCATCATGGCGATGATCATCAGCCGGGCGGACCATTCGCCGGATTCGTGCAGGATACCGCGCCAGGCGTTGGTATCGCCGCCCAGCAGCGAACTCAGCATCGCAAGGGCAGGAAGCGACAGGACAGCCCAGGTCAGATTGGGGGAGAAACGGGACAACATGAACAGGCTCCGGTATGAGTGACTGGAGCCTGAACGGGCGACGGAAGGATTTCCGTCGCAGATTTTCATGTCGTCAAAGCGTCAGCGCAGCCTCGGGCGTGATGACGGGCAGATTCAGCGCCTTCCCGACCGGCGCGCAGGTCAGATGTCCCGCGTGCACGTTCAGCCCGGCC
>JBGSWJ010000543.1:0-4823 GCA_041752495.1 Rhodobacterales bacterium
GTGCGAGCGATCGAGGCGGCGAATGCCAATGCGGTGAATTATCACCTGTCGGGTGTCAGGCGGGTGGTGGCGCACGCCGGGTTGCGCGCCTTGGGGGCGGTGGCGCCGGGGGCGTTTCTGGGGCGGATGGACTGGCTTTACGGGGCGGATGTGACGCGGGGGTGAACGCGGGCATGGTGGGTTTCACCCACCCCACGCGATGGCCCCCCGGGGCTTTCTGGTCAGGCGTCGATATCCACCCAGACCGGGACGTGGTCTGAGGGTTTTTCCCGCCCGCGCACGTCCTTTTCAATCCAGCAGTCGTTCAGCAGGTCCGCCGCCTGTGGCGACATCAGCAGATGGTCGATGCGGATACCGTCGTCGCGGTCCCATGCGCCAGCCTGATAATCCCAGAAGGAATAATGGCCGGGGCCTTGGGTCCGTGCGCGGAAGGCTTCGGTAAAGCCCAGATTGACGATCCGCCGGAACGCGGCCCGGCTTTCGGGGCGGAACAGCGCGTCTTCGCGCCAGGCCTCGGGGCGATTCGCGTCCTCGGCCTGCGGAATGACATTGTAATCGCCTGCCATGATGACGGGTTCCTCGGTGGCCAGCAAAGCCGTTGCCCGGGTGCGCAGCCGTTCCATCCAGGCGAGTTTGTAATCATATTTTGGCCCCGGCGCAGGGTTCCCGTTGGGCAGGTAAAGGTCACAGACCCTGACGGCCCGCGTACCGATCACCGTCGCCTCGATCCAGCGGGCCTGTTCGTCGGTCTCGTCCCCGGGCAGGCCGCGCGTCACATCTTCAAGTGGCAGGC
Organism: Rhodobacterales bacterium; assembly: GCA_041752495.1. Classification (GTDB taxonomy): domain Bacteria; phylum Pseudomonadota; class Alphaproteobacteria; order Rhodobacterales; family Rhodobacteraceae; genus JAPLPE01. The sequence continues at coordinate 794 of JBGSWJ010000543.1, forward strand.
GCGACAGGATCGCGACCCCGTTGAACCCCTTCTGTCCATGCGTCTCGACCCGGTAGCCGCGATCTTCGAACAGGGCGCGGGGAAAGCCCTCGTCCTGCGACTTGATCTCTTGCAAGAGCGCGACATCGGGTTTGGCATCGTCGAGCCATGCCGTCACGGCCTCGGCCCGGGCCTTGACGCCGTTGATGTTGAAGGTGGCAATGCGCATGGCGGACCCCGGGTACAGCAGACGGCGACAGCGTCGGCTGTTTCAGGTCAAAGCGCCAGAGGTTTTGTGAGGCGGGTCCGCTCTCAGATCGAAAACGACGTCCCGCAGCCGCAGGACGAGGTGGCGTTCGGATTGTCGATCACGAAACGCGCGCCGATCAGTTCTTCGCTGAAGGTGATGGTGGCCCCGGCCAGAAACGGCAAGGAAACAGGATCAACCAGAACCTTTTCTCCCGCGCCTTCCAGCACCATGTCATCCGCCTTGGGGTCGTCCAGAATGATCTCGTACTGGAACCCCGAACAGCCGCCGCCTTCGACCGCGACGCGGAGCGCCTTGCCCTGCGCGGCCGCGCCGATTTCGGCCAGACGTTCAAACGCGCGAGAGGTGACTTTGGGGGGAAGCGTGAGCATGGGTTGGGCCTGTCCGTTCCGTTGCAACTGTCATATAGGAAATGCAGGCAAAGTCGACAAGTTCAGTCAGAAGGAAGGGGCGGGCATGACCGTACCTTACGCCTCTGATCCGCAATTCAGCCGGGGGCGGCTTTTTGCGGAGGAGGAAAGCACATTCCGGTCGCCGTTTCAGCGGGACCGGGACCGCATAATCCATGCCTCGGCCTTCCGCAGGCTAAAGCACAAGACGCAGGTCTTTATCGAACACGAGGGCGACTATTTCCGCACGCGCCTGACCCATTCGATCGAGGTGGCGCAAGTGGCCCGCACTGTGGCGACCGCGCTGGGGCTGAACAGCGAGTTGACCGAGGCGGTGGCGCTGGCCCATGACCTGGGCCATCCGCCCTTTGGCCATACGGGAGAGGAGGCGCTGAACGTGCTCATGGCCCCCTATGGCGGGTTTGACCACAATGCGCAGGCGATCCGGATCGTTACATCGCTGGAACGGCATTATGCCGAATGGGACGGGCTGAACCTGACATGGGAAACGCTTGAGGGGCTGGCCAAGCACAACGGGCCGGTGACGGGGCCGGGCCACGGGCCGGTCCCCTATGCTCTGGCCGCCTACAACGCGCGCCATGACCTGGAACTGAACACCCATGCAAGCGCCGAGGCACAGGTGGCGGCCCTTTCCGACGATATCGCCTATTCCCACCACGACCTGCATGACGGGCTGCGGGCCGAGCTTTTCTCGACCGACGAACTGGCGGCCCTGCCGGTACTGGCCGATTGCTTTGCCGAAGTTGACCGCAAATACCCCGGGCTGAACTATTACCGCCGCCGACACGAGGCGCTGCGGCGCTTTTTCGGGGTGCTGGTCGAGGATGTGATCACGCTGGCGCGGCGCACTTTGGCCGATCTTGATCCGCAGTCGGTCGACGACATCCGCCATGCGGGCCGGATGGTGATCCGCTTTACGGATGGCCTTTGGGAGGATCTCAAGGTCATCCGGCAATTCCTGTTCGTCCGCATGTACCGCGCCCCGGCCGTGGTGCAGATGCGGGCCGAGGTGACGCAGGTCATCCGCGATCTGTTTCCCCTTTTCATGTCCCAGCCCGACGAATTGCCCAAGCAATGGCGCAAGGACGTGGCCGAGGCCGGGGACGAGATCGCGCTGGCGCGGATCGTGGCGGATTACATCGCCGGGATGACCGACCGCTTTGCCATTCAGGAACACGTTCGCCTTTGCGGCGGATCGGTGCAGGCCAAGGGCGTGCTCGAGCGCGACAGATAGCGCGGCCAAAGGCGCGCGCGGCATGCGCACCCTGCACCGGTGTCGAAGGGACAGGCAGGGTAAACCTGTCCTTTCCCGGTTTCTTTGTCTTCCAAATACCTCGGGGGGCTGCGCAAGCAGCGGGGGCAGAGCCCCCTCTGCCGGTGGCGACCGGCGCGGCGCGGTTCACGGGTCGGGATCGGGAAAGGGAATGCCGCAACACAGCATGGCCGTTGCTGCGCCTGCATGGTAGGGGGAATGCATCATCCCAGCCCACGGACCCTTGCCCATGACCGCCTTTGTTCTGACCGTGACCTGTTCCACCCGCCGCGGCATCGTGGCCGCCGTCTCGGGCTTTCTGGCCGAACAGGGCTGCAACATCACCGATGCGGCCCAGTTTGACGACACGGCCACGGGCCGGTTCTTTGCGCGCATCACCTTCCGGTCGGAAACCGGGGCGGACCTTGAGACGCTGCGGGCCGGGTTCGCGCCCGTCGCGGCCGCATTCGAGATGGTCTGGGCGGTCCATTCCGGGGCGGAACGGATGAAGGTTTTGCTGATGGTGTCGAACTTCGGCCATTGCCTGAACGACCTGCTCTATCGCTGGCGGATCGGGGCCTTGCCGGTCGATATCGTTGGTGTGGTGTCGAACCACCTGACCTATCAGAAACAGGTCGTGAACCACGACCTGCCGTTCCACCACATCAAGGTGACGCCTGCCAACAAGGCCGAGGCCGAGGCGCGGCTGATGGCGGTGGTCGAGGATTCGGGCGCGGAACTCGTGGTTCTCGCGCGCTACATGCAGGTGCTGTCGGATGCGTTTTGCCAGCGCATGTCGGGGCGGATCATCAATATTCACCATTCATTCCTGCCGTCCTTCAAGGGGGCCAACCCCTACAAGCAGGCGCATGAGCGGGGGGTCAAGCTGATCGGGGCGACGGCGCATTACGTGACCGCCGATCTGGACGAAGGCCCGATCATCGAACAGGACCTTGTCCGCGTGACCCATGCGCAAAGCCCCGAGGATTATGTCAGCCTTGGCCGCGATGTCGAGGCGCAGGTGCTGGCCCGGGCGATCCATGCGCATATCCACCACCGGGTTTTCCTGAACGGAAACAAGACGGTGGTCTTTCCGGCCTCGCCGGGGAGCTATGCGTCGGAACGGATGGGCTGAGTCAGAGCCTGACCATCAGCCGTTCCAGCCCGTGGAAATGGAACACGTCGGCATAACGCGGCGGTTCGGTTAACCGCAGGCCGGGGCAGCGGTCGAACAACACCCGCAGCGCGATGACAAGCTCCAGCCGCGCCAGCGGCGCGCCTACGCAGAAATGGATGCCACCGCCGAAACTGGTGTTCTGCGGTCCCCTGCGTGCAGGCTCAAAGGTTTCCGGCGCAGGATAGGCGGCGGGGTCGCGGTTGGCGGCTGCCAGCAGGCAGGCCACCTGATCGCCGCGTTTGAAATCATGCCCGAACAGATGCACATCCTCATAGACCCAGCGCGTGAACATGTGGAGCGGAGGGTCGTGGCGGATCACCTCTTCGACCAGTGTTTCGGTGATCGGGCTTGTGCCCTGTTCCAGCAGGGTTTTCACGCCGTTGCCAAGGGTATGCACCGTCGCCTCGTGCCCCGCATTCAGAAGAAGGATGCAGGTCGTGACAAGTTCGTCGGTCGAGAGGCTTGCCCCCTGTTCCTCGGCCCGGATGAGTTCCGAGATCAGGTCGTCGGCGGGTCTTAGCCGCTTTTCGGCGATATAGCCGGTGATGAAGGCGGTGAATGCGTTGGTGGCGGCAATCGCCTGATCCTCGATCGCGCGGGTCCGGCGGGCCTGATACATGGAGACCATGGCGTTGGACCATGACAGCAGGTCATCCGCCCGATCCTCGGGCACGCCCAGAAGGCGCGAGATGATGACGACGGGGACGATCCGGGCGTAGGCATCAAGGAGGTCGAAGGGCCCGGACGGAAAGCGGTCGATCAGGTCGTTGCACAGCGTCTCGATCTCGGGCGCGAGGCCTGCGATGCGGCGCGAGGTGAAGGCGCGCAGGACGAGCGACCGCAGGCGGGTGTGCCGGGGCGGTTCGAGTTCCAGCATGGAATGCGCCTCGACCGCGTAGAAGGGCGCAAGATGCGGGGCGATGACGGGGGCCTTTTCGGGCGGG
>JBGSWJ010000544.1:0-6729 GCA_041752495.1 Rhodobacterales bacterium
AGCGCCCAGCCGAAGCCCTGTGCCAGGACCGCGTCACGGAACGCCGCCTGCTCCGGCCGCAGCCGACCCTTTGGTGCCTTCAACTCCAGAAAGAGCACGCGCCCCTCGCAGAAGACGATCAGATCGGCAAAGCCCGCATGAACGCCCATGCCGACAAGGATCGCTTGCCGCTTCGCACCTCGCGGTCCGGCTTCGGTCACCTCGTTGGCGCAGTGGTGAATGATGGCCGTTCGGGGCAGGGCGATGCGCAGGGCTTTGACCACGGCGCGCTGCAGATCCGCCTCGGGTATACCTCGGGGACTCATCGCGCGGCCCACCCGTGGTCCTCGCGCTGGGCATGCCTGACCGGTCGCCGCGCATCGATCACGAGGCGCAACACCTGCGCGTACTCGCGCTCGGACGGGGTCTCGCCATGAACGGCAAGGACATCGCAGGCGATCCGGATCAGGTGGTCACTATGATGAGCGACATCGGCGATGACGGCGCGCGCCTCGGCGCGACGTTCGGTGAGCCAGTCGCAATTGCGGAGCGGGTCCGTCATGGCCGCCCCCGCGATTTGCGCACGGGGTGGACCTGTTCCTGCGCGCGAATCCAGTCCTGCACCGAGGCCCGGCGATAGAGGGCCTTTCGCCCGATGCGGGTGCATGGCGGTCCTTGGCGGCGGGCTTCCCATCTGGCAAGCGTGTCCGATTTGAGGCCCAGCTCGAGCGCCAGCTGTTCTCTGGTGATCCAGTCTGCCAACAGGTTCAGCGGTTCAAATGCCGCTTCGGGGTATGATTGTGTCATGGGCTGCTCCGTTGTCCTCACGCCCCTCTGGCGGGGGCAGCACGAGGGAAGCAGAGCGCGAGAGGTGGAATACAGGCGGAAGGTGGAATTGAAACCCGCCCCTCAATTCCACCCCAAGTTTCATTGGGGTTTCAGGCAATTCAGGCCGCTCGAGAGATCGTATCTACGCCCACGTCTGGCCCTGCTTTAGGGCGACGACCGCGTCAATCACGGGGTGGTGGTGACCGAACTTTCGCGGCAGGCTGCATTGACCGACACTCAAGGGTGTTTCGCGGGATTTGCGGGGGGTGGAATTGGCGGAAAGGCCTGTTCCGCTGTGTTTCAGCGACATTGAACAGCGTGCTTTCGGCACCAGTTGAGAGAAATCGCACATCACGGGTTCGTGAGTCCGGACTCGCCCGGAGCGTGGGTAATCTTTCTCGGAGCAGTCCAAAAGAATCAAAAAAAGTACGACGTCAGATGCCGGCATCCAATCGGGTGCGGCTCGGACATACAGGCGATTTCACTCGAAGACATGCTCGGTAAACTGTCTGACCCGCGTGCCTTGCACGGCGGGTCATTTGTCACCTGCATGCTGACGGCCTTGGCCGAAGGATGCCGCATGTCTGAAAGGAGTTGCTCTGATGCCACTGCCGCCCGTTGCCTTCTATTCGCTCTACGAGCTTGCCTATCGGTGGAGGTGCCATCCTTGCGATGTGGCGGGTTGGGCGGCGGCAGGGCACCTGCATGTTGTTGCTGGCATCCCTCCAGTCGTCTGCGGCGAGGAAACGGTCGCGGGGATGGTCCAGGTGCCAATGGCTGAACTGATGGGAATGTTCCGGCGGATGGGCCCGAGTGACGAGCAGGCAAGGCTCAGGCGGGTCATGCCATTGGGCAGCAAGGCCTGGCTCAAGATCACCGACCCTGCCGAGGGCCTGCTGGTGCGGTCCTCTGATCTGTTGGTGGATGCCGGAACGCTGCAGCAGTTCGAAGAGGAGCGCGAGCTGCTGCGGCGCCCCGCCTCCTCCATCGGCTCCACGCCGCGGTATGACTGGGACGCGATGTACGCCTGGCTGACGTGGTACCTGTTCGAGAAGGGGATACCCAACTCCCAGACCGCGCTGGTGGCGCTGGTGCAGGACTGGTTCGTGCAAAACTCGAAGTCGGGCGATGTGCCTGACGAAAGCACGATCCGCAAACGCCTCACAGCACTCTGGCGCAAACTGCGTGGCGAAGAACCCGTCTGAAGATCACGCCGACTTTGGCAGATCAGCTTCGTTCTGCGCTGCGTCATGCACAAGGCGCGGACGCGGGCGCAGGAGGCTTGCAACCGTGTCGACGCCGGCCCGCAGGGGCGAATCCATCAGATGCGCATAGCGCTGCGTGGTCTGCATTTGACTGTGGCCGAGGAGCTTCCCGATCATTTCGAGCGAGGCGCCGCCGCTGACCAGCAGGGAGGCGAAGGTGTGGCGCAGGTCGTGGATGCGGACATCGGGCAGTGCCGCCTCGCGCTGGACGCGCATCCAGAAACGGCGGATTTCCCGCACCGGCTGGCCGACGGTGTCACCGGGAAAGAGCCACGGATTGCCGCTTGGCACGGCCTCAAGGCGCAGGCGCACGATCGCCGCGACATCCTGCGAAATCGGCACACGGTGGATCTTGCGTTGCTTGGTGGTCGAGGCGGGCTTCGACCAGATAGCATAGTCGAGGTTGAACTGATCGAACCGCGCGGTCCTCACCTCACCCACCCGGGCACCGGTCAACATGCACATGCGGATGATCGCCGCCGCGCGCTGATCCTCGGCACTGTCGAGCACAGCCGCGATCTGGGTCAGTTCCTCGGGGACGAGAAAGCGTTCCCGCGCCTGTTCGAGCCGACGGTGGAATCCTTGTGCCGGGTTGTCGGAACGCCAGTCCCATTCGATGGCCAGCGTGAACATCTTGCGCAGAACCTCATCCATTCGGTTGGCGCGGATCGGGGTGGGCTTGTGGCCCTGCAGCTTGCGGGCCCGGTTGTTCGGCTTCTGCTTGCAAGGACGAGGTCGGCCTTCGGCCACGACATCGAGGAACCGCGCGACATCCGTCTTGGTGATCTCCGACACCAGCTTGTTGCACCAAGCCGGTTCCAGCATCTTCTTCAGCATCGAGACCTGATCAGAGGCGTTTGTCTTGGCCAGCTTCGGCAGGTGTTCGGCGATATAGCGGTCGATCATGTCCTTCACGCGCGGGGCATCGCGAAAGCCCTCCTTCACCGCAAGCGGGTCGCGACCCTCATCAATGGCACGCCGCAATTCCTTGGCGCGTTCGCGCGCGGCCGTCACGCTCCACTCCGGCCAGCGTCCGATGTTCATGCGCCGCTGCCGTCCGGCATGGCGATAGTCGATGGTGAAGGTCCGTGCGCCCGACGCCTGAACCCGTACCGCAAAGCCGATCACCTCGGTGTCGAAGACCTGATAGCTGACGCCGGGTTTTGGTTCGGCTTCGCGCAGGGTTTTCTCGTTGAGCTTCAGCCGCTTGACCATGGATCGCACCTCCTTCGCCGACGACACAGGCGTAGGCCCGCGCCACTATCAAGTCGGAGCACGGGGCAGGGGGCGGAATACAGGCGGAAGGTGGAATTGAAGCGGGGAGGGCAATTCCGGATTGAAAGATCAAGGGGTTAGGTGGGGGAGCCGAACGCTAGTGAGGCAAGCTGACATGACGCGAGCGGCCCTTATCGGACCTTAGTGCTCAGCGCAGCGAATGACTGTTCAGGAGCCCAATGAGATGCCATTCGAGAAGCGGCGAATGATTTCTTCGGTGCTAACGGCCAAAATCCGCTGTCCTTGTTCATGAAGCTTGATGTAGCGTCACTGCATGACCCAAACTACGAAATCTGTTCTGTTGCTTGGGGCTACGGGAACCATCGGGCGTGCTACTGCCAACGCCCTCGTCGCCGCCGGGTACAAAGTTGCCGCGCCAGTGCGGCCGGGCTCTGACGCGGCCGCCATTACCGTTGCGGTTCCAAGCAATATGACAAAAACCGCCCTTCTTTCCATGATGACGGAGCATGCGTGCGAAGCTGTTATCTCGTGCGTCGCTTCGCGCAGCGGTGTAGCGAGCGATGCGCGTGCTATCGACCATGACCTCAACAGCGCGGCCCTGAACGCGGCCACAAAAGCGGGGGTTACTCAGTTCGTTCTTCTGTCCGCGATCTGTGTCCAAAGACCCAAGTTGGCCTTTCAGCAGGCAAAACTCGCATTCGAAGCCGAGCTTCAGGCTGCCCCTTTGACCTGGTCCATTGTTCGCCCGACTGCGTTCTTCAAATCGCTCTCAGGTCAGTTGAACCGTTTACGCGCCGGCAAGCCGTTTCTGCTTTTTGGCGATGGTGAATTGACCGCCTGCAAACCGATCAGCAACGACGATTTGGCCCGCTATCTTGTGCAATGCCTGACCGACACCACCCTTCAAAACCGCATTTTGCCGATTGGTGGGCCTGGTCCGGCTATGACGCCCCGGGCGCAGGGCGAACTTCTGTTTGAGGCATTGGGCAAGACGCCGCGCTTCAAGCATGTGCCAGTTGCCATGATGTCAGCCATCGTGACCGGGCTTTCGATTGCCGGTAAGGTCTCATCGCGCGTGCGCGACAAAGCGGAACTGGCGCGCATTGGCCGTTACTACGCCACCGAATCCATGTTGGTCTGGGATGATGCCACCGGTCGATACGATGCCGATGCCACGCCAGAGTTCGGCAGCGAGACGCTCGCCGATCATTACAAGCGTCTGGCAACAGAAGACGTCGCAGATGATCGAGGAGAACATGCGGTCTTTTGACACCTCAGGCGGGCTCAAAAGACAGATCGACGCGATGCCCGAGAGGAACAGGATTTGTGTTTCGAACCCTCAGATCACCGCGACAATGACCAAGCATCAGCCCATCAGGTATCAAGCCCAACCAGGCCGACGCTGAGATCCCAAAGCGTTGCGCTCCGGGAGGCGTCAGTCGCTTTGAAGGACAAACCTTGCGCAAAGGCTGCGGTGCCGGGCTTCTGGCGGTTGCCCCAGCTCCAATGGACGCCGGATTGCACAAAGCCCGCGTCTGCCACGACCTCCGCGACACGATCCCCCGACAGGGGTTGCGAGACATAGCCCTTGGTGATGTTCTTTTGAAACCACGGGAATATCTTCTGGAACAGTCGCGGCGCGTTTCGAAACAGCGGCGTATCGGCGACGCAGCCGGGGTAAAGCGTGCTGAACACGATGCCGGTCGCGGCGTGAAACCGCGCGTGCAATTCGCGGCTCATCATCATGGTGCACAGCTTGCTGTCCTTGTAGGCCTTGCCTGGCTTGAAGGGTTTGCCGTCGATCATCGTGATGGGGGCCTTGAAGCCGTCCCTGAACCCCTGAAAATCGCCAAGATCCGCAGGCGCAGGGATCGGAACCTTTCCGCCAAACTCCTCGGAGTTGGCGGTGACGGTGCCAAGCGTCACCAACCGGGGTGCCTGCGCCTTTTGCAAGTCGTCCAGCATCAGGTTGGCCAGCAGGAAATGCCCGAGGTAATTGGTGGCGACGCTGATCTCATACCCGTCAGGCGAGCGCATCGGTTCCTTCAGTTGGGGCAGATAGGTCGCCGCATTGCAGACCAGCGCATCCAGCGGCTTGCCCCCCGCACGGAAGGCGGCGTGAAAGGCGCGCACGTTGTCCAGTGAAGCAAGATCCAGATGCACAATCTCGTAGCTGCCCTTGGGCAGATCCAACGACCTGGCGGCCGTCGCAGCCTTATCCAGATCGCGGCAGGCCATGATGACGTGCCACCCCTTGTCGATCAGGGCACGGGTGGCATGCAACCCGACGCCCGAAGATGCGCCGGTCACGATGGCAAGTGGTTTGTCAGATGGTGTCATGCGGGATCGATCTCGATTTGTGGCCACGGGGGGCTAAGTATACGTTCTGATTGACATAGCAGGAGTTCGTGCATTGGACAGCACTTGGATCAGACCCATCCTCATTCTGGGCGCGCTGGTGGCTCTGATTGTCCTGAATGTCGTCGAGTTCCGAGGCAAACGCCGACGCGACACGCAAGCGATGGCGGCCATCGCGGCGTCGGACAAACCGGAACTGATGCTGGCCCACCGGCAGTATCTGCAGACGCAGAACATCGAACAGGTGCTGCACATCGTGAATTCGGTGCTGATCGCCCTGCTGATTGCTGTGTTGACCGCATGAAGGTGATCGTGTTTGGCGCAACAGGGGGCACAGGGCGCGCGGTCACCCAACGAGCGTTGGAAGTGGGCCACAGCGTGACAGCCTTTGTGCGTGACGCACGTAAAGTGGCGCCTGCGCAGGGCCTGCGCATCATGGACGGCGACGCGATGGTTGCAGCCGATGTCGCGGCTGCACTGGCGGGGCAGGAGGCTGTGGTCATCACCCTCGGGAATTCACAAAACGCCTTTGGCCTTTTGTTCGGGGCCCGCCGCACCACGCCGCGCGACATCTGCGAGGTGGGCACGCGCAACATCCTGTCAGGGCTTCCGCCGGGCAGCCAAGTCCCGTTGATCGTTGTCAGCGCGTTTGGCATCGGCGAGACCCGCGACAAGCTGCCGTTCATGTTCAAGCTGTTCTACAGGCTGTTCCTGCGCGAGCAGATGGCCGACAAGGAACGGCAGGAAGCGGTTCTCAGGGCCTCTGGCGCGACCTTTGTCATCGTCCAGCCGGTCGCCCTGACCGACAAAGCCCCGACCGGCGAATGGACCGCGACAAGTGATGGCACGCTGGGGCAGTCCGAAGTGTCTCGTGGGGATCTGGCCGCGTTCCTGCTGTCAGTGCTTGAAAGCGGCAGCCATCGGGGCCAGACTATCACCTTCTCGGGCAAGCCCCTCGTCCGCGCACAGAAGTAACCGGCGCAGACCGTAAGCGCCATCAGGTTGACACCTATTGGCAGCCTGTCGGGTGGGGCTACCAGTGTTCCGCGCCGGGCGCACCCTT
>JBGSWJ010000545.1:0-2751 GCA_041752495.1 Rhodobacterales bacterium
GGCCAGCGCGAGACCGCGCATCCCCTAGCCGCGGCGGAAGGGAAAGAGGGCGCGAAGGCGGGGGTCGCGGAGCCAGAGGCCGCCCCACATGAGGACGCCCAGATAAATCCCGAACAGCGTATGCGAGGCCAGGGGGCTGCCGGCGCGGATCTGGGTTGTCATGGCGCCGCCGAGGATGGCCATCATCAGGACCGCCCCCAGGGCCGCTGTCTGCGGGATGAGGAAAAGCACGGTGCAGAGGAGTTCGAGGCTGCCGATCAGCAGGATCGGCGCCGCGGGCCAGCCCAGGGCGGCCATGGTTTCCTGTGCCACGGGCATGCCAAGCAGTTTGGGCGCGACCGAGGCCCCCAGCATGAAGAGAGCGAAGAAGCCGGAAAGGCCCCAGCCGATGCGGGACATGGTGGTAGGAGACATCTGCGGGTCCTTTCAGTCTCTGCGTTGCGCCATCAGTCTGGACCCTTCCGGACGGGATGGCAAAACCTTCTGTTGACGGAGTGACCTGTCATTCATGCGGCACCCTTTGGCTGGCGCGTCGGGCCTGATGCCGCCATGCGCCTGCGCCCGGACCAACGGGACCGGGCTGCGCTCTTGCCTTGTCAGGGGGGCGCGGCGGGGGTAATCCCTCGGCCCAGCGGACAGGACTGCCGCAGGGGAAGGGATGTCATGAGTACGCAGGATGACCCGAGGACGCTGGTCTCGACCGCCTGGCTGGAGGCGCATCTGAAGGACCCCGATCTCCGGGTGCTCGATGCCTCGTGGTACATGCCTGACAGCGGGCGTGACCCGAAGGCCGAGTTTGCCGCACAACATATTGCCGGCGCGCGGTTCTTTGACATTGACGAGATCAGCGATGCGCGATCGGCGCTGCCGCATATGGCGCCCTTGCCGGAAAAGTTCATGTCGCGGATGCGGGCGATGGGCGTGGGCGACGGGCATCAGGTGGTGGTCTATGACGGGGCGGGCATCCTGTCGGCCCCCCGCGTCTGGTGGACGTTCCGCCTGATGGGCAAGCGCGATGTCGCGGTGTTGGACGGGGGCCTGCCGAAATGGCTGGCCGAGGGGCGGCCGGTGACGGATGCGCCGCCACAGATCCGCGACCGGCACATGACGACAAGCCGGCAGAACCAGTTGGTGCGCGACGTGACCGAAGTGGCGCGGGCGTCCAAGCTGGGCGATCACTGCATCATCGACGCCCGGTCCGGTGACCGTTTCCGGGGCGAGGCGCCCGAGCCGCGCCCGGGACTGCGGTCGGGGCATATTCCGGGGTCGCGGAGCCTGTTTTACAAGGATCTGCTGAACGCGGACGGCACGATGAAGCCGTTGCAGGGCCTGCGGATGGCGCTGGACGAGGCGGGTGTGGACCTGACCAAGCCTGCGATCACGACCTGCGGGTCGGGGATCACGGCGGCGATCATCTCTCTCGCCCTCGAACGGATCGGAAAGACGGATCACGCGCTCTATGACGGCTCATGGGCCGAATGGGGCATGTATGACGACCTGCCCATTGCCAAAGGACATGCCTGATGCTTGAGCATCTGAAAGACCAGCCTGCCGACAAGATACTCGCCCTCATTGCCGCGTTCCGCGACGATCCGCGCAAGGAGAAGATTGATCTGGGCGTGGGGGTTTACAAAGACCCGACGGGGCTGACCCCGGTCATGCGGGCGGTGAAGGCGGCGGAATACAAGCTGTGGCAGACGCAGGATACCAAGACCTATACCGGGCTGGCCGGTGATCCGGCCTTTGCCGATGCGATGATCGGGCTGATCTTAAAGGGCGCTGTCGCGCGCGACCGGATTGCGGCGGTGGCCACGCCCGGCGGGACGGGGGCGATCCGGCAGGCGCTGGAACTGATCCGGCTGGCCGCGCCCGAGGCTACGGTATGGCTGTCGAACCCGACATGGCCGAACCATCCGTCGATCATCAAGTATCTGGGGATGAAAAGCGCCGAGTATCGCTACTTTGACGAGGCGACGCGGGATGTGGATTTCGCGGGGTTGATGGCGGATCTGGGCGCTGTCAAGGCGGGGGATGTGGTGCTGCTGCATGGCTGCTGCCACAACCCGACGGGGGCGAACCTGAACGCGGCGCAGTGGGCCGAGGTGATTGCGGCCTTGAAGGTCCGGGGGGCGGTGCCGCTGGTGGACATTGCCTATCAGGGGTTTGGTGACGGACTGGATGCCGATGCCATGGCCACGCGGGCCGTGGCGGCCGGGTTTGACGAATGTCTGATCGCGGCGTCCTGTTCCAAGAACTTTGGCGTTTACCGCGAACGGACGGGCCTCTTGATGGCCGTGGCGCGGGATGCGAAGGAACAGAAGACGGCGCAGGGGAACCTGAACTTCCTGAACCGGCAGAACTTTTCCTTTCCGCCCGATCACGGCGCCCGGATCGTGACGATGATCCTGACGGACCCGGAATTGCGGGCGGATTGGGAGGCGGAGCTGGAAGAGGTGCGGCTGAACATGCTGACCCTGCGGCAATCGCTGGCAGCCGAACTGCAGCGCCTGACCAATTCGGACCGGTTCGGGTTCATCGCGCAGCACCGGGGGATGTTCAGCCGGATCGGGGCGACGCCCGCGCAGGTGGAACAGATGCGGGCCGATCACGGGATCTATATGGTGGGCGACAGCCGGATGAACATCGCCGGGCTGAATGCCGCGACCGTTCCGATCCTTGCGCGGGCGATTGTGGCCAGCGGGGCCTGAACGGGCGCCGGGGTAAACCCCGCCCTGCGATGCCGGGAAGCCG
>JBGSWJ010000546.1:0-2561 GCA_041752495.1 Rhodobacterales bacterium
CGCTGATGGCCGTCTCCATGCTCCGCCTGCGCAAGGCCGATGGCGTGAACCGCCCGGCCATCGCCTGCCTCTGGCCCTCACGCAACCCTTCCGGGTTCAACGTGATGCTCGACGCTGGCGCCGATATCAAGGCCGATGCCGACGACCTTGTGACCTATGCGCTCATGGGCACCTCCTATGCCCGCAACGGCCTGGGAATCGCCCGTCCCCGCGTCGGCCTGCTGAACGTCGGCGTCGAAGAACACAAGGGCCGGGCCGAGCTTAAGGCCGCACATGACCTGATCATCCGCGCCGCGCCCGCCGGTGAATTCGATTATGTGGGCTTTGTCGAAGGCGGCGACATGCCCTCCGACCGGGTCGATGTGATCGTGACCGACGGCTTTACCGGCAACGTCGCGCTGAAAACCGGCGAAGGCACCGCACGGCTTATCTCGGAACTCCTGCGCGAGGCGTTCAACAAGACGCCCCTGTCCAAGATCGCGGCCCTTCTCGCCATGACCTCGCTCAAGCGGCTACAGGTCAGGATCGACCCGCGCCGCGTCAATGGCGGCGTCTTCCTTGGCCTGAACGGCACCGTGATCAAGAGCCACGGATCGGCCGATGAAACCGGCGTCGCTGCCGCGCTTCATCTGGCCTACAAACTCGCCCGCATGGGCTTTTCCGATAAACTGGCGGCGCGGGTTGCAACTGCAACCGCACTTGCCCAAGATGCCGGCCAAAACGGAACGGGCACCACAGCCCCGTCCGGGGCGGGGGACGCAGAATAAGATGACAATACGGGCCGTGGTCAAGGGCGTCGGGCATTATCTGCCCGAACGGGTGGTGCCCAACTCTGAATTCGAAAAGACGCTTGATACGTCGGACGAATGGATTCGCTCGCGCTCGGGTATCGAACGCCGCCACTTTGCCGCTCCCGGCCAGACCACCTCGGACCTTGCCATCCGCGCCGCCGAAAAGGCACTCGAATCGGCAGGGCTCACCGGGGCCGATATGGATGCCATCATCCTCGCGACCTCGACCGCCGACTTCACCTTCCCGTCGGCGGCCACCATGGTGCAGAACGCCATCGGCATGACCTCGGGCTTTGCTTTTGACGTGCAGGCTGTTTGCGCGGGCTTTGTTTATGCCCTGTCGAACGCCAATGCGCTGATCGTCTCAGGTCAGGCGCGCCGCGTCCTTGTCATCGGGGCCGAAACATTTTCGCGCCTGATGGACTGGACCGACCGTTCGACCTGCGTCCTCTTCGGTGACGGCGCAGGTGCTCTGGTGCTCGAGGCCGAGATCGGCGAAGGCAGCAGCGCCGACCGGGGCATCCTCGCCACCGACCTCCATTCCGACGGCCGCTACCGCGACCTTCTCTATGTCGACGGCGGGGTCTCGACCGGCACGACCGGCGTCCTGCGGATGCACGGCAAAGAGGTGTTCCGTCATGCTGTTGAAAAGCTTGCCGAAACCGCCCATGCAGCACTGGAAAAGGCCGGCCTGACCAGCGACGATGTCGACTGGATCGTGCCGCATCAGGCCAATCTGCGCATTATCACGGCCACCGCGCAGCGGATGAAAGTGCCGATGGAACGCGTCGTCGTAACGGTGCAAGACCACGGAAACACTTCAGCCGCGTCTATCCCGCTGGCCCTGTCCATCGGCGTCCGGCGCGGCCAGATCGGCAAGGGCGATCTTATCGTGACCGAGGCGATTGGTGGCGGTCTGGCCTGGGGATCGGTCGTTTTGCGCTGGTAATTGCGAACCTGTCTCAGGTTGGCTCTCCAAGCCCTTGATATTGACTCTAAAATACCCCTCGGCCTAAGGTTGCTGAAACATGGGGAAATGATGATGTCGGAAAAGACCTTGACCCGAATGGACCTTGCAGATGCGGTCCATGCCGAAGTGGGCCTTTCGCGCAATGACAGCGCCGAATTGGTCGAGGCCGTCCTCCAGCATATCTCGGACGCTCTTGTGCGCGGTGAGACGGTCAAGATCTCGTCCTTCGGCACCTTCTCGGTCCGCGAAAAGGCCGCCCGCGTGGGCCGCAACCCCAAGACCGGCGAAGAGGTTCCCATCCATCCCCGCCGCGTCCTGACCTTCCGCTCCTCGCATCTGATGAAAGACCGCGTGAGCCATGGGAACAAGGACTGACTGCCGGATCAGGGGTAAGCGATGGCAAAATCCCCCGACGCCTTCCGGACGATCAGCGAAGTCGCCGACTGGCTGGATACCCCGGCGCATGTCCTGCGCTTCTGGGAAAGCAAGTTCACGCAGATCAAGCCGGTCAAGCGCGCCGGTGGCCGCCGCTATTACCGGCCCGAGGATATGGCGCTTCTCGGCGGGATCAAGACGCTGCTCCATGAACAGGGCATGACGATCAAGGGCGTGCAAAAGCTCTTGCGCGAACAGGGGGCCAAGCATGTGGCCTCGCTCGGCCCCCAGCCGATCAATGACGACGGCGCGCCTGTGGAAACGGTTTTCCCCGAACCGGCGCAGGTGATCGTCGCCCCGATCAAACCGCGCCCCATCCCTGCGCAACCCGCCCCGGCGGCCCAACCCGCCGCTGTCGTGCCGCC
>JBGSWJ010000547.1:0-7714 GCA_041752495.1 Rhodobacterales bacterium
AAAGGGCGATCAGGCGGGCGGCTGCAAAGCGTTCGCCGTTCGACGTGGCGGCGTTAAAGGCGCGGTTGGCAAAGCCCACGGCAGCCGGAAAATCTTCGGTCACGACGGCGGCCTCGGCCCGGAGGAGGAGGGCCGTCACATCATCCGGGTCGCGCCCCAGAAGCGCATTGGTCAGCCCGATGGTCTGCTGCGGCTGGCCGTCGACAAGATAGGCGCGGGCGAGTTGCCGCATCGCATCGGGCGTGAGGACAAGGCCCTGATCGGGGGGGGGCATGGTCTGAGCCATGACGGGGGACACTGGCGCAACAGCCAGCAGCGCGAGCGAGAGAAACAGAATGCGCAACGGGTCAGCGGTACAGGATGAAACCGCCGGTTTCCTGTGCGGTGACACCCTCATAGCGCGGATCTTCCGATTCAATCACGATCACCCCGACGATCTCGCCCCCATCGGCCGGATCGGTCATGTCGCCTGCGATGATGCCGTAATAGGTGCCCGATTCATAGGGCTGGCGGTTCCCATCTTCGTCAACATAGGTGCTGGACAGATTGCCGCTGAGTTCGCCGTTGCCGTCGAGTGTGGTCGCGCCTTCGACCACGGTAAAGGTCAGGGTGGGCAGTTGCAGTTCATCGGTGCCGCCGGTCGGGATCGGTGTACCGTTGACGGTAAACGCCTCGCGGTTGGTGATCGCGCCCTTGACGCCGTCATTGGCGTTGAAATCGTCGAAGTCGATGTCGATGGTCATGTCGCCGGTCGTGTATTCCAGCCCGCCCTGACCGGAAAACACGCGGATGCCCGCGTAATCGCCAGAGAAGGTGGCCTGACCGGTGGTCGGCAGGACCACATTGCCGTTGCGTTCATAGACGAAGCCGCCAAAGCCATAGTCGACATAGCCACCGGTCCGGACGATGGCGAAGGAGGACCGCGCCTCTCCGTCCACGGAATTGGTGCTTTCGCCGACGAGCGCGCGATAGGGTACGATTTGCCCGACGGGTTCACCTGAAACGGGGTCGATAGCCCGAACGTCAGCCTCGTAGACATTGAAGCCGAGGAGGGAGGGGACGCTGTTGTCGCGGCTGTAGACGTTTTCGCCGTCGAAGGCGAGGTTATCGACCGTGAATGTATCGTTCGTCGCGTCATAGACGACCTGATCGTTGGTGATCAGCCCGCCGCCAAGGTCGTTGCGGGCCTCGTAGCGTTCGATCCCGCGATTGCGCGAGGGGTTTTCGGTCCCCGGGGGCAGTTCCACGGTCCGCGCGAGTTCGCCGCCATCCGTGTCGGTGCCGCCATCGGTTGTGCCGTCGTCAAACAGGGGCTGACCGTCACCGCAGGCCGCGATGAATCCAAGGCAGGCAAGACACAGGAAAATACGGACGGACATGCGGCGCCTCGGGGAGTTTTTCATCTTCGGTGGATCATCCGCTTTCGCGCCCTTTCCTGTCAACGAGGGTTGCGCAACGGAAAGGCGAATATTTCCTGACTGTCACAAAGCATCGACGGTTGTGCGGTCCCCGCCACAAGATAGAGTAGCCGCGCGAGTCTGTCCCCCAAGGAGTTAACCCATGCCCCTATCCCCCGAACAAGAGGCCGAGATTGCGGCACTTCGTGTGCAGACCCGGCCGACCCTGCGGGCCGTGTCCGAAGGGGCGGAAAAGCACCTTTATCTTGCCCATCCCGTCCTTGATCACGGATTTGTCCGGGTCATCGACTATATGGGGGACGACGCGGCGATCTGTCAGGCGGCGCGGGTGTCTTATGGCAAGGGAACGAAATCGGTCCAGAATGACGAGGGGTTGATCCGGTATCTGATGCGGCACTGGCATTCCACGCCGTTCGAAATGTGCGAGATCAAGCTGCATGTGAAGCTTCCCGTCTTTGTGGCGCGGCAATGGATCCGGCACCGGACGGCCAATGTGAACGAGTATTCGGCGCGGTATTCGATCCTGGACCGCGAGTTTTACATCCCCGAGGAATCGGCTCTGGCGGCGCAGTCGGTCGTGAACAATCAGGGCCGTGGCGAAACGCTGGCCCCGGCCGAGGCGGCGCGGGTGCTGCACTGGCTGAAAAGCGATGCGACGCGGGCCTATGACCATTACGAGGCAATGATTTCGCAGGAGGGGCAGCAAGGGCTGGCCCGCGAGTTGGCCCGGATGAACCTGCCGGCAAATATCTATACGCAATGGTACTGGAAGGTTGACCTTCACAATCTGTTCCACTTCCTGCGTCTGCGTGCCGACGCCCATGCCCAGTACGAGATCCGGGTTTATGCAGAGTTAATCTGCAAGATCGTCGCGGACTGGGTCCCGCTGGCCTATGGGGCGTTCGAGGATTACCGGCTGGGGGGTGTGACCCTGTCTGGCAAGGCGGTGGAGTGCCTGAAGCGGATGCTGAATGGCGAGGTCGTGACGCAGGAGACGAGCGGCATGAGCAAGGGCGAATGGCGGGAGTTCGAGGGCGTTCTGGGGTGAAGGGGCGCGTGCCCCGGTTACGGGCGGATGACCGGCTTGATCAGCCCCGCGCGATCCCTGGCAAGAGCCGGGAATTTCCGGGGCAGGTCGGCACGGGGAAGTCAGGTGACAGGGGGGCGGCGGGCATCCGTCGGCCCGTCGCGCAGCGCCGCCCTGATGCGTTGGAAATCGGCCTTTGGGTCCATTCACCGCGAAAGCGACCCTTTTGTTGCCGCTTGACGGGCGGGGTCCGGGCTTAGGTCGATGCGGCCTTGGTGGACGGTGCAGGCAGGTTGGGGATTGGCTTTCTTGATCCGCCGACGCAGCAGCCGGGGCCGCGGGCCGCACACTTTGACGGTGCGGTCGTTTCCGGCGGACAGGCTGTTTCCAGCGCAGCCCGAGTCAGGTAGTGTTGGCGGGGTTCACTGGCGAAGGGGCGGATATGACGGGATTTGTTGCGCGGATTGTGGCGTGGATCGGGGCGGCGATGATCCTGATGCGGCGGTGGGGACCGGATACCTCGACCCCCGCCATCGGCGGCGCGCCGATCATTCCCGAGGCGCGGCCGCAGGGGATTCCGACGCTGAAAATGCCGACGGCCAAAGGCTGGAAGGACGGGCACAAGCCGAAGGTGGCGGCGGGGCTCAAGGTGAATGTCTTTGCCAAGGGGCTCAAGCATCCGCGCTGGATGCTGGTGCTGCCCAATGGCGATGTGCTGACCGCAGAGGCGCGGTTCACGCCGGGGGGGATCAAGACCCCGTTTGATCTGGCGATCTACAGCACGATGAAGCGGGCGGCGGCGGTGGGCGAAAGCCCGAACCGGGTGACGCTGATGCGGGATGCGGACGGAGATGGGGTGGCCGAAGTGCAGGAGACGTTCCTGTCGGGGCAGAACCAGCCGTTCGGGATGGCCCTGCTGGGGAACACGCTCTATCTGGGCAATACTGACGCGCTGATGGCGTTCGATTATGTGCCGGGCGCCACGAAGATCACGACGCCGGGGCGAAAGGTGGCGTCGTTCAAGGGCGGCGGACACTGGACGCGGAGCGTGCTGCCTTCGGCGGATGGGAAGAAGCTGTATGTCGGTGTCGGCTCGATGAGCAATATCGGCGAAAGCGGCATGGATATCGAAGAGGGCCGCGCGGCGATTCACGAGATTGATCTGGAAACGGGGGCGCAGCGGATTTTTGCGGGTGGCTTGCGGAACCCGGTAGGTCTTGCCTGGGAGCCGGTGACGGGGGCGCTTTGGACTGTTGTGAACGAGCGGGACGGGCTGGGGGATGAGACGCCGCCGGATTACCTGACATCGGTTCAGGACGGGGGGTTTTATGGCTGGCCCTATTGTTATTGGGGGCAGACCGTGGACGACCGTGTGCCGCAGGACGCAGCGAGGGTGGCAAGTGCGATCCGGCCGGATTACGCGCTGGGGGGGCATACGGCGTCGCTGGGCCTGTGCTGGGTTCCGGCGGGGACGTTGCCGGGGTTTGGCGACGGGATGGTGATCGGGCAGCACGGGTCGTGGAACCGCAGCACGCTGTCGGGGTATCGCGTGGTGCATGTGCCGTTCGAGAACGGCAAGCCTTCGGGGCCGCCGCGGGATATTCTGACAGGGTTCCTGTCGGAGGACGAAAAGTATTCCTACGGGCGGCCGGTGGGGATTTCGATCGGGCCGGACGGTGCGCTTCTCGTGGCCGATGATGTGGGCGATGTCATCTGGCGGGTGACGGGGGCGTGAGGCGGAGAAATCTGTGACCGGCCGCGCCCGCCCGCCTGCGGGCGGCTGGGGAGGTTGGGGTTCGGCTTGAGTCCAGGAGGGTGTTTCGCCCTCTGCATTCGTTTGGGTGCGGACTGCATTTGCTGGCATTTGATTGCCCCCAGGATGCGATCTTTCCGATGACTTGAGCGATGTCCTGGCCGCTAACCTGCCGAAGACCCAACCCGTCCGGGCTGGAGCAAGGAAGCCACATAGAGCCGACGATTCTTGCCCGGCAAACGATCCTTGGCCCCGAAGTTTCGGGGAAGGACGGCGCAGCGCCGCTGCGATCAAAGACATTCTTCAAAGAATGTTTTGCAGATTAAATGACTTAGGTATTGGCGGAAGCGGTGGGATTCGAACCCACGGTACGGTTCCCCGCACGCTAGTTTTCAAGACTAGAGCCTTAAACCACTCGGCCACACTTCCATACCGTCCGGAGACATCAGGCAAATGACAAGGGGTGGTGATCCACCCCGGGCCCATTCTGAGGTCCGGCACGCGTTGTAACCACATTCCGATTTCGTCGTCCAGCGCCGGTCGCACTTCAAGACACGAAGCCTGGCCTGCAGTCGCGACGGAGGTGATTTGCTGCACCGGGATCAAGCCAGCGGCGCAGTCTGGCCCCAGTACGGGCCGGCTTTGGTCAGGGCCGCCACTACTGTCTCCAGTGCCTCGCGCGGGAGGATGACCAGCATGCGGGGGCAGTCTGCTGTCAGCCGCACCGGCCCATTGACCTCGTTCGAGGTGCCGATCAGATCTTGTGGTGCGAAGTCGAGCCCGGCTGTTGGCCAGCGCAAACCTTCCGATGCGACGCGCACGGGGCCCATCGGGAACAGGGAGAATACCGTTCCGGCGGGCAGATCGGCGGAGAAATCGGGCGGGCAGAGAAATATCAGGCTTTCGGCGCCCAGGACCACGCAGCGGCGGTCGGCACGGCGGACCAGTGTGTGCATGACGGCGAGTTCATGATCGAACCGCCCGCCCGTGACGCCGATCGCCACCACGAGGGGGGCCGTGATGTGGCGCAGGGACTTGTCGAAATCCGTGGTGTCCTGTTCGGCGATCCGGTGCAGGCGCCCGGCGAAGGCTTTTGCGGCATCCTCGGGCAGGCTGTCCATGTCGCCGATCACCGCCTCTGGGGTCATGCCTGCCGCCAACACCGTCCCGGCCCCGCCATCCGCCGCAACAAGCACGGGCGCAAAGGTCAGCGCCGTGCTAAGATCGCCCGGCCGAAGCGTGGCCCCGCCCACCAGGGTCACCGGGACAGACGAGGTGACAATCATGCAAACGGCCCTTTGATCATGCCACAATCCGGCAAACTGCCCCAAAACCGCCCCAAAAAGAACCCGACCCCGACATTGTGCCGTTCCGGTTTACGAACCATTTGCTGATAAACCAATTGTTGCGTGGAATGCGAGAAAGCGAGCAGACACATGGTTGGATCCCACAAGATTCTTACCGTTTCATACGGAACCTTCTCCTGCACCCTTGAGGGATTTGAAGATTCGTTCGAGACGATGAAGGCCATCGCGGAGTATTTCCGCGATCTGGCCGCAGATGACAGGTATTTCGGGGCCGAACCGCCTGTCCCTGACGCCGAGATGCTGGCCCGAATCGCCGAGCGTGAAATCTCCCGCCGGGTTGAGGCGCGGATGGAAGCGTCGGGGCTGGTCCTGCGGGTCGGTGATTCACGGCCCGAGAGCGCGCCGACACATGCCGTTGCCGCACCGGTGCCGGTGGATGTGCCCGAAGCGTCCCCCCCTGTCGCAGAAACGCCGCGCATGCCGCCTGTGCCTGTTGCGCCATCTGTCCCGGCGGCCAGGGTTGCCGAGCCTGTAAAGGCCGAACCGCTTGCTCCCCTGCGGCAGGTGCATCCGGACAGTGACAGCGTGGCCTCGAAGCTCCAGCGCATCCGCGCGGTGGTGGGCAAGGGCAATGCAGCCGCGATGCCCGACCTTACCGAGGACGCAAATGAACTTCCTCCGGCGAAACCTTTGGCGGACCAGACCAATTCTACCGTCGCCGCCATACTTGCCGAAGTCCGCGGAGATGCTGTTGCCCAGCCATCTGCCGGTCCGCCGGAGATGTCGGAAGACCTAATCACTCCTGCCGACATGGTGGCTGAGGTCGTGCCGACGACCGGGGCTGAGGTGGCGGACGAGGCTAGTGTTGCGCTGACCCTGGAGGCCGATGCGCCCGAGGCTGCCGACGAAGTGGCGTTCATGGCCGAGGACTTGGCGGACATGGACGTGGCCGAGCCGGCTGTCGACGTGCCCGAGGCAGTCATGTCCGATGAGGAGACCGAGGCCGAGGTGGAAGTAGAGGCCGTAACGGCCGAAACGGTCGATGAGGATGCCGAAGTCGTGTTGTCTGCGGAAGCGCCTGCCATCGAACCGGCTGTTGAAGAGGCCGCCGTGACGGAGGCCGAAGCAGTGCCCGCAACGACGGCCCTGCCCACGCCGATCCGGGCCCGTGTTATCAAGATGCGGCGCGCTGATCTGGAACGGGCCGTTTCCAGCGGCATGATTGTCGAAGAAGATGGTCAGTTCCAAGCCACTCCGCCGGCCGCCGCCGGAGAGCTGGCCGACGGCGGGTTGGATCTGGACGATCTTGACGACATGTCCGATCTTGCTGATGTCGACTTTGCGGACGAGGCTGCGCTGAACGATCTGGCGCTTCTTGATGGGCTTGATATCGGCGAGGTCGCCGAGATTGCCGATCTGGAACGCCTTGACACGGTTCCTGCGGCCACGGGCCCGGCTGTGCTTTCGCCGGACGAGGAAGCCGAGCTTTTGGCCGAACTTGCCGCTTTGGAGCGCGAGACCGAGCTTTCGGTCGCGGAAGAACCGTATGCTGCGGAAGAAATCGTTGTTGCGGAAGAAGCCGATGTTGCGGACGAGCCCGAAGCTGAAGTGATGCCGGAGTTGGCGGCCATCGCGGATGAGGCTGAGGATGAATTGGTCGCGCCTGACATGGCCGATATCATGGCGCACATGTCCGAGTCTGAGGCCAATGAGGCGGCCGATGAGGATGCGGCCGAGACGGTTTTGGCTGACATCATGGCGCGCGTGGCCGAGCCTGAGGCCGTTGAAGCGGCAGATGACGATGCGGCCGAGCCCGATCTGGCTGACATCATGGCTCGCCTGGCGTCGCCCGAGGCCGAGGTCGAGGTGGCTGAACCGGTCGCCGTGGAGGAGGCCGAAGAGGCCGTCGTCGCTGCTGCGGAAGAGGTGGTTGCAGAGGTGGCGGCGACCGAGGAAGAAAATTCCTTCCTGACGTCGATCATGCGCGATGTGGCCGACGAGGAGCCCGAGCCTGACAATCTTTTTGAGCCCGGGGTTGAAGAGGATGCCGACGGTCTGCCCCATGCACATCTTCGCGCCGAGCCCGAGGCGGACGAGGCTGCGATTTCGCGCATCGTCGCCGAGACCGATGCGCAACTGTCCGAGCCGGACGCGATCATGCGGCGCGAGGCGATTGCCCAGCTCAAGGCTGCTGTCGCCGCGACCGAGG
>JBGSWJ010000548.1:0-10050 GCA_041752495.1 Rhodobacterales bacterium
TCGCTGTGTCACAGACCAGCGGCGTGTCGCCCAAGGCCGTGGCCCGGATCGGCCGGGCGCTCGCCGCAGATTACTGCGACACCCCTGTCCCCGCCTTCTCCCATCCCCCCGTGGATCGAATCGGCGCAATCCTCAACCAAAGCCAGCAGATCACCCGCGATTCAGTCCTCGAAGGGTTGGGGCAGGACGATCCCGAATTTGCCGAAAAGGTCCGCCGCGCCATCTTCACCTTCGCCCACATCCCCCGGCGACTGCGCCCCACCGATGTGCCCCGTGTCCTGCGCGCCGTCGACCAGCCCGTCCTCGTCACCGCCCTCGCCGCCGCCTCGGTCATCGAAGGCGCCGAATCACAGGCCGCTGCCTTCATCCTCTCCAACATCTCCCAGCGCCTTGCCGATTCCCTGCGCGAAGAAATCACCGAACGCGGCAAGGTCCGCAAACCGGAAGGAGAGGCGGCCATGTCCGCCCTCGTCGCCGCCATCCGCGACAGCGAACAGGCCCGAGAGATCACACTCATCATCCCGGAAGAGGAAGAGAGCGCCTGACCTTGGCAACCCCCCGCCCCTTCCGTATTTCTGGCGCAGGGGGAACCGATCCAGATGGCCGACACGCGACGAGAGTCCGATCCGGACGACAGCCCCGCCGACAAAGGCAGCTTTGCCGACTGGCTCTCTGATCTTCTGATCCGTGGCCTCCTCGCGGTGGCCCTCCGGCTTCCCTATGACCGCCGCATCCCTTTCATGGGCTGGCTCGTCCGCCGCATCGTCTCACCCGTCGCAGGCTACCGCCGCCGCGCCATGACGCATCTCGCCAAGGCAGTCCCGTCGCTTTCGCCCCGCGACCGCCGCCGCATCGCCGATGGCGTGGCCGACAACTTCGGCCGCTCCGTCGCGGAAATCTACTCCGGCACCGAATTCGTGAACCGCATCGCCGCCGCCGACCCGCTCTCTGGCCCCGGCTTGCCCGCCCTTCTGGCCGCCAAGGCCGCAGGCCGTCCCGTCATCATCGCCGTCGCCCATTTCGGCAATTACGACGCCATGCGCTCTGCTCTCGTGGCCCGCGGCATCACCGTCGGCGCCGTCTACCGCCCGATGGACAACCCCTATTTCAACGCCCACTACACCAAGGCAATCCACGCCATTGCCGAACCGCTTTTTGCCCGCAACCGCGCGGGCATCATGGCCATGCTCCGTTTCCTGAGATCCGGCGGCGTCCTCGCCCTCGGCGTGGATCAGCACTATTCCTCGGGCGAAGAACTCCGCTTCTTCGGTCTGCCGGCGCTCACCACGCTGTCACCCGCCGAATTTGCGCTCAAATACCACTGCGACCTGATTCCCATCCACGCCGTCCGCCAGCCCGACGGCCTGACATTCAACGTCCGCGTGGACGAACCGATCCCGCACAGCACAGCCCGTCACATGATGCAGGCCGTCAATGACAACCTCGAACAGGTCGTCCGCGCCCATATGGATCAATGGTTCTGGGTCCACCGCCGCTGGAAACCTGCCCGCGTCAAACGCGTCAGCGCAGTTCCGCCGCCGCCATGATCCGCCCCGGCCCGGGCTGCTGCAGGATCACCACCACAGGCTCCGCGCCCATGATCGGTACCTCCAGCGAATAATCGGCCCCTCCTTGCCACTCACCCACCACATCCCAGGACGTGACGATGTTGACATATTTCAACGTATGCCCCGCATTCTCACCACGCTCGATCGAGACGGTCTCCGAAGGGTCATAGCGCACCAGTTGTACCCGCAGCGGCCCCTCCGCTGCTCCCGTCGCATGGATCCTGAGCACCGATCCCTCCCGCGTCAGATCAAGCGATACCCCCGTGGGCGAGGCCGCATGGTTGCGGATATGGTCCATTACGGCCATCGCATCCGCACCGACCACCGCGTCCAGCCCGCCCACGATCAGCTGCGGCGTGTAAACGGTCTGCTCTCCTGCAGCGACGGCATAGTCCTGTTGCCGCTTGGTGAACTGCGGCAGCGCAAAATGATCCGCCCAGCCGATATAGTCCCAGTAGTCGACATGCAGCGCCAGCGGGATCACCCCGTCCATCCGCGCCAATTCCTGCAGCATTTCATCCGCCGGCGGGCAGGACGAACACCCCTGCGACGTGAACAATTCCACGATAACCGGATTGTCCTGTGCAAGCGCCACCGATCCGGCGAACCCCGTCATCAGAATTGCGATTGTCGGGATGAGTCTGCGCATCAGCCGTCCTGCCTGTCGATTGCCCATCGGGCTTAGATCAGTCGCACTGTAATGACCAATCAACCAATTGCGATGCTTTCTTGATCGGTTCAGCGCCTTTTGCGTGGCAAGACCTCTGACACGATCGGCCCTTGGCAGCCATTGTGTGCAATGGTATACAACAAATAACCCGCACCCCTTGATCGCCGATTCACCCTGGGGCACAAGCGGATCAGACCTTGCCACACAGCCATGAAGGGACGCCTCCCATGACGATCATCGTTGGCCTCGACACAGCCAAGACGCGCCGCACCCTGACCGTAGGCGACCAGACGCTCGCCTATTACTCCATCCCCGCCGCGACCGACGCGGGCCTTGGTGATTTCTCCCGCCTCCCCGCCGCGCTCAAGGTCGTCCTCGAAAACATGCTCCGCTTCGAAGACGGCGGCTTCTCCGTCTCTGTCGATGACATCCGCGCCTTCGCCGAATGGGGCGCCTCCAAAGGCAAGAACCCCCGCGAAATCGCCTACCGCCCGGCCCGAGTCCTGATGCAGGATTTCACCGGCGTCCCCGCCGTCGTCGACCTCGCCGCCATGCGCGACGGGATCAAGGCGCTGGGCGGCGACCCGCAAAAGATCAACCCCCTGAACCCCGTCGACCTGGTCATCGACCACTCCGTGATGATCGACGAATTCGGCAACCCCCGCGCTTTTCAGGCCAATGTCGACCGCGAGTATGAGCGGAACATGGAACGCTATGTCTTCCTGAAATGGGGCCAGAAGGCGTTCAACAACTTCCGCGTCGTCCCCCCCGGCACCGGCATCTGCCATCAGGTCAACCTTGAATATCTGGCCCAGGTCGTCTGGTCCGACACCGACCAGACCGGCGCGACCGTGGCCTACCCCGATACGCTCGTCGGCACCGACAGCCACACCACCATGGTCAACGGTGCCGCCGTCCTCGGCTGGGGCGTCGGCGGGATCGAGGCTGAGGCGGCCATGCTCGGCCAGCCCGTCTCCATGCTCATCCCCGAAGTCGTGGGCTTCAAACTCACCGGCCGCATGAAGGAAGGCACGACCGCCACCGACCTCGTCCTCAAGGTCGTCCAAATGCTGCGCAAACATGGCGTAGTCAACAAATTCGTCGAATTCTACGGCCCCGGTCTCGATCATCTGCCGCTCGCCGACCGCGCCACCATCGGCAATATGGCCCCCGAATACGGCGCCACCTGCGGCTTCTTCCCGATCGACGCCGAAACGCTGCGCTACATGCGCACCACGGGCCGCGACGAATCCCGCATCGCGCTGGTCGAGGCTTATGCAAAGGCCAACGGTTTCTGGCGCGGCGCCGACTACGACCCGATCTACACCTCGACCCTCGAGCTTGACATGGGCACCGTCGTCCCCGCCATCTCGGGCCCCAAACGCCCGCAGGACCACACCCCGCTCGATGTCGCGGCCCCCAATTTCTACAAGGTCGTCGCCGAATACCGCGGCGTAGACCTCAGCGCCGCCGCCAAGGAAATGGCCGACGAGGGCGGCCCCACCCCCACCGTCGATGCCCGCAAATCAGCGATGGTGGCGGGCGAGGACTACGCGATCCGCGACGGCTCGGTCGTCATCGCTTCGATCACTTCCTGCACCAACACATCGAACCCCTATGTGATGATCGGCGCAGGCCTCGTCGCCCGTAAGGCGCGCGCACTTGGCCTCACCCGTAAACCTTGGGTGAAAACATCCCTCGCCCCCGGTTCGCAGGTCGTCTCCGCCTATCTCGAAGCCGCCAATCTGCAAGAGGATCTCGACGCCATCGGCTTCAACCTCGTGGGCTATGGCTGCACCACCTGCATCGGCAACTCCGGCCCGCTGCAGCCTGAAATCTCCAAGGCGATCAACGACAATGACCTGATCGCCACCTCTGTCCTGTCAGGAAACCGCAACTTCGAAGGCCGGATTTCCCCCGACGTGCGCGCCAACTATCTGGCCTCGCCGCCGCTCGTCGTGGCCTATGCGCTGGCCGGTGACATGAACATCGACATCACCAAAGACCCGATCGCTACCGCCCCGGACGGCGGCAAGGTCTACCTCGCCGACATCTGGCCCACCGCGCAAGAGGTGGCCGAACTCGTCGAACAGACCGTCACCCGCGCCGCTTTCCAGTCGAAATATGCCGACGTCTTCAAGGGCGACGCCAAATGGCAGGCGGTCGAGGTGACGGACAGCGAAACCTACGACTGGCCCCCCTCTTCGACCTATATCCAGAACCCGCCCTATTTCGCAGGCATGGCCAAGGAACCGGGCAAGATCACCAACCTCAAAGGCGCCAAGGTGCTGGCCATCTTCGGCGACATGATCACCACCGACCACATTTCGCCCGCCGGTTCCTTCAAGGACACGACCCCCGCCGGCAAATACCTGATCGAACGTCAGGTCCCCGTGCGCGAATTCAACTCTTACGGTTCGCGCCGCGGCAACCACGAAGTCATGATGCGCGGCACCTTCGCCAACATCCGCATCAAGAACGAAATGCTGGGCGGCAAAGAGGGCGGCTACACCATCGGCCCCGACGGCAAGGAAGCCGCGATCTACGACGCCGCCATGGCCCATCAGGCCAATGGCACGCCGCTGATCATCTTCGCCGGCATCGAATACGGCGCAGGATCGAGCCGCGACTGGGCCGCCAAAGGCACAGCCCTCCTCGGCGTCAAGGCCGTCATCGCCGAAAGCTTTGAGCGTATCCACCGCTCCAACCTCGTCGGCATGGGCGTCATCCCCTTCGAATTCACCGAAGGCATGACCCGCAAGTCCCTGAATCTCAAGGGGGATGAAACGGTCTCCATCGACGGTCTCGACACGATCACACCGCTGGCAACCGTGAACGCCACGATCACTTATGCCGACGGCACCACCCGCATGATCCCGGTCAAGTGCCGCATCGATACGGCAGTTGAAATCGAATACATCGAGAACGGCGGCGTCCTGCACTACGTGCTGCGCAACCTCGCCAAGGCCTCCTGACAGCGCAAAGCCCCGCATTTCCTATGCGGGGCTTTCCCTTCCTTCCTTTCCCCGCTTCTTCTGGTCACAAATATCCCGGGGGGTGCGCGCGGCCCGCGCGCAAGGGGGGCAGCGCCCCCCTCCACCTGTCTCGTGCGGCCCACAGGGCCGCTCCGCTTGGTTCAACCACCGAACGGCAGCGCAGGCAGCGATCGCAGATACAGAATCACCGCCGCCACATCGTCATTGCTCATTTTGGCAAAGTTCCCATAGGGCATCGGCGGCAGCATCGCCGACCCGTCCGGCCGGATCCCGACTTGAATGATCTGCACCAGTTCCGCATCCGAATACTTGCCCACCCCACCGGGACCCGAGGTGATATTGGGCGCAATCACTGTCCCCCACGGTCCGTTAAAGGCGAACCCGCCCGCGCCAAGATGGGTGTCAAACATCGCCCCCTGGGGCCCGAATGTCGTGTGGCATTCCATGCAGTGCGATACGGAATTGGCCAGATAGGCCCCGTATTCCACCGTCACCCCCTGCGGGACCGCCGCCACCGTCTCGATCGGCGGACCATAGGCCAGCGGCAGCGGGATATTGTAAACGCTCTGCCCGGGATCAAGATCGACCGCAGGAACCTGCCGCAGATACATGACGATGCTCTGGACATCATCATCTGACAACCCGCGGTAAAGCGTGATGGGCATCGGCGGCCCGATCACCGTCCCGTCGGGCCGGATGCCTTCGCGAATGGCCTTGACCAGTTCGGCATCACTCCACCCGGCCACCCGACCGCCCGGCGTGATGTTGGACGCGACAGCGGTAAATGCCTCGTTCTGCTCCACCACCCGACCGCCCAGCGCCTGCTCCATAGCCGGCCCAGCAGGCCCCAGCGGCGTATGGCAATTCCCGCAGGCTGCAGGGCCTTCGACCAGATATATTCCCCGCTCCAGTGATGGCTCGGCCAGCGCCGCACCCGCCTGCAATATGGCCAGACCGGCCACCAAACTCATGCGCATGACAAACCTCATTCCTGTTCCAATACAGCAAGGTTTTCACGTTCGCGTGAGTCGGCCAAGCCCCTTCATGTACCCGCCGTCAACAGGGCAGAAATCTCATCCACCTTTTCAGCGAGCAGCCGCCGGTCGCCCCGCGTCTCCACGTTCAGCCTCAGCACGTTTTCCGTGTTGGAGGACCGCACATTCACCCTCCAGTTCCCCATATCAAGGCTGACCCCGTCCAGCCGGTCCACGGCGCGGGCCTGCGGCACATAGGCCGCCTCGAAACGCGCAATCGCCCCAGCCTTGTCCGCAATGTGAAAATTGATCTCGCCTGACGACGGGAACCGTTCCCGCATCCCCGCAACAAGCTCGGACAGCGTCCTGCCCGACCGCGCCACAACCTCGGCCACCAGAAGCCACGGAATCTGCCCCGAATCGCAATACATGAAGGCGCGGAAATAATGATGCGCCGACATCTCCCCGCCATAGGCCGCATCAACCTCGCGCATCTTCGCCTTCAGATGCGCATGGCCCGTCCGCGAGACTACGGCCACCCCGCCGCCTGCTTCAACTACATCGACCGTATTCCACATCACCCGCGGATCATGCACGATCCGCGCGCCGGGTTCCTTCAGCAGAAACGCCTGCGCCAAAAGGCCCACGACATATTCCCCGTCAATGAAGCCACCCTTCTCGTCGAAAAAGAAACACCGGTCGAAATCGCCATCCCAAGCCACGCCCAGATCCGCGCCCGCCGCCAGCACAGCCCGCGCCGTCTGCGGTTGGTTCTCGGGCAAGAGCGGGTTCGGAATCCCATTCGGAAACCCTGAATCCGGCTCATGGTTCACCCGGACAAAGCTGAACGGTACCTCCAGCGCATCCAGCCTTTCGGCAATCGCGTCAAACGCCTCCCCGGCGGTCCCGTTGCCCGCATTGACAAGGATCTTCAAAGGCTGCAGCCCCGCCGGGTCGAGATAGGACACAACGCGGGTCGCATAGATGTCCCGCGGATTGTCATGCCGCAGCGCGCCCTGCCCTGTCACCGGGCCAAAGTCATCGGCCACCACCAGGTCATGGACCGCGCCCAGCCCCGTCGCCTCGGAAATCGGGCGCGCGCCCTCGCGCACCATCTTGATGCCGTTGTAATCAATCGGATTGTGCGAGGCCGTCACCATCAGCCCGCCGCCGGCTCCGTAGTGCTCGGTCGCGAAATAGACCTCCTCAGTCCCGCACAGGCCAAGGTCGATCACATCAACGCCTTCGTCCCGCAGCCCCTGGATCAGAGCCGTCTGCAGTGCCGGGCTCGATTCCCGGATATCGCGCCCCGTCACCACCAGCCCTGGCTTCAGCACCCGCGCAAAGCCCCGCCCGATCCGATAGGCAATACCCTCGTTCAACTCCTCGCCCAGCCGCCCGCGCACGTCATAGCTCTTGAAACAGGCCAGTCTGGTCATTCCGTCTCTTTCCCATAGGTCACCCGACCCGAGCGACACTTGCCGTTTTTTGCAACGCCGCCAAGGGCAAAGCTATTGTGCGGCTGCGGCCAGCGCGGGGCGTAACCGGTCTGCAATGGTGCGCTGCGTCACAGGCCCCGCCAGCCGCGCAATAATGGTCCCGTCACCATTCACGACAAAAGTCTCGGGCACGCCATAAACGCCCCAGTCTATTGCCACGCGGCCGTCCGGGTCTGCTCCCGTGGCCACATAGGGATCGCCCAGCTCGGCCAGAAAGGCCAGCGCGTTGGCCGGATCGTCCTTGTAGTTGATGCCGTAGACCGGCAACCCCTCGGCCTGCAACAGCGTCAGGTTCGGATGCTCCACCCGGCAGGGCGCACACCAGCTGGCCCAAAAATTGACCAGCTTCACATTGCCATCGCGAAGCACCGCTTCGTCGAAATGCGCGAGATCGCCCAACGGCTGCACCACTGTTTCGGGCGCAGGCCCCCCGACCAACGCCGAAGGCAACTCATTGGCATCCTCGCGCATCATTCCAAAGGCGAACAGCCCTGCCAGCGCTGCAAAGGCCACCGGCGGAATAAAGACCAGCGGCGAAACCCTAGCCATTCCGCCCCCGTTCCACCCGCTCCAGCGCCGCCTTCACGCGGCGATAACGGGCAACCGACATGCCGATGATCACCGCCAGCAATGCCAGTGAGATCGCATAGGCCGACAACACGGCCACCGCATATTTGCCCAGTTCCGGCATCATGCCCCTGCAGCCCCGCGTTCCGCCCGCGCCTCAAGCGCCCTTATCCGCCGCAGCCGGATTTCCGTCCCCGTCCGCATCAGGACCAGCGCCACAAACAACAGCACAAACGCCGCCATGCAAACCAGCAGCGGAATGTAATACACGTCCGACACGTTCTCTTCCTTATCAAGGCTCAGCGAAGCGCCCTGATGCAGCCCCTGATTCCAGAAGTTGACCGCATAGCGCGACAGCACCGCAAAGACCGAC
This sequence comes from Rhodobacterales bacterium, assembly GCA_041752495.1. GTDB lineage: Bacteria > Pseudomonadota > Alphaproteobacteria > Rhodobacterales > Rhodobacteraceae > JAPLPE01. The sequence continues at coordinate 8,648 of JBGSWJ010000548.1, forward strand.
CCCACGATGCACAGCACACTCGTCAGGTCCGCCGCCGTGTCCGGGTCCGAAATCGCCTCCCACAGCGCCAGATAGCCAAGGTAGAACAGGAACAGGATCAGGAACGATGTCAGCCGCGGGTCCCAGGCCCACCACGTCCCCCACATCGGCTGCCCCCAGATCGCACCCGTCACCAGCGCGATCACCGTCATCACCAGTCCGATGGGGGCCGCCGCCTTGGCCGCCAGCGCGCTCACATGATGTCGCCGCACCAGCCAGATGATTGACGTGACCAACATCATGAACCACGCATTGATCGCCATCAGCGCCGCCGGGACATGCAGATAGATGATCTTGACCGTGGACTGGAAATTCTCGGCATTGGGCGTCAGGAAAAATCCCCAGACCAGCCCTACGACAAGCAACGCGACAGACCCCCAGAACAGCCACGGCACCGCAGGCGCGGTGGTGTCCATGAACTTCTTCGGATTGGCATATTCCCAGATCGACATGTCCGCCCGTTTACCCTCTGTCCCCGTCCGCCTCAATGCGGCATCCGCGCCCGCTCACCGCAGATTGACCCGCAATGCCGCCGCCGATGCAAACGGGAGAAGCGCCACACACCCGAACGTGATCCCGCCCAGCATCAACAGCGGCGTGCCCACGGCCATCCCCATCGCGCCCTTCCGCACGACCTCTGCCCCAAAGATCAGTGTCGGCACATACAGCGGCAGCACCAGCAGCGACATGAGCAACCCGCCCCGCCGCAACCCCACCGTCAGCGCCGCCCCAAACGCCCCGATCATCGACAGGGCCGGCGTCCCCAGCGCCAGCGAGGCCAGAAGCCACGGATAGGCCCCGCTTTCCATATTCAACAACACGCCCAGCACGGGTGCCGCCAGCGTCAGCGGCAACCCCGTCGTCACCCAATGCGCCACCCCTTTGGCCAAAGCCACGCCCTCCAAAGGCAAGGGGGAGGTGGCCAGCAAAGGCAAAGACCCATCCTCGAAATCCAGAGCGAATATCCGATCCAGTGACAACAGCGCGGCCAAAAGCGCCGCCACCCACAAGATCCCCGGCGCGATCCGGCTCAACACAGCCGTCTCCGCCCCCACCCCAAACGGCACCAGCACCACAACGATCAGGAAAAACGCCAGGCCCAGGCCAAACCCGCCCCCCGCCCGCACCGCCAGCCGCAGATCCCGGATCAGAAGTGCTATCACAAAAATGCCTCGTCCGATCCGCCCTGCGCATCCGGCCCCGCCTGAAACGCGCTCAAATCAAGTTCCGGCGCCGCAATCCCCAGATCAATATGCGTTGCAATCACAGCCAGCCCCCCGCCCGCCAGATGCCGCCCCTTCAGCCAATCCGCAAACAACCCGACCGATGCCGTATCCAGCGACACCGTCGGCTCATCCAGCAAC
>JBGSWJ010000549.1:0-1521 GCA_041752495.1 Rhodobacterales bacterium
CGGACACTCGGCGGCCTCTGCGACTGGGTCGAGGCCGAAGCGCCGCGCCCGGTCGATCTGCCGGTCGAAGGGGCCGCGAGCCTGAAGGCGGCGGTGATCACCGTTGTCCTGCATTATTCCACGGCCGACCAGCTGGCCTGAACCACTCACACGACAGGAGTTGAGACATGGCACGAGCCCAGGGGGCGCGGGCGCAGATGGCGCTTGCGTTCGAGAATACCTATGGCACGCCGCCCTCGGGCGGGTTCACCCGGGTGCCCTTTGCCAGCACCTCGCTGGGATCGGAGCAACCTCTGCTGAACAGCGAACTCCTCGGCTATGGCCGCGATCCGCTGGCCCCAATCAAGGACGCAGTGACCGCGGACGGCGATGTCGTCGTGCCGATCGATGTGGCGGCCTTCGGCTTCTGGCTGAAAGCGGCCTTCGGGGAGCCGGTGACCACCGGCGCAGAGGCTCCTTACACCCATGAGTTCCAATCAGGGAACTGGTCGCTGCCGAGCATAGCCATCGAGACCGGCATGCCGGAGGTGCCGCGCTATGCGATGTACACCGGCTGCGTTCTCGACCAGCTGTCCTGGCAGATGCAGCGGTCGGGGCTTTTGACCGCGACGGCTCGGCTGGTCGCACAGGGCGAGACTGTGGGGGCGACCTCCAGCGTGGGGACGCCTTCGACAGTCGAATTGCAGCGCTTCGGCCATTTCAACGGGGCGATCACGCGGAACGGCTCGGCGTTGGGCAATGTCATCTCGGCCGAGATCACCTATGCCAACAACCTCGACCGGATCGAGACCATCCGCTCGGACGGCCGCATCGACGGAGCGGACCCTTCCATCGCTGCCCTGACAGGCCGGATCGAGGTGCGTTTCGCAGACCAGACACTGGTGACGCAGGCGATCAACGGCGACCCCTGCGAGCTGGAGTTTGGCTATGCGCTGCCCTCGGGCGAGAGCTTGCGCCTAACGGTGCACGCCGTCTACCTGCCGCGTCCTCGGATCGAGATTTCCGGCCCGCAAGGCGTGCAGGCCACCTTTGATTGGCAGGCCGCCCGCGACAGCACGATCGGCCGCATGTGCACAGCAACCCTGATCAACGACGTGGAGGAATACTGATGATCCGCCTGAACCTGACCTGCACCCCAGAATGGCTGGAACTTGCTCCCGGCCTCCGTCTGCATGTCGCGCCGCTGACGACTGCCCTTATGGTGTCCGCCCGGGCGGATCCGGCGATCGAAACCCTGCCGGACACCGCGACGCAGGAGGAACTGGCACTGGCCATGGCCAAGGCGGTCGCCCGGCGTGCTGTGCTGGATTGGGAGGGCGTCGGGGATGCCACGGGCGAGATCATCCCCGTCACGCCCGAACGCATCGATGCGCTCCTGAACATCTGGCCGGTCTTCGAAGCCTTCCAGACCCGCTACATCGCGAAGGGCCTGATCCTGGACGCGGAAAAAAACGTCTCCGCGCCCTCGCCGACTGGTCCTTCGGCGGGGGCGACCGGTATTGCGCGGCCTGCGCGGGGCCG
>JBGSWJ010000550.1:0-5241 GCA_041752495.1 Rhodobacterales bacterium
GGCGACGCAGGCGGCCTTTGGGTCCACCCCGCCTTCGTCGGCGATGTAGCGGCGCAGCACGGTTTCGAGGCCGGGATAATCGGCATTGGCATAGCGCCGGACCGTGCCGTCGACGAGGCGGCGGCCATCGGCCAGCGCCACACGGGTATTGGTTCCGCCGATATCGGCCACCAGAGAATAGAGATTGGCGGGATGGGGCATGGTGATCCTTTACCGGGCAAGCGCCGCTTTGAGCGCGTGATAGGATGCTTTGGGCGTCCGCTTCAAGGTTTCGAAATCGACATGGACCATGCCGAACCGCTTTTCATAACCGAAGGCCCATTCGTAATTGTCCAGGAGCGACCAGTAGAAGAAGCCCTGCACATTGGCCCCGTCGGCGATGGCGCGTTTGGTGGCAAGGAAGTGGTCGCTGACAAAGGCCGTCCGTTCGGGGTCATAGACCGCGCCGTTTTCGATCCTGTCATCCCAGGCCATGCCGTTTTCGGTGACATAAAGCGGCGTCTGGCCGACATAGTCGCGCGCCATCCGGGTGAGGAAGTGGTGCAGGCCGTCGGGGTAGATTTCCCAGCCCATCTGCGTTTTCGGCAGATCGCCTGAGACGGGGCGGATCGAGGGCCAGGGGATCGTCGGGTCGGGGACATAGAGGCCACGGGTGTAGTAGTTGACGCCAAGCCAGTCGATCGGCTGGTGGATCGTGGCCATGTCATCCTGCCAGTCCTTGGGCATGTGTTTGTTGAAACCGGCGAGGACCTCTTCGGGGTAGGTGCCTTGGGTGATGGCCTCGATGAACCAGCGGTTGAAGATGGCGTCCTGCAGTTTGGCGGCGGCCTTGGCCCCCGGGGTGTCATCGGCGGGGAGGGCGCGGTCGAAGTTGAGGACGATGCCAAGGTTTTTTTGACCCATGCCGCGCAGGCGGGTCATCGCCTGCCCGTGGGCGAGCAGGATGTGGTGCATGGCGCGGGCGGTGGCGCGGATGTCGCGCAGGCCGGGGGCGTGGTGGCCGAGGAAATGGGAGAGGAAGGCCACGCACCAGGGTTCGTTGATGGTGGCCACGGAATGAACGCGGTCGCCGATGCGGCGGGTGATGATCTCGCTGTAATCGGCAAACCAGCCGGCGGTGTCGCGGTTCGTCCAGCCGCCAAGGTCGGCGAGCGCCGAGGGCATTTCCCAGTGGTAGAGCGTCTGGAAGGGTTTCAGCCCGCGTTCGAGCATGGCGTCGACGAGGCGGTCGTAGAAGTCGAGCCCTTCCTGATTGACCGGCCCGCGCCCTTCGGGAAGGACACGCGCCCAGGAGGTTGAGAAGCGGTAGCCGTCCATCCCGGCGTCTTTCAGGATGTCGAGGTCGGATTCGTAGAGGTGGTAATGGTCGCAGGCGAGCGCGCCGTCTTCGGCCCTGATGACGTTGCCGGGGGTGGCGGCGAAGGTATCCCAGTGGGTCGAGCCCGCGCCGCCGAACTTGTGCCCTTCGATCTGGTAGGCTGCGGTGGCGGCACCGAAGGTGAAGCCTGAGGGGAAATCGGAGCGTTTGAATTGCATCATCTTGTCCTTTGCGGGGCAGGGCCGGTGGAGCGGCCCACCATGAGTTCGGCTTCGAGGAGGGCCGTTTTGGGGGCGGCCCCGGGGTTGGTGATCTTGTCGATCAGCATTTCGGCCAGACGGCGGCCTGCGTCGCGGACCGAGGAGCGTGTGGCGGTGAAGATGGGGACGTCGGTGCCGTTCTGCAGGTAAGATAGGGCATCGTCGTGGATGACGACCGAAATGTCACGCCCAAGGACGAGGCCTGCCTCCTCCACGGCGCGGCGGACGCCTAGGCCTACGATGATCGAGGCCACGAGAAAGGCGGTCGGCGGGTTGGAGAGGGCAAGCATATCGGCAGCGGCGCGGTAGCCGTAGCCTTCGGTCATTTCGTCCGAGCGAAGCAAGGCGGGGTCGAGCGGGACCTTGCGGGCGGCCAGTGCCTCGGCAAAGCCTGCGCGGCGGCGGTGGGCGAAATCCATGAATTCCAGCCCGTTGACGAGCGCGATGCGGCGGTGGCCGAGGTCGAGGAGGAAGTCGGTTGCACGGCGGAAGGCCGAGCGGTTGTTCACGTCAAGCCAGGTGTAGGCCCCCGTGTGGCCCGATGCGCGGCCGTGGACGGCAAAGGGCAGGCCGATCTCGTCCAGCAACGGGATGCGCGGGTCGTCCATGCGGGGGCCGTGCAGGATGACGCCATCGACTGAAGCGCGGGCCTTGAAATCGCGGTAGACCTGCGCCTCGTCCCCGTCTTCGACGACGGAGAGGACCATGTCATAGCCGTGGCGGGCATAGGCCTCTCCGGCGCCGGCGATGAAATCGGCAAAGACGGGATTGACCATCTCGTGCTTGGTGGCCATCGGGATGACGTGGCCGATGGCCATGGAGAGGCCGGTGGCCAGCCCCTTGGCCCGGGTATTGGGGCGGTAGTTGTGTTCGCGGGCGACCTGCAGGACGCGTTGGCGGGTGGCTTCACTGACCTCGGGATAGCCGTTCAGGGCACGGCTGACCGTCGTTTGGCTGAGGCCGAGGGTCTGGGCCAGTTCCTTGAGGTTCATGGGGTGAGCAGGGCCAAAGCGCTTTCAATTCCCCGGCACACTATCGCATGCCTTGGGTGGGGTCAAAGGCTAGTGACATCGGCGGGGTGCCGTGGCGTGTCTGGAAAGTCAGACGCTTATTCGATCGTGCCAGACGGTTAGGTTTCGTCTGGCGTCGTTCGAAGCGCTTTGGAAAGCTGACAACGGTGATCCGCCAAACTTGTCTTGGTGCCGGTCGCGGGACTGGTCCGGCGTGCCAAACTGTGCAAGGGAGGGGCAATTCTGATTACCCGGCGGAGAGATGGCATGGCACTCGCAATGGACAGGGACTGGTGGCGTGGGGCGGTGATCTATCAGATCTATCCGCGCAGCTTTCAGGACAGCAATGGCGACGGGATCGGCGATCTGGGCGGCATCGTGGACCGACTGCCGCATATCGCGGGGCTGGGGGCCGATGCGATCTGGATCAGCCCGTTCTTTACCTCGCCCATGAAGGATTTCGGCTATGACGTGAGCGACTATTGCGACGTCGATCCGATGTTCGGGACGCTGGCGGATTTTGATGCCGTGGTGGCCAGGGCGCATGAACTGGGCCTTCGGGTGATGATTGATCTGGTGTTGTCGCATACGTCTGATGCGCATCCGTGGTTCCGGGAAAGCAAGCGGGACAGGACGAATCCCAAGGCGGATTGGTATGTCTGGGCCGATCCCAAGCCTGACGGGACGCCGCCCAACAACTGGCTGTCCGTCTTTGGCGGGTCGGCCTGGCAATGGCACGGCGGGCGGGAACAGTATTACCTGCACAACTTTCTGACGTCGCAGCCCGACCTGAACCTGCACGAACCGGCGGTGCAGGATGCACTTCTGGAAGTGGAGCGGTTCTGGCTGAAGCGGGGAGTGGACGGGTTCCGGCTGGATACGATCAACTTCTACTTTGCGGACAAATATCTGCGGGATAATCCGTCGCTACCCAAGGCGTTGCGCAATGATTCCATTGCCCCGGCGGTGAACCCCTACAACCACCAGATCCACCTGTTGTCCAAGAACCAGCCCGAGAACCTGGATTTCCTGCGCCGGTTCCGAGCCGAACTGGAGCCCTATGGCGCGGCGGCGGTGGGCGAAGTGGGCGACGCCCAGCGGGGCCTTGAGATCATGGCCGAATACACGAGCGGCGGTGACAAGGTGCAGATGTGCTATCCGTTCGAGCTTTTGCAGCCGAAACGTGCCACGGCGGCAGTGCTGGAGACGACCTTTGACCGGCTGGCCAAGGCGGCACCTGATGCCTGGCCCTGCTGGGCCTATTCCAACCACGACGTGATCCGGCATAGAACGCGCTGGGATCTTTCGGACGCGGGTGCAAGGGTTTACACGACGCTGTTGATGTGCCTGCGGGGATCGGTCTGCCTGTATCAGGGCGAAGAACTGGGGCTTGAGGAGGCCGAGGTCGCATTTGAAGATCTGCAGGACCCCTATGGCATTGAGTTCTGGCCCGAGTTCAAGGGCCGGGACGGGTGCCGGACGCCGATGGTGTGGGAGCCGTCAAACCAGAACGCGGGGTTTTCGACGGGCAAGCCTTGGCTGCCGGTGGCGTCTGCGCATGTGCATCAGTCTGTGGCCGCGCAGGAGGCTGATCCGGACGCGATCATCCACCATTACCGCCGGGCGATGGCGTTTCGCCGAGCGCATCCGGCGTTGGTGACGGGGACGCAGTCGGCGGTTCTGGCCATCGGGGATGCCGTGTGTTTCACGCGGACGGGCGGGGGTGAGACGCTGTTCTGCGCGTTCAATCTGGGCGAGACGCTGACGGTGGTGAGCTTGCCGGAAGGCTCGTGGACCGGGCTGGGCGCGGAACTCGGGCTGGCACAGACAGATGGCGGGGCCGAGGTGGCGCTTGGGCCGTGGCAGGGTGTGATTGCGGCTAAGAGCTAGAACGGCCCGTCCTCAAGCACGCCGTCCGCACTCATCTGGGCGTAAAGGAGCCCTTCGCGCAGACCGCGGTCCGCCACGGACAGGCGGTCCGTGGGCCAGAGACGCATCAGCGCCTGAAGGATCGCGGAGCCCGACATGATCAGTGCCTGACGGTCGCGGCCGATGCGGGGATCGGCGCGGCGGCCATCGGGGCCGAGGTTAAGGTAGTCGCGGATAACAGCGTCGATCTGGTCTGACGACATGCGCAGCCCGTCAACCTTGGTCCGGTCATAGCGTTTCAGCCCCAGATGGCTGGCCGCGACTGTGGTCACGGTGCCCGAGGTGCCGATGATCTGGAACCCTTCGCGCGACTGTTCTGAAGCCGTCGGGGCAAAGGCCGCAAGCTTTTCCTCGAAATACCAGCTCATCAGGGCAAAGCGGGCGGCGTCATCCTCTACATCCTCGAACTGGTCGCGGAGGGTGGCGACGCCTAGGGGGACCGAGATCCAGTCCACCACCTGGGCTAGGGGGAAGGGGCCGGGGTCCTGCCGGAAACCGGCATGGAGGCGCATGATCGCCCGGGGGCGTTCCCGGCGCGGGACATTGGTCAGGTCGATCCAGACAAGTTCGGTCGAGCCGCCGCCGATATCGACGACGAGCAACTGCTCGGTCCGGGTTGACACCAGCGGCGCGCAGGAGATGACGGCAAGGCGCGCCTCCTCCTCGGGCATGATGATGTCGAGCGTGAGGCCGGTTTCGCGGCGGACTTGCGCCAGAAAGGCCG
>JBGSWJ010000551.1:0-3035 GCA_041752495.1 Rhodobacterales bacterium
GCGCTCGCGCGCTTTGCCACGCCCTTCGCAAATCCCGAAGGCAAGCCGCTCATGTCCGTCGTCCTGATCGACGATGGCGCACTGACGGGCGCGGCCTCTGTCGTGGCACAACTCCCGTTTCCCGTCACCGTCGCCATCGACCCCGCCGCCCCCGGCGCGGGCCCCCTAATCGAAACCTACCGCGCCCAGGGGATCGAGGTCATGGCGCTTGCTCGCCTCCCCACCGGTGCCGTCCCCACCGATGTAGAGGTCACCTATGAGGCCGTCTTCCGCGCCATGCCCGATGCCATCGGCGTTCTGGACGCGGGCGAGGGGGGATTGCAGTCAAACTCTGCCGTCACAGATCAGGCGATGTCCCGGTTCGTCGCCGACGGGCGCGGCGTCGTGACACTCTCGCAAGGTCTCAACATGGCGAGCCGCGCCGCCCAGTCCGCAGGCGTGCCCGCCGGCACCATCGAAAGGGATATCGACGGCGCGGGCCAGGACCCCGGCGCCATCCGCCGCGCGCTTGATCAGGCCGCCTTCCGCGCGCGACAGGAAAGCGGCGTGATCCTCCTCGGCCGGGTCAAACCCGACACGTTGTCTTCGCTCATGCTCTGGGGCAGCGAAAACGAAGCCAGCCAGATCGCCATGGCCCCAGTTTCGGCCATCCTCATGGCCGGTCAATGAACGCCCGCCGCATTGTCACCGGCAATGCGGCGGACATTCCCGCTATCCTGCCTCTGGTGGCCGAGGTGCAGACCCTTCATGCCAATGCCTTGCCCGGCCGCTTCGCCCAATCGCCTGACCAAGGGGAGCTCTTGGAATTCTTCGGTACGATCCTGAAAGACTCGGGCCACCTGCTGATCTGCAAGGAGGAAGATCAAGCGCTCGGCTACCTCCTCTGGACCATAGCCGCCCGGCCTGCCAACCCGTTCCGCCACGCCGAACGCATGGGCCTGCTCGACCACATCGCCGTGACCAATCCCGCCCGTCGTCAGGGCATCGGCCTGTCACTGATCAATACCATGAAAGCTGCCATGCGCGCCGATGGCCTGACCGGTTGGGCCGTCACCTACTGGCACTTCAATACGGCCAGCGCCGCGCTCATGGCAAAGGCAGGGGCCATCCCCGCCCATATCCGCGCCGAAGGCACTCTCTGACCTAACGGTTCCCGTCCGGCCGGAACATCGCCGCATCTTCCGCCGCGCGGCGGATCGCGCGGCTCTTGTGGACGGTCTCCTGATATTCCGCCTCGGGGTCGCTGTCATAGACAACGCCGCCCCCCGCCTGAATATACAGTTTCTCGTCCTTCAGGACCGCCGTGCGCAGCGCAATGCACATGTCCATGTCGCCGCCCGCGCTGAAATACCCCACGCCGCCGCCATAAACGCCACGCTTTTCGGGTTCCAGCTCGTCGATGATCTCCATCGCGCGCACCTTGGGCGCGCCCGACACCGTCCCGGCAGGCATCCCGGCAAAGAAGGCCGACAGCGCATCCTCGCCCTCGGCCAGTTCGCCCACCACGTTCGACACGATATGCATGACGTGCGAATAGCGTTCGACGATGAACTGCTCGGTCGGCTTGACCGTCCCGATCCTGGCCACCCTGCCCACATCGTTGCGGCCAAGGTCCAAAAGCATCAGATGCTCAGCCAGTTCCTTCTTGTCGGCCATGAGGTCAATCTCGTTGGCCTTGTCCTGCTCTGGCGTGGCGCCCCGGGGCCGCGTCCCTGCGATCGGCCTGATCGTGATCTGGTTGCCAAACACACGCACAAGGATCTCGGGGCTCGCCCCGATGACCTGAAAGCCGCCGAAGTTGAAGTAGAACATGAAGGGCGACGGGTTTGTCCGCCGCAAGGAACGATACAGCGCGAACGGCGGTTCGTGGAAATCCTGCGTCCAGCGCTGCGCCGGCACGACCTGAAAGATATCGCCCGCCCGGATATATTCCTTGGCCTTCTCGACTGCCGCCAGATACCCCTCGTGGGTGAAATTCGACACCGGCTCCCCCGGCATCCGTGGCGCACCCAGCGCACGCGATTCCTGCGGAATGGCCCGGTCCAGCGCCCGCTGCGCATCCATCACCCGCTCTGCCGCCTGCGCATAGGCGGCCTTGGCCGACAGTCCCCCGTTCACCCAGGCCGGGGCCACAAGGATCACGTCCCCCTTGACCCCGTCGAGCACCGCCACGACCGACGGCCGCACCAGCATCGCATCGGGCAGCCCCATCGGATCGGGGTTCACGTTTGGCAGGTTTTCGACCAGCCGGATCATGTCGTAACCCAGATAGCCGAAAAGCCCCGCCGCCGCCCCCGGCAACCCTTCGGGCAGGTCGATCCGGCTTTCCGCCAGCAGCGCCCGCAACGTCGCCAAAGGATCACCCTCAAGCACGGTAAAAGCATCGTCGTCATACCGCGCATCGCGGTTCAGACGGCTGACCTTGCCACGGCAATCCCAGATCAGATCGGGGTTCATTCCGATCATCGAATACCGACCGCGCACCTCGCCGCCCGTGACGCTCTCAAGGACAAAGGAATGCTTCCCGGCCCCCGCCAACTTGAGCATGAGCGACACCGGCGTATCCAGATCGGCCGCAAGGCGAGTATAGACCACCTGATTGCGCCCGGCCTCATAGCCTTCGCGGAAACTTTCGAACGAGGGACTAAGGGGCATGCGGGCGGCCTAGTTGATCTGAGCGTTCACGGCATTCACCGCCGCTTCGTTGATGGTAACCTCGGTTGTCGCCTGCACCTGCTCGGCGAAGACGGCGAACACATCGTCCAGGATCGCCGTTCCGGCCTGCTGCAAGAAGGACTCTTTCTGTGCCGCCAGCGTCGGGTCTTCGGGGTCCGGCGGCGCGATGGAGTCCAGCCGCACGATGATCGTGGTGGCCCCGTTGTCAACTGTCGTCGCCGCGCCCGCGGCAAGGCCAAAGGCGGTCGACATGAAACCCGGCGGCGTGCCTTCGACAAAGTCCTGCCGTGTCCGGTCGGTCTCCACGACAGGGATCAGCCCCTGATCCTCGAAACTTGCCCCCCCGGCGATAGCGGTCG
>JBGSWJ010000552.1:0-5269 GCA_041752495.1 Rhodobacterales bacterium
GCGGGTGGGGGCAGGGCTTGTCACCCTTGGGGTGCCGCCGGCGGCGATGACGGAAAACGCCGCTCGGGTGGATGCGGTGATGCTGGCAGCGATGCGGTCGCCCACCGGGATCGGCCTGTTTTTCGAGGACGCCAGGATCAACGCCTTCTGCGTGGGGCCGGGTCTGGCCGAAGGGCTGACCGAGTCGGAATTTGTCAAGGAAGTGCTGAAGGCGCACAAGCCCAGTGTGCTTGATGCGGGGGCGCTGGCGCTTCTGTCACAGTATTCGGAACTGCAGAGTCTGGTGCATCAGGACTGCGTCCTGACCCCGCATGACGGCGAATTTGCCCGGCTTTTCCCGCCTTATGCCGAACAGCTGGCGGCACGGCCCGCCAATGGTCCGGCTTTTTCGCGGGTCAATGCGGCGCGCGCGGCCGCGCGGGCGGCGCAGTGCATCGTACTTCTCAAAGGCCCTGATACGATCATTGCGGACTGGACGGGGCGAACCGCTATCCATTCGGCAAACTATGGCCGGACTGCGCCGTGGCTTGCGACTGCAGGGGCGGGTGATGTGCTGGGCGGGATGATCGCTGGCCTCATGGCGCGCGGATTTCCCGCGTTCGAGGCCGCCTGCACCGGCGCATGGCTCCATGTGGAATGCGCCCGTACCTTTGGTCCGGGCCTGATTGCCGAGGATCTGGCTGAACAACTGCCCGCCGTCTTTCGCGCCATGGGGCTTTGACCGGGCGGCCCCTGGGTTTCTTTGTCGGACAAATACCTCCCGCCGAAGGCGCGAAAGCCGCCCTTTGGGCGGCTTTGACAAACACACTGGCGCGGAACGCGCCTCCGCTGGATGAGACGGGTTCAGAAAGCGCAAAGTTCAAGGCCGTCGGCATAGATCACATGAGGACGGTCAAAGATCAGCGTGCACTTGACCCTGTCAGCGGCAGCCAGCGAGGTAACTGTCTTGCCGTTGGTGAGATCAACTGCAGCAATCTGCCCTGACGGAATGCTGGCCGGAACATCCAGAGTATCCGCTCGCACATTGATCCGCGCATCCGCGGCAAGGAGCGTGTCACATTGTGGCCGGGCCTGTCCGAAGGCCCCGGCGCCAACGCAGATCGCGGGCAGAGCGGCGCGGGACATGTCCAGATCATAGAGGAGAACCATGCCAGCATCGCGTGTGATGATGCGTTCGCCGGGAATCAACGTCTCGACCGCGACTTCGCCCCGAAGCGTCAGTACGGTTGTACCGGCAAAAAGCGTGATCGCGGCCGTGCTGGTCTGGGGGGCGATTTCAGTGATCGCGAACACGGTGGCCGGAACCGCGCGGGCCGCATCCATTTGAAGAGCGATATCAAGCATTCCGGTTCCCCATTCAGACCGTTTCAGGCAACATGGACCACAAATGTGGCAACAAAACGTTAATCGCCTGCCTTTTTTGCGATGCGTTTTCCACTCGCATCCCCTGTCGGGCTTTGCTAGACAGCGCCCAATTCGCGGGGGTGGTCCGGTGGCCGCCCCTCATCATCATGCGGGTATGGCGAAACTGGTAGACGCACCAGATTTAGGTTCTGGCGCCGCAAGGCGTGGGGGTTCGAGTCCCTTTACCCGCACCAGTGAGACAGGAAAGAAGGACAGATATGCAGGTCACTGAGACCCTGAACGAAGGACTGAAGCGCGGCTATGCCATCACTGTGACGGCAGCAGAGCTGGATGCCAAGGTGAAGGCCAAGCTTCTCGAGGCACAGCCCGAAGTGGCGATGAAGGGCTTCCGCAAGGGCAAGGTGCCGATGGCGCTGCTCAAGAAGCAGTTCGGCCCCCGGATTCTGGGCGAAGCGATGCAGGAAAGCATTGATACCGCGCTGTCGAGCCATATGGAATCGACTGGCGACCGGCCCGCGATGCAGCCCGAGGTCAAGATGACCAACGAAGGCTGGAAAGAGGGCGACGACGTCGAAGTTTCTGTGACCTATGAGAAGCTGCCGGACGTCCCGGTCGTTGATCTGTCCGCCGTCAGCCTGACCCGTCTGGTTGTCAAGGCCGATGACGCGGCAGTTGACGAGGCTCTCAAGAACCTTGCGGATACCGCCAAGAACTTTGAGGACCGCAAGAAGGGGTCCAAGGCCAAGGACGGCGATCAGGTTGTGATCGACTTCGTGGGCAAGGTCGATGATGTGGCTTTTGACGGCGGCACGGCTGAAGATTATCCGCTGGTGCTCGGCTCCAATTCCTTCATCCCCGGCTTTGAAGCCGGTCTGGTCGGCGTGAAGGCCGGCGAGGTTAAGGATGTCGAGGTGACCTTCCCCGAGAACTATCAGGCGGCGAATCTGGCGGGCAAGGCTGCGGTCTTTACCTGCACGATCAAGGCCGTGAAAGAACCGAAGCCCGCCGAAGTGAACGACGAACTGGCCAAGCAGTTCGGGGCCGAAGATCTGGCCGGGCTGAAGGCGCAGATCACCGAGCGTCTGGAAGTGGAATATTCCGGCGCGTCGCGTGCCGTTGCCAAGCGGGCGCTTCTTGATGCGCTGGACAAGCTGGTCGACTTCGACCTGCCGCCGAGCCTTGTGAATGCCGAGGCCGGGCAGATTGCGCACCAGCTTTGGCATGAAGAAAACCCGGATGTGCATGACCACAACCACGGTGCTTTGGAAACCACGGACGAGCACAAGAAGCTGGCCGTGCGCCGTGTGAAGCTGGGCCTGCTGCTGGCCGATATCGGTCAGAAGGCCGAGGTCAAGGTGACGGATGCGGAGCTGACGCAGGCTGTGTTGCAGCAGGCGCGGCAGTATCGCGGTCAGGAACGCCAGTTCTTTGACTTCGTGCAGCAGAACCCGCAGATGCGGCAGCAGATTCAGGCACCGATCTTTGAAGACAAGGTGATCGACCACATCTTTGCGCTGGCAAATGTGGCCGAGACCACGGCGACCAAGGAAGAGCTTCAGAAGGCCGTTGAGGCGCTGGAAGAAGAATAATCGCACGTCCCTTTGGGACGGCGTCGGACGCCCCGTCAGCCGGTCAGGCTGGCGGGGCGTCTTGCTTTTGGGCGTCGCGGATGGCCTGACCCAGTTCGCTGGCCTTGGCGCGGTAGTCGAACTTGACCAGAGCGGATTCGCGGGCGGTGTGGCCGATGCGTTGGCGCAGGGCGGGATCAGCGGCGAGTGTTTGCAGGGCTGCCGTGATGGCGGGCACGTCTTGCTGCGGGACAAGAATCCCGTCCTTGCCATCCTCGATCATGGCCGCCGTGCCGCCAATGCGCGAACAGATGACGGCAAGACCGCAGGCCATCGCCTCCATCACGGCAACGGGTGCGGCTTCGCCGAGACCGAAGCTGGTCAGTGCAAAGATATCGCTTTGACGGAGAAGGGCGAGGACGGCGTCTTCGCCAATCGCGCCGGTGAAGGTGACGCGGGAGGTGAGGCCGAGGCTGGCGGCTTTGGCCGCGATTTCGACACGGTGCGGGCCGTCTCCGGCGATGGTGTAGTGCAGGTCCATGCCTTGGGCGACGAGAGCGGCCATCGCGTCGAGCAGGTAGCCGTGGCCTTTGACGAAGTTCAGGCGGGCGATGCTGACAATCCTGACGGGCCCGTCATGCGGGGCAGGGTCGGGGGTGAAGCGGTCCACGTCAACGCCCATGGAGATGACATGTGGAGCGGGGCCCATATGCAACTGACGGATCTGTTCGGCGAGCGGTTCGGTCACCGCGGTCACGACGGCGGCGCGGGCAACCTTGGCGCGGTGGTCGGTGCCGTAGACGTCAAGGTCGCCGTGGAGTGTCAGGCTGTAGGACGGGCCGCCGAGGCGTTGGGCCAGGGCGCCGATATGGGCGGCGTTGGCGAAGGAATGGATGTGGACATGGGTG
Source organism: Rhodobacterales bacterium (assembly GCA_041752495.1). Lineage (GTDB taxonomy): Bacteria > Pseudomonadota > Alphaproteobacteria > Rhodobacterales > Rhodobacteraceae > JAPLPE01. The sequence continues at coordinate 3,842 of JBGSWJ010000552.1, forward strand.
ATACCCTTGCGGCGGGCGGTGAGCACAAGCTGGGCCGCCGGGACGATCAGGGCCAAGAGGGGGAGGCGTTTGAAGAGCGGCGTATCGGGCAGGCTGGCGATGTAGCTGATCGCAGCCGCGAGGCGGGCCGGGTGGGTGAGGAGGTAGCCCATGACGCGGAGAAGGTCTGGCGAGCCGAGATAGGTGGTGAGTGTGGCAGCTCTGGCAGCGAAGGGGTGGGTCGAGGGCGGGCCGGAGGGGCGGCGGGTGGAGAGGAAATGGACGGTGAAGCCCTGCGCGGACAGCGCCTGCGCCTCGCGCCAGAAGAAGGCATGGGTCTGGCCGGGAAATTCGGGGACGAGATAGCCGAGATGCATCAGGAAAGGTCCGGTGTGGTCTTGGGGCCGTGTCTAGCCTGTAGGGGCGGCAGGATCATGGCAAAAGAGGGGATGCGCCGGTCGTGATTACATGACGGAATGAAAAAGGCCGCGCCCTTGCGGGTGCGGCCTTCGGTTCTTTGCGAGGGGTGAGCCTCAGAGGTCTTCGCCATCCTGGGCTGCGCCCATTTCGTCGAAGAGTTCGGCGATTTCGAAATCGGCAGCGGCTTCGGCTTCGGCGGCGAGTTCCTGGATCGACTTGCCCGAAGCCTGGAGTTCGGCTTCTTCGGGCGAGCGGGCCACGTTGATGCGGATGTGGCAGTCCACTTCGGGGTGCAGGCGCACGGTCACGGTGTGGATGCCCAGTTCCTTGATCGGGGCGTTCAGAATCACCTGACGCTTGTCCAGCGAGAAACCGGCGAGCGTCGCGGCATCGGCGGCGTCACGGGTGGTGACAGAGCCGTAGAGCGCGCCGCCGTCAGAAGCGGAGCGGATCACGACAAAGGTCTGGCCGTCGAGCTTTTCAGCGAGCTTGCCGGCTTCGGCCTTGGTTTCGAGGTTGCGGGCTTCGAGCTGGGCTTTTTCAGTTTCGAAGCGGGCAATGTTGGAGGCGTTCGCGCGCAGTGCCTTGCCTTGCGGCAGAAGGAAGTTGCGGGCGTAGCCGTCCTTGACCTTGACCACTTCGCCCATCTGGCCAAGCTTGGCCACGCGTTCCAGAAGGATAACTTGCATGTGCGGTGTTCCTTACTTCACGGCGTAGGGCAGCAGGGCGAGGAACCGGGCACGCTTGATCGCCTGAGCGAGGGCGCGCTGGTTCTTGGCACCCACGGCGGTGATGCGCGAGGGGACGATCTTGCCGCGTTCAGAGATGTAACGCTGCAGAAGCCGGGTGTCCTTGTAATCGATGACGGGGGCGCCTTCACCCTCGAACGGATCGGACTTGCGGCGACGGAAAAACGGTTTGGTTGCCATGGTTTATGGTCCTTTCCTGATCAGAAGCGACGGGGACGGTCTTCACGCGGGCCGCGGTCATCGCGGTCCGGGCGGGGGCCGCGGTCTTCGCGCGGGCCAC
>JBGSWJ010000553.1:0-3791 GCA_041752495.1 Rhodobacterales bacterium
CATTGCCACGATTGGCGGGATCTACGCGCTTTTGCGCAGCAAGCGCGGCCTGGCCCTCGCCGCCGTGCGCGACAATATCGACGCGGCCCGCGCGGTGGGCGTCGATGCCGTCCGGATGAAGTGGACGGTTTTCCTGACCGCCGCCTTTGGCACCGGGATCGCAGGCGGCCTCATCTATCTGCAAAAGGGCCGGATCAGCCCCGATGCCGCCTTTGCCGTCACCGACTGGACGGCCTATGTCATCTTCATCGTCGTGATCGGCGGCATCGGCACGATCGAAGGCCCGATCATCGGCGTCCTGATCTTCTTCGCCCTCCAGACGCTTTTTGCCGATTACGGCACATGGTATCTCATGGCGCTGGGGATGATCGGGATTGCCGTCATGCTATTTGCCCCCCGTGGCCTCTGGGGGCTTTTCTCGGACAAGACCGGGGTGCAGCTGTTTCCGATACGGCGGCGCCTGACCGGCGGAAAAACAGGGGAGAACTGAACATGGCCGATATCACAACCGATGTACTGATCGTGGGAACCGGGCCCGCAGGCTCTGCGACGGCGGCGCTCCTGTCGACCTATGGCATCGCCAATATGGCCATCAACCGCTACCGCTGGCTGGCCAATTCCCCACGCGCCCATATCACCAACCAGCGCACGATGGAGGTCCTGCGCGATCTGGGCCGCGAGGTTGAAGATGAGGCCTATCTCTTTGCTACCGACAAGGACCTGATGGGCAACAACGTCTTCTGCGAGAGCCTTGCGGGCGAGGAACTGGGTCGCATGCAAAGCTGGGGCAACAGCCCCGCCTCGCAGGCCGCCCACCTGATCGCCTCGCCCACCCGCATGAATGACCTGCCCCAGACCTTCATGGAACCGCTCCTGTTCAAGACCGCCTGTTCCCGCGGGACGCAGGCCCGGATGAGCAGCGAATATGTCAGCCATGTGCAGGATGCCGATGGTGTCACCACCACCGTGCGCGACCGCCTGACAGGCAAGGATTTCACCGTCCGCTCGAAATACCTGGTGGGCGCGGACGGCGGCAATTCCCTGGTCGCCGAACATGCCCAGATTCCGCTGGAAGGGCAGATGGGCGTGGCCGGCTCGATCAACCTTCTCTGCAAGATGGACCTTACCAAATACGTGGCCCACCGGCCCAGCGTTCTGTACTGGGTGCTTCAGCCCGGCTCCAACGTCGGCGGGATCGGCATGGGCGTTGTCCGCATGGTCCGCCCGTGGAACGAATGGCTCATCATCTGGGGCTATGACATCAACCAGCCACGTCCCGAACTGACCGACGATCAGGCCAAATCCATCATCCGCAGCCTTGTCGGCGACCCCGATATCCCGATCGAGATGACGGGGATCAGCTACTGGACGGTCAACAACGTCCACGCCACAAGGATGCACAATGGCCGCGTCTTTGTCATGGGCGATGCGGCGCACCGGCATCCGCCCTCCAACGGGCTTGGCTCCAACACCTCGATCCAGGACGCCTACAACCTCGCCTGGAAGCTTGCCCATGTGATCAAGGGCACGGCCACGCCGAAACTGCTCGACAGCTACTCCGACGAACGCGCCCCGATCGCCAAACAGATCGTGACCCGCGCCAACCAGTCCATCGGCGAATTCGGCCCGATCTTCGAGGCGTTGGGTCTTCTCGGCTCGGTCGATCCGGTCAAGATGCAGGAAAACATGGACAAGCGCTGTGACAGCGGCGACGCCGCCGAACAGCAGCGGGCGGCGCTCCGGGCGGCGATTGCCTTCAAGAAGTACGAATTCGACTGCCACGGCGTCGAACTCAACCAGCGTTATGCCTCGGGCGCCGTGGTGACGGACGGCCAACAGCCGCCGCCGCCCAATGACGACATGGAACTTCACTACCAGCCCACGACCTGGCCCGGCGCACGCCTGCCGCATTGCTGGCTGTTCGACGCGGCAGGGGGCAAGCACTCCACCCTCGATCTTTGCGGCAAGGGGGTCTTCACCCTCTTCACTGGCATCGGTGGCGAGGCGTGGGAACAGGCCGCGGTCCGGGTCGGTGCCGACCTCGGCGTCACCATTAAGGTCCATGTCATCGGGCCCCGCAAACCGATCCAGGATCACCTTGGCGACTGGTCCCGAATCCGCGAAACGCGGGATTCGGGCGCCATCCTTGTCCGTCCCGACCAGCACGTCGCCTGGCGCCACGACAGCCTGCCCGCCGATCCGGCGGTTGACCTGCGCCGCGTCCTCACCTCCATCCTTGCCGTCTAGGGGCCTGCCATGACCACCGAACAGGGTTACTTCACCGAAGCCACATCCGCCGATGTTGTCATCAGTCGCAACGCCAAGGCAGAAAACAAACGTCTGGCCCAGGTGATGGAGGTCATCATCCGCCACCTCCACGCCGCCGTGAAGGAAATCGAGCCGACCGAAAAGGAATGGTTCGACGCGATCATGTTCCTCACCCAAACGGGCCAGATGTGCAACGAATGGCGGCAGGAATGGATATTGCTGTCTGATACGCTGGGCGTGTCGATGCTTGTCGATGCAATCAATAACCGCAAACCCTCGGGCGCGTCCGAATCCACTGTCCTCGGCCCTTTCCATGTCGCCGACGCGCCGGAACTCCCGCTCGGCTCCGACATCTGCCTTGATCAGAAGGGAACGCCCATGTTCGTGGCCGGGCGCATCCTGTCCACCGATGGCACGCCCATCGCCCATGCCAAGGTCGACGTCTGGCAGGCCAATGACGAAGGCTTCTACGACGTCCAGCAAAAGGGCATCCAGCCCGATTTCAACCTGCGCGGCGTGTTCCGCACCAATGACAAGGGCGAATACTGGTTCAAGGGGGTCAAACCCAAATACTACCCCATCCCCGATGACGGCCCCGTGGGCCAGCTGATCCGGGCGCTCGGCGGCCACCCCTACCGGCCCGCCCATCTGCACTACATCATCAGCGCGCCGGGCTTTGAAACCCTCACGACCCATATCTTTGACCCGGACGATCCCTATATCCACTCCGACGCCGTCTTTGGCGTCAAGGAATCGCTCATGGCCAAGTTCGAACCGGTGTCAGACCCGGCCCAGATGGCCGCCCAAGGCTTTGACAAACCCTATGTCGAGGTGCACCACGATTTCGTTCTGGCCCCCGGGAAATGACCACCGGCAATCCCTGCATCATCTGCGTCGCCATCACCGGGTCGCTGCCCACCAAGGCCAACAACCCGGCGGTTCCCATCACCGTGGCCGAACAGATCGAATCCACCCATGCCGCGTTCGAGGCCGGGGCCACCATCGTTCACGCCCATGTCCGCAACGACGACCAGTCGCCCAGCGCCGACCCCGAGAAGTTCGCCCGCCTTCAGGAAGGGCTGTTGAAACACTGCCCTGGCATGATCATCCAGTTTTCAACCGGCGGCCGCTCCGGGGCAGGGCAGGCGCGCGGGGCCATGCTGCCGCTCCGCCCCGACATGGGCTCACTCTCGGTGGGTTCGGTCAACTTCCCGACCCGCGTCTATGACAACCCGCCCGATCTGGTCGACTGGCTCGCCGCCCAGATGCTCGCCCATGACATCAAACCTGAAATCGAGGCTTTCGACCTGTCCCACATCTTCAAGGCGCGCGAGATGTTCGACAAAGGCCAGATCCGCGATACCCCCTATGTCCAGTTCGTCATGGGCGTGAAAAACGCCATGCCCGCCGACAAGGACGTGTTCGACTACTATGTCCGCACGTTGAACCGTCTTCTGCCCGGCGCGCCCTGGTGCGCCGCAGGGATCGGCCCGGCGCAGATCGTCCTGAACGAATGGGCCATC
>JBGSWJ010000554.1:0-4820 GCA_041752495.1 Rhodobacterales bacterium
GTCGGAAACCACCCGCGGCGACCTCCGAGTGGCCGAGGTGCCCAACCCGCGCCCCGGCGACCGGATCGACATCGACGGCGAGGCTTTCGTCATTCAGGGCGAGCCGGTGCGCGACCGCGAGCGGCTGGTCTGGACGTTGGACCTGCGACCCGCGTGACGGCGATGAAGCTGAAAATCGACATCCATCCCGACCTTGCCGCGCTGATGCGGGCCGAAGTCCGCGCCGGTGAAAAGGCTGTCACCGCCGCCATGCGCGAGGCCGGGACCGGCCTCAAATCCGCCTGGCGAACCCAGATCACCGGCGCGGGGCTGGGCACACGCCTCGCCAACTCGATCCGCTTGGCCAGCTTCCCGAAATCAGGCGAAAGCCTGAACGCGGCGGCGCTGGTCTGGTCGAAGGCGCCGGTCATCATCAACGCGCATGACACCGGGCCGCTGATCCGGTCGAAGACCGGGTTCTGGTTGGCGATTCCGACGGCGGCTGCGGGCAAGTCGTCGCGCGGTGGCAGGATCAGTCCGGGTGAATGGGAAAAACGGACGGGTCTGAAGCTGCAGTTCATCTTCCGGCGGCGGGGACCGAGCCTCCTGGTGGCGGAAGGGCGGCTGAACACGAAGGGCCGTACGGTCGCGTCAAGGTCCAAGACCGGCCGGGGACTCGTCACCGCCCCGATCTTTTTGCTGGTCCCGCAGGTGAAGTTGCCGAGACGGCTCGACTTAGCGCGAGATGCGGAACGCGCGGTAGACAGTATGCCGGGGCGAATTGTGGCGAAATGGGTCGACGGACGGATCGCTTGACGAGCTGGAACGCGCAAGTTCGACCTTGGCAGGGGCTCTGGTGCCTTCGAATGACGACAAAGCGGGAATCGGGTCACACCGGGCTGTCAGAAATAGGCACTTGCCCCATCAACTTCGATCACAACGCCAATGTCGCCCCGATCACGTTGATAAACCTCGGTTCCACTTGGAACGTCCGAGGATGCAGGAAGTGCACGGAAGGTAATGCCATCGACAACTTGGCTCATCCCGGCTTCGAAAGGTGTGATGACGTTGTTTGCAATCATCTCTGGCAGCAGGTCGATGACGGCTTGCGGCGCCAGAACCACCGTGTCGCGCCGCAGCAAGCCGATCATGGTGTCAATGCTCAAATGATCAGCATGCGCACGCGTCAAGACAACGATGTCAGGTCGGCCAAAGCGTCTGTATTGCTCCTGGCTTCCCACCGGATCGATGAAGACCAAGGCTTGATCCAACTGAAGAACTACGCTGGCTCGATTGATGACAACGCTCTCGGTGAACACGACGCGCAGCAGGTGGTCCGCCGGTAGCTGTCGTGCATCATTTGGGTGTGGTTCGACCACGCCCTCGAAGACTGCTGTCGCGGGCCAACCTCCGGCTTGGACCGCCGTCTGTTCAAGACACGCGATGGCGGCAAAAGCGATCAGTTTCCTCATTCTTCTTCCTTCCATGCTTCTTTTCATCAGGGGATGTGCGGGGTTTGGTTCAGGCCGGTTTGAAACACTACTCTATCGGCCATCTAGCATCTGAATTCCTGCCAAAGGAGAGATAGAGCGAGTTCGGCGACCAATCAAACCATGCCCCTCTCCGATTTCCAGAAGGCGAGCCGGTGCCCGACCGCGAGCGGATGGTCTGGACGCTTGAAATACAGCCAGCGTGACACGATGAAACCAACGCTCGAGATCAGCCCAGGCATCGCCGCGCTGATGGCGGCCGAAGTCCGCGCCGGTGAAAAGGCAATCCCCACGCCTGCGTCGGGCAAGTCCACGCGCGGCGGCCGGATCTCGCCGGGGGAATGGGAACGCCGCACCCCCCAGAAGCTGCGGTTCGTCTATCGCCGCCGGGGGCCGAGCCTGCTGATGGCCGAGGGGCGGTTGAACACCAATGGCCGCGCGTTCGGCAGGCTTACGCGGCCTCACAGGGGTCACGGTCCTGCCTCACCGTCGCGGTCGAAGACCGGCCGGGGCGTTTTGACCGCGCCGATCTTTCTGCTGGTCCCGCAGGTCAAGCTGCCGAAGCGGCTGGATCTGGCGCGGGATGCCGAGCGGGCGGTTGACGGCGTGCCGGGGCTGATTGTGGCGAACTGGGAGGAAAGTGGGGTGAGCTGACGCTGGCCTATGTGTGCCGCCAAACCTTCACTGCGGAAATCACAAGAATGGCAGCAAGAGCGGGCAACAGGATCGAGCTGGGAACTATCCCGAGGAGCAGTCCACCGATGAACGTACCAACCACCGACCCCGCCGACATGGTGAGCAGGAAGGTCCGGCTGCGGCCCAGCACAGCAAAACTCTCATCCCTGCTGTAGCGCGCAAAGCCCACCAGCATGGTCGGCAGGCTGACCGCGAGCGAAAGCGATCCGGCCAGCTTGATATCGGCCCCGAACAACAGGACCAGCGTCGGGATCAGCAATTCGCCACCGGCAACGCCCATCAGCGATGCCACGACCCCGATCCCGAAGCCCGCAATGACCCCGGCGATCATCTGAAGTGTTCCGACAAGCAGACTGCCTGAAGTTGCCGGCTCATGGCCAAACAGTAGGATGACCGCGATCATGATCAGCAGGGCCGCCAGGACCTTGTAGAGGGTCTCCGATTTCAGGCGCGTCGCCCAACCGGCCCCGAACCACGCCCCGGCCAGGCTTCCGGCCAGAAGGTTCAGGATGATGGGCCAGTGGGTGGCAATCTCACTGAAGGGGACGGTTCCAGCCCTGAATGGCAAAGCGGTCGCCACGACGACAAGGCTCATCGCCTTGTTCAGGATCACGGCTTCAAGGGCCGCAAACCTGAACATGCCGATCAAAAGCGGCAACCTGAACTCCGCCCCTCCAAGGCCGATCATGCCACCAAGAGTGCCAATGACCGCCCCAGCGCCAAAAGCGGCGGGCAGATTGCGGTCTGTCGGGGCTGGGTCGATCTTGCTCATGGCGGATATGTACGACTGAACACTTCGGAACTGCCAGCTTCAACGAGCATTTGACGCCAGCCAAAGGCCACACCGTCCATGCCCACCCCCCGTGAAACCATCCTCACCGCGCTGCATGCACGGCTGTCTGCTTTGGCCGCTACCGTCCTTCGCGGTGACGTGCTGCCCGAACGCGTTCCCGCCGCGGGTCTTCTGATCCTACGCGACGGCGAACCGGGGGAGCCGGAGGTCACGCTTTCGCCGCTGCGCTACCATTACCATCACCGGGCCGAGATCGAGGCCGTAGTTCAAGGGGCGTCCCGTGACGCCGCCTTTGACACCCTCTGCGCCAGCATCGGCGCAGCGATTGTCGTCGACCGGACACTCGGCGGCATCTGCGACTGGGTCGAGGCGAAGGCACCTCGCCCGGTGGACCTGCCCATCGAGGGCGCGGCCAGCCTGAAGGCCGCTGTCATCGCGGTCGTCTTGCACTATTCGACGGCCGACCAGCTCGGCTGACCCCACACACAATAGGAGTTGTGACATGGCACGAGCGCAAGGCGCGCGGGCGCAGTTGGCGCTTGCGTTCGAGACGACGTATGGCACGCCGCCCTCGGGAGGGTTTACCCGGGTGCCCTTTGCCAGCACCACGCTGGGCTCGGAACAGCCGCTGCTGAACAGCGAGCTCTTGGGCTATGGCCGCGATCCGCTGGCGCCCATCAAGGATGCAGTCACCGCGGACGGCGATGTCGTCGTGCCGATAGATGTGGCGGCCTTCGGCTTCTGGCTGAAAGCCGCCTTCGGCGATCCGGTCACAACAGGTGCTGGCCCCTTCACCCATGTGTTTCAGTCTGGAAACTGGACGTTACCTTCGATGTCCGTCGAGACCGGCATGCCTGAGGTGCCACGGTACGCGATGTACACGGGCTGTGTTCTCGACCAGCTGTCCTGGCAGATGCAGCGGTCTGGCCTGCTGACCGCGACGGCACGGCTTGTGGCACAGGGCGAGACGGTCGGGGCGACCTCAGGCGTTGGCACGCCTTCGACAGTTGAATTGCAGCGCTTCGGCCAATTCAACGGTGCGATCACGCGCAACGGTTCGGCCTTGGGCCCTGGGGTTACGTCCGAGATCACCTCTGCCAACACCCTCGACCGGCTCGAGACGATCCGCTCGGACGGCCGCATCGATGGCGCGGACCCCTCCATCGCAGCGCTGACTGGGCGGATCGAGGTGCGCTTCGCCGACCAGGCGCTGGTGACGCAGGCGATCAACGGCGATCCCAGCGAGTTGGAGTTCGGCTATTCGCTGCCCTCGGGCGAGAGGTTCACCTTCACGGTGCATGCCGTCTACTTGCCGCGCCCCCGGATCGAGATTTCCGGGCCACAGGGCATCCAGGCCACCTTCGACTGGCAGGCCGCCCGCGACAGCGTGATCGGCCGCATGTGCACTGCAATTCTGATCAACGACGTGGAGACCTATTGATGATCCGCCTGAACCTGACCGCCGCGCCTGAGTGGCTGGACCTTGTCCCCGGCCTCCGCCTGCATGTCGCGCCACTGACCACGGCGCTGATGGTCTCGGCCCGGGCCGATCCGGCGATCGAGGCCCTGACGGATATGGCCACGCCGGAGGAACTGGCACTCACCATGGCCAAAGCGGTCGCACGCCGCGCCGTGCTGGACTGGGAGGGCGTCGGCGATGCGGCGGGCGCGATCGTGCCGGTCACGCTCGAGGGCATCGATGCGCTTCTGAACATCTGGCCGGTCTTCGAGGCGTTCCAGACCCATTATGTCGCGAAGGGTTTGATCCTGGACGCAGAAAAAAACGTCTCCGCGCCCTCGCCGACTGGTCCTTCGGCGGGGGCGACCGATACTGCGCGGCCTGTGAAGGGCGCTGCCCCGAC
>JBGSWJ010000555.1:0-3464 GCA_041752495.1 Rhodobacterales bacterium
CACGGGGCGCGAAACCTCGGGCGACGGCTACCGCCGCCTGCGCGAGGCGCTCGAACGGCTCGCGGGCACCCGCATCACCACCAACCTTGTCACCGGGGGCATGGAGGTCACCACCGGCTTCGGCCTGATCGAAAGCTGGCAGATCCTGCGCAAGACCCGCGACGGCCGCATGGTCTCGGTCGCCATCACGCTGTCGGACTGGCTCTTCCGCGCGGTGCTGGCCAAATCCGTCCTCACCCTCAGCCGCGATTATTTCCGCCTGCGCAAGCCGCTCGAACGGCGCATCTACGAACTCGCGCGCAAGCATTGCGGCCGGCAGGAAAGCTGGCGCATCTCGGTCGAGACGCTGCTCAAGAAATCCGGCTCCGCCTCGCCCCGGCGGGTCTTTCGCAAGATGATCCGCGACATGATCGCCGAGGATCACCTGCCCGACTACACCATCGCCGAGGAACCCGGCGACATCATCCGCTTCACCTTGCGCGACGCTGTCACCGAACGGCTGCCGCCGCCGCTGCTTGACCCCGACACGCTGGATCAGGCCCGCGCGCTCATGCCCGGCGCCGATGTCCATGCGCTTGTCGCCGAATGGCACGGCGTCTGGCACGCCACCGGCAGCCCCCGCCTGCGGGCGCCGGCCCGCGCCTTTCTGGGCTGGGTGCAGAAACGGGCAGGGCAGGGGCGCTAGAGGCCGCCTGCCGCCTATTCCTGCAGATCACGGTAGTAGCGCTGCAGGAACAGAAGGCCGGTGACGATCAGGATCAGAGAGACCCCAAAGACATAGGTGAGCGAAACATAGGATGCGTCATAGTTGAGGTAGAAGGCCGAGCGCATCATCCCCGTCACCTGGATCAAAGGGTTGTACCAGATGTAGTCCCGATAGGGCAGGGGGATGGCGGCATACTGGAAAAGCACCCCCGAGACCAGCATGAGTGGCTGTGTGACGACCTTCCAGATGCTGCTCCAGACCGGAAAGCGCATGGTCAGGAAACAGTTCAGGATGCCCACGCCCAGACCAAGACTGGCTGCCATGACAAAGGCCAGAATGATCTGCGGCACATGCAGGACGGTCCCCGTCTCGTAATTAAGCAGGATGCCCGTGAAGATGATGGCCGAGACGATAAGCTGGGTGAGAAAGTTCAGGATGAAGCGGGCCAGCAGCGCATCGATGATCGTCACCCGGGGATAGGCAAGCAGCTGGCGTGAATACATCACCGTCTGGGCCATCTTTCCGCTGATCGTGTTGAACATCGTGAAAGGCAGCACCCCCGAGGCATAGAAGATCATGAAGTTCGTCCCCAGCGGCGGCGACCGCATGAAGGCCGAGAAAAGCACGGACATCATCACGATCCCGCCAACCGGCTCGAGGATCGCCCAAAGATATCCGCCCGGTGTGCGCCCATAGGTCGTGGACATTTCCCGCAGGATCATCGCCATGACCGTGCGGGAGGTCGCAAAGGGCAACTGCTTGCTCACGGGCCGCAGTTTCGAATAGTCGATCTTGATGTTCTGGGTCATCGTCTCGGGCGCCTCCCGGCTCGGCACAGGCGCAGCGACAATCCCATCCGGGGGCGTCGGGATCAACCCATCACCGCTCACATTGGTGGCAGCCCTCCTGACATTGCCGTCCGGGCCGCCTACACTCGGGCGTGTCGCCGCGCGGCGCTGAACGGAACAAGAAGGAACGGACGATGGCCTTGGCGGATCTTTTTGATCGGGTCTATGTGATAAGCCTGCCCGCCTCGGTGGATCGCAGGAACCATATCCGCGCCCATTTCCGCGATATCGGGATTGAAAACTACACCTTCCACGATGCCTGCGACGGCACCTCGCCCGAGGTTGCAGCCCTATACGGGCAGGGCCGGGTCGCCCAGTATCCGCCCTGCTTTCGCTGTGGCAAGCTTGATTGTGGTCAGCCCGATTGCAACAATGTCCTGATCCCCGCCCAGGTTGCCGTCGTGGCAAGCTATCTTGGTCTGTGGACAAGGCTTGCCGCCACCAGCGAACGCGCGCTCGTCTGTGAAGACGATGTCGTCTTTCATCCCTGGTGGCGCAGCGTCCTCGACCGTCTGCACGACAGGATCGCCGCGGGCGAGGTCAGCTTTGCCGCCGATGCGCCGGGCCTGCTCCGGCTTGGCTGGGCGCTCGACGAAGAACACCGCGCCGACACCCCCTTTGCCGTCAGCACCGATATCCGCATGTCAAACCCCTGCCATGCCATCACCAGCGCCCATGCCCGCGCCCTGCTGGCCGAATTCGACGGGGTGAAACACACCGCCGACGTATTTCAGCACCGCATCGCCAAGGTGTCGCGGCAGCACGCCCGGACGGTCTTTCCGCCGATCGCCTCTGAACTGTCCTGGTCCACGGGCAGCCTCGAATCCCTGATCCATCCCAAGGATGTCCGCGCCGATTATCTCGCGGCGCAGGGCCGCCACGCCGAGGCCGATCAGCACCGGACCCGGGTCGCGCACCATCTGCGCGAGATTGCCCACAGGAAATCATCCCGGCCTCTGGAGGATCCCGCCGGCAAGCCATAATATGCCCGCACCGGGGCCATGCGCATGGTATGCCCAAAGACACGCATCCGCCCGAACCCGATCAGCAAGAGATCGGGACCAGACACTGAAGCAGGACATTTTCATGACAGATTCGGTTACAAAAGATCTCATCGCGCTGATCGTGCAAGAGCTCAGGATTGATGCATCCCGCGTCCGTCCCGAAACACCCCTGTTCGAAAAAGGGCTCGAGCTTGACAGTTTCGCGGTCGTGGATCTGGTGTCCCGGATCGAAGCCCGCTTCGGATTCCAGCTGACGGACGAGGATTTCACCCCCGAAAACTTTGCCGACATCAGCACCCTGAGCCGGGTTATCGCCGGCTATGTGGCGGGCCGCACCGGCGACGCCCGCGGATAAACCTTCCGGACCCTGACCGGCTTGGCGGACAGCATCAAACAGCTAGGCAGTCGCAAGGCTTCATGCTATGGCCATGGCGCTATCCGCAGGCGTCGGCGGAAATGTATAAGAAACAGTTATTTATCGGCATCTGACCCGGGTCTGGTGCCGCAAGCCTGCCCCGGCCCCGCCAGGACAGGAGAGTTGGGCAGGATGTCATAATGGCGAGAGTCCTTGTCACGGGCGCCACTGGCCAGGCCGGGCAGCATGTGCTCGAACAGCTGATGGTGACGGGCCACGATGTCCGGGTTCTGGCGCTTCCCGATTCCATGCACCGGGTCAGTTTCCGCGACCGCATCGATCTCGTGCCGGGGCATCTTGCTGACCCCGCCGCCCTTGCCGAGGCGCTCGACGGGGTCGAGATCCTGTTTCACACGGCCCTTGTCGCGCCGCCCCCCGTCCTCACGGTCGAAAGGCTGGCCGATGTGAACGCGCAGGGCACAGCCGCCCTTGTCCGGGCGGCCTCCGGCCGCATCCGTCGCCTCGTCCTGATGAGTTCCGCTGTCGTCTGC
>JBGSWJ010000556.1:0-14836 GCA_041752495.1 Rhodobacterales bacterium
GCCGCCAGCGCCGCGACGGCATCCGACATGGCCCCGTCCCCCGCGCTTCGGGCAACCCCGCCCAGAAACTGCGTCACATAGGCCAGATCGGGCGCCGTCTGCAGCACCGACTGCACATGAACAAGATCGTCGTGATAGGCGACCGGATCAGGCAGAACCGCATCGTCAGACAGCGAACGCGGCCCGGGGGGCTGTCGGTCCCGGGGCAGGTGGCGCAGGATCGCCGTCTGGAACTGGTCCATCCGGACAACAGGCTTGGCCAGAAACTTGTCCGCCCCCGCTGCCATCGTCCGCGCCTCTGCATCCGGATCGCCGCTCATCCCCAGAATCACATCCACCCGCGGGCTTGCCCCGGCCAATTCCGCAATCAGATCGGCCCCCGATCCGTCCGGCAGTCCCAGATCAATGATGACAGCCCCCGGCCGGTAAACCCGCAAATGCCGCCGCGCCGAAAGCAGGCTGTCCGCCCGCCGGATCCGTGCCCCCGACCGGATACACAACAGTCGCATCGCCTCGGACGCAAAGCGGCTGTCTTCGACCAGAAGCAGGGTAAGCCCCAGAAGCGGGCGGGCGACCGTTGCGGGTCGCGTCATCAGATAGTCGTCGAGCGTGTCCATCGCATGATTCCCAGATTGTGGCAGCAGTCCGTGCGACTCACTCTGGACATGCATGGTTAGCGAAGGATTAAGCCGACAGCCGTCCCCGCGACGCTTCGTCCCCCCGCCTTGCGGGCGCGGGCGCGGCGCGACATAAAGCGGCAACCGGAAAAAGGGGTGCAGGCCATGATCGGTCGCCTTAACCACGTGGCCATCGCAGTGCCCGACCTTGCGGCAGCCGCCGCGCAATACCGCGACACGCTGGGCGCCCACGTGCGCGACCCGCAGGACGAACCCGCGCATGGCGTCACCGTCGTCTTCATCGACCTGCCCAATACCAAGATCGAGCTTCTCCACCCGCTTGGCGACAACAGTCCGATCTCCGCCTTCCTTGAAAAGAACCCCGCCGGCGGCATCCATCACATCTGCTACGAGGTCGAGGATATCCTCGCCGCCCGCGACCGCCTTCTGGCCACCGGCGCCCGCGTTCTCGGCAGCGGAGAGCCGAAAATCGGCGCCCATGGCAAACCGGTCCTGTTCCTTCACCCCAAGGATTTCAATGGCTGCCTCGTGGAACTCGAACAGGTCTGACAGGCAGCGACAGGAAACACCCTCATGAACATCAGCATCAGCGCCGCCCTCGTCCTGTTCGCCGTGACTTGGTTCATGGTGTTCTTTGTCGTGCTGCCCCTGCGCCTTGTCACCCAGGGCGAAGCGGGCGAAATCGTGCCCGGCACCCCGAAATCCGCCCCCGCCGACTTCAACCTCAAACGCAAGATGAAGATCACCACCCTCTGGGCCATCGGCGTCTTTGCCGTGATCCAGACGGTCATCATCTCGGGCTGGATCACGGTCGATGATCTGGCCGTCCTGCGGCAGATGACATCCGGCGCCGGAAACTGATCAGCGCCGCCCCCGCGCGGTCTCTCCTGCCTTGATCCGGTGGTAAAGGTGGGTGAACGTCGCAGCCCCCAGCACCGGAATGACAAGGTTCAGAACCGGAATCGTCAGCGGCAGCGCCATCAGGCACCCGGCCAGCCAGATCTGCCCCCGGTTCCGCGCCTGCATCTCTGACGCCCCGACCCGCCCCTCGCGGCGCATGGCGGCCACCTGAAAATACTCCCGCCCCAGCAGGAACCCGTTCAGCGCATAAAAGATCACGGGGCTCAGGAACGGCACGGTCAGGTAGAACCCGAACGCCATCAGGTTCGCCACGATCATCAGGCCAAGAAAGGCTGCTGTTTCCTTCAGACCCTCGGCAAATCCGGTGCGTGGCGCGGGCGGCAGGCCGGGATAAAACTCGTCCTCAACCGCCTCCGCCACATCCTCAAGAAAGAAGGACGTGATGGCCGACGCGACCGGGATCATCAGGAATATAGACAGCCCCAGCATCAGGAACAGCGATCCCCAGCCCACAAGATCGCCGACCCACGTCACCTCGCCCAGCAAGGGCAGCGTCACCGTCCCGCCCAGAAACGTGGAAATGAGCCAGAGCATCAGCCCATAGGCCGCAACCAAAAGCGCCACCGTCAGGCCCAAGCCAAGCAACAGCACCCGGCGGAAACGGGGATCAAGGAACTGGCTGACCGCCCGCGAAAAATCGGTCAGAATCATGCGGTCAGCCAGGTCGTCACCGCATCCACCGCCGGGCGGGGCCGGTCCGGCGACACGGTGCTGATCGTGCCGATATGGATGACACCGGCCACCGATTCTTGGGCGGCAAGGTGGAACGCCTCGGACACGAATGTCCGGTCATAGGACGGCCAGCCTGACAGCCAGTTCGCCCCCCAACCCGCGGCCAGCGCCGCATTGACCAGCGACAGGCAGGCCGCGCCGGCACTATAGGTCTGTTCCAGGACCGGGATCTTGTCGCTGGCCTTGGGCGAGGCGACGACCACCACCGCCAGATCGGCATCGCGATACTGCGCTACCGATTTCGCGATCTTGTCCGGATCAATGCTCAGCGCCGCCCCCCGCGCAGGCACAAGCCCTGCAATCCGCGTCAGGGCCGGTTTTGTCAGAACGATGAACCGCCAGGGCTCAAGCTTGCCGTGATCAGGCACCCGCGCCGCCGCGTTCAAAAGGATGCGCAGTTCCGCCTCGTCCGGCACCGGCATCGTCAGCGTGCGGGCAGGATAGGACCGGCGGGTCAGCAGAAAATCGAGAGCAGCCTGATTGGGGGTGGGCATAGGCGGTCCTTTGGTTCGGGTCAGGAGAAAGGTAGTCAGTCGGGACGAGGAGTGCCAGCCCGGCCTGACGTCCGACCGTGTCCGACCCCCGGGGCGCTGCCCCGGACCCCGGGATATTTGAGACCAGAAGAAGCTGGAGGAGAACAAGGAAGCAGAGTCAGGGAAGCCCTAGCGACACGGCCATGTCATCAAGTACCGACGCGATGAACGCATCTGTAAGAGGCCCCGGCTGGCGGGCGGCGAAGATATCGCCATGCGGATCAGGCGCGTCAATCGCGCTCCCCGAAAGCTCCTGCAGCACTGCATGGCCGCAGAAGGGAACATAAGCCTCGGAATATCCGCCCTCGTGGACAAGGACGAGCTTTCCGCCACAGATCTCGGTCGCCAGCGCCATGACCTGCCGGGTCATCAGCCGGAACGTCTCGGCCGTGGCCAGCATCCGTCCAAGCGGATCGTTGATCGCCGCGTCGAACCCGCACGCCACGATCAGCACATCCGGCCGATAGGCGCGGATCGCGGGCAGGGCCAGCCGCTCCATCGTGGCAAGATAGCCCTTGTGGCCCGTGCCGGGTGGCAGGGGGATATTGATGTTGAACCCTTCCCCCGCGCCCCGGCCCCGGTCCGTAATGGCGCCAGAATCGGTGGGATAGTTGCGGTCCTGATGGATCGAAACCGTCAGCACATCATCCCGGTCATAAAAGATCGCCTCGGTCCCGTTGCCGTGATGCACATCCCAGTCCAGAACTGCAAAGCGCCGGGCCAGCCCCGCTGCACGGGCCGCTTCGATGGCGATGGCGATATTGGCCAACAGGCAGAACCCGTTCGGAAAGTCCGGCAGCGCATGGTGCCCGGGCGGGCGTGACAGGGCATAGGCATTGTCGAGCCCCCCCTCCAGAACTGCGGCCAAAGCCCCCTTGGCAAGACCCGCTGACAGCGCCGCGATCTCGTACCCGCCGGGGCCAAAGGGCGTGCGGCGGCCCAGTTCGCCGCCCTTGTCGTCCGACAGCGTCCTGAAGGCGTCAAGGTAATGAGCCGGATGGACCCGCAGCAGGTCTTCCTGCGTGGCGGACGGTGCCGAGGTCATGATCAGATCCCGCGCCAGGCCCGTCACCTCGATCAGGTTCTTCAGCCGCCGCTTCGTCTCGGGGCTTTCCGGCAGACCACCGTTCAGCGGCTGCACCAGTCCGCCCACGGGGAACATTCCCGCATAATTCCCCCCGCCGTGCCAGAACGTGCGTTCATCCCAGAAAAACCCGGTCCGTGTCATGGTTTGCCCCCGTCATTCGCCGCGCCACCATGGCCCAGCCGTGCGGGGGCCCGCAACGGGGAATGGTCTGACATCGGGCAAAGTGCTAGGCCCGGGCCCATGGACCTGACCCATCTTGCAACCCCCGCGACCGAAATCGCCGTCCGCGTGACGCCCAAGGCCGCCGCCAACCGCATCACCGTCGAAGACGGCCTCATCCGCATCTACGTCACGACCGTGCCCGAAGACGGCAAAGCCACCGCCGCCGTCGTCAAACTGCTGTCCAGGGCACTTGGCGTCCCGAAATCGCGCCTCACCCTCCTGCGCGGCGCGACGTCGCGGGACAAGCTTTTCCGCGTCGACCCCTAGCCTGCAGGCGGCGTCGCATAGATCCCCTCGGGCAGGTTCAGCGCCGCCCCCAGATCGCGGACCTGCGTCAGTGACAGGGTGATCTTCATCATCTGGCCCGTGCGTGCGTCGAACTGTTCCACCGTCACGCAATCCTCGAACGCGCAGACGATCACGTCCTCCTGCAATGGGGCCGCGCCCTCGTCCACTAGGGTCACGACCGTGGCGTCAAACTCATGTTCGATGGTCAGCATGGGATCAGCCTAAGGACGGCCCGGTCCTGTGGCAAGTGCAGCCAAAGGCCAGGTCTTGCCGATGTCGTGATCGGGCCTTTTGCAGCGTGGCCAACGGCCCCGGATTGTGCCAGATTCCGTCTGAACGACGAGGTGACGATCCTGCTCCGGCCCTTTCTTCTTGCCCTGACCCTTGGCCTCCTGCTGGCCAACTGCACCACGGTTCCCGCAACCGAAACCGATATCGCGGGCGCCATGGCGTCCGGCCGCAATGCTGTCGATCCAGACGTCGCGCGCACACAGGCACAGACCTTTGTCGCCGTGGTCGCCGCCGTCGAACCCGTGGCCGAAGCCGCCTGCCGCCAGCGCAACCCGTCCGCCAACTGCGATTTCCGCATCGTTGTGGACGACCGGCGCGGCATGCCGCCCAATGCCTTCCAGACGATCGACGATCAGGGCCGTCCGATCATCGCCTTCACCCTGCCTCTTATTGCCGAGGTGCAGAATGCCGATGAAATGGCCTTCATCATGTCGCATGAGGCCGCCCATCACATTCTGGGCCACCTCGACCGGCAGGACCGGAATGCCGCTGCGGGAGCCGAAATCTTTGGCCAGCTTGCCACCGCCCGCGGCGCCACGACCGAGGCGCAGATCCGCGCCGCCCAGGAACTGGGCGCCGCCGTCGGTGCCCAAAGCTATTCCAAACAGTTCGAACTTGAGGCCGACGCCCTTGGGACTGTGCTGACCGCACGGGCTGGGTTCGACCCGCTGAAAGGGGCCGAATTCTTCTTCCGCATCCCCGAACCGGGCAACGGCTTCCTCAGCACCCATCCCCCCAACGCCGCCCGTCTGGCGGTGGTGCAGAACGTGGCCGCCACGATCGGCTTTCCGTCCTGACCCGGCTCAGGTGGCCAACACGCCGACAGTGATCGCGGCAAAGAAGCAGGCCGAGGCAGCCAGCACAAAGCCATGCCAGATCGCATTGGAAAACCGCAGCGTTTCCCAGACGTGAAAGATCACACCCGCGCTGTAAAGCAGCCCGCCAATCAGCACGAGCACCAGCACCGACACCGGCAGTGACTGGATCATCGGCCAGACCAGCAGCACGCTGAGCCAGCCCATGAACAGATAGATCGCAGGCCCGATCACCCCGGTCTTGCCCCGCTTGATCAGCCGCCATGCCGCGCCACCCAGCGCCAGCGCCCAGACGACCGCCAGGACAACATAGCCAAAGGCCGATCCGATCAGCACGACCAGCGGCGTATAGGTCCCCGCAATCTTGAGGTAGATCGCCGCATGGTCGATCCGGCGCAGCGTGGGCCGCAGCGTCTCCCAGGGCGTCATGTGGTAAAAGGCCGAGGCCAGAAAGGTCGCCATCAGCGCCCCGCCATAGATCACGACAGCGGCAATCTCCCCGGCTTGCGCGCCAAGTGCGGCGAACACGATCAGCAGGATTGCCCCCACAATGGCAAAGGTCACGCCCAAGGCATGGATGACGCCGTCGGCGATCCGTTCGGACCGGGCATAGGCGGGATAGATATCTGGATCACGGGTCATGATCCAAAGATAGGACCGCGACCGATTCGCTCAAATCGTGACGTCGGGTCGCGGGGCGGCGATTGACCCGGCGACAGGGGACAGCGGATTTCTGGGGCTTGGCAGCGACGGGGGATATGACCATCCTCGTTTCAGGGAAGGCGCACCGTTGCAGGAGGATCAGGCATGTGGAAACAACTGGAACGGGTCAGGCTGCGGGCCATCTGGTCATGGGAAGGGTTCATCCATGTCTTCCAGACCGAAGGATCGCTGCACCAGTGGCTCTGGGCCAACCTCCTGTCGGCCTTTTTCGCCTTCATCCTGCCCCTGTCGGCGGGCGAACGCGGCATGATCCTGATGGGCGGGATCATCGTTCTGGCCGCCGAATGCATGAACACCGCCATCGAACGCGTCGTCGATGACGTCTCTGAAGAACGCCGCCCCCGCGCGAAACAGGCCAAGGACGCCGGCAGCGCCTGTGTCGCCGTCTCGGCGGTGGCTGTCGGGGTGGCCTGGGTCTGTGTCCTTGCGGGAATGATCTTCTGATGCGTGACCTGGCCGGACATTGGCAGGTCTGGGCGCTGCTTTCGGCGGTCTTTGCGGCTCTGACGGCCGTGCTGGCCAAGGTGGGGGTCAGCGGGATCAACTCGAACTTTGCCACCCTGATCCGCACGATCGTCGTGCTGGTCTCGCTCGCCGCCATCGTAAGGGTCTTTGGCCAGGGGCAACCCCTCTCCACCATTTCAACGCGGACCTGGGTCTTTCTGACGCTCTCCGGTCTTGCCACCGGGGCCTCGTGGCTGTGCTACTTCCGCGCACTGCAACTGGGACAGGCGTCGCAAGTGGCCCCCATCGACATGCTCAGCGTCGTCTTCGTGGCGCTTCTCAGCGCGACCTTTCTGGGCGAAAGCCTCAGTCTCCTTGGCTGGGCCGGGATCGCCATGATTGCCGGCGGGGCCATCTTGGTGGCGCTGGGCTGATTGGCCGATTTGATCTGGCGCAAAGACGCGGGCCGCCCCCAGGGCGCAAGCTGGACCCATCCGACACCCGAATCAGAGGTCATCATGTCGACCAAAGGCGAAACCCGCGCATTCTTCTGGCTCGCACCCGGCGAGGTGCGGACAGCGGCAGGCGGTCTGCGCAAGGCCCTGAACGAAGGCGTTCTGCCCGCGCAGGATTACCTGAACTCGGTCACGGGCTGCCAGACCTGCGGCGATCCGGCCGTCTGCCACTCGGCGATTGCCGCCAATGACGTGCCTGCCTCCTGCCGGAACGCCCAACTGATCGCCGAACTCAAGGCCATCTGACGCGCCCGCTTCGCCCGTAGGGTGGGTGAAACCCACCGTCCCCGACGCATTCGCGCTCTCGCGCCCCCTTCGCCGCGCAGGGTGGGTGAAACCCACCCACTACGCGGCCGCCGTCACGACGGCTTCACCTTCCGCACCTCCGGGTGCAGCGCCGTCGCAAGGATCTCGTCCCGCTCTTTCAACACCTGCCCCGCCGTCCCCACGATCCGTGGATCAGGTGCCACGGCGACCGATAGATCCTTTTCGGGATAATCGATCTGGTGCAGGAAATGCCGCATGCACTCGATCCGCGCCCGCTTCTTGTCGTTCGACTTGATGACGGTCCACGGCGCATCGGCGGTGTCGGAATAAAAGAACATCGCCTCCTTCGCCTCGGTATACTGGTCCCAGCGGTCAAGGCTCGCCTTGTCGATGGGCGACAGCTTCCAGCGCTTCAGCGGATCGGTTTCCCGCGCCACAAACCGGCGGCGCTGTTCGTCCGGTGTGATCGAAAACCAGTATTTGGTCAGCCGGATCCCCGACCGCACCAGCATCCGCTCAAGCTCGGGGGCCTCGCGCATGAACTCCAGGTATTCATGCGGCTCGCAGAACCCCATCACCCGCTCCACCCCGGCCCGGTTGTACCAGGACCGGTCGTAGAACACCATTTCACCCTTGGTCGGCAGATGTTCGATGTAACGTTGAAAGAACCACTGGCCGTTTTCCCGGTCGCCGGGTTTCGTCAGCGCGACAACCCGGGCATAGCGGGGGTTCAGATGTTCCATGAACCGCTTGATCGTGCCGCCTTTTCCGGCGGCGTCCCGGCCCTCGAACAGCACGACGAACCGTTGGCCCGTCTCCTGCGTCCAGATCTGGACCTTGAGCAATTCGGCCTGCAATTGCAGTTTCAGATGCTCATAGGTCCGGTCATCCAGTTCCGGCACCCCGTCAAAGACCCGGCGGTGGGGGCGTTTCGGGGCGAGCGGGGCGTTGGCGGCGGCGTCTGACATGGGCGTCTCCCTGTTGCACAGCCCCATCATGACAGTTTTGTGAACACCCCGTCTTGACTCAGGTCAAACCGGGCTCGGTTCAGGCCAGCGCCGGATAATCCGTATAACCCTCTGCCCCGGTTGCATAAATCACCTCGCTTCGCAGCGGGTTCATCGCGGCACCCGCCTTGATGCGGGCCGGCAGGTCAGGGTTGGCGATGAAAAACCGCCCGTAACAGGCCGCGTCCGCCACGCCGTTCTCCACCAAAGTCGCACCAGATTCGGGCGTCAGCCCGTCATTGGCGATCAGGAAACCCCGGAACGCCTTGCGCACCAGGCCAAAGACAGGCTCCGGCTCGGTCAGCGGTTCCCGCGCGACCAGAAAGGCAATCCCCCGACGATCCAGTTCCCCGGCCACATAAGGGAACAAAGCCGCCCGGTTGCTGTCCGTGACCGACTGGCTCCGTGCCGACAGGTTCAGATGCATCCCCACCCGGTCAGCCCCCCATTCCCCGATCACCGCATCCGTCACCTCAAGGTGGAACCGCGCCCGGTTCTCGATCGGGCCGCCATAGGCATCCGTCCTCTTGTTCGACCCGTCCTGCAGGAACTGGTCGAGCAGATAGCCATTCGCCCCATGAACCTCGACCCCGTCAAAACCCGCCTTCTTCGCATTGGCCGCACCTACCCGGTAGGCCTCCACGATCCCCGGAATTTCGCTGATGTCCAATGCGCGCGGCGTCACATAATTCCGCACCGGCCGGATATGCGACACCGTCCCCGACGGCGCGATGGCCGAGGCCGAGACCGGCAACTGCCCGTCCAGAAACACGGGGTCCGAAATCCGCCCCACATGCCACAACTGCAGCACGATCATCCCGCCCGCGTCATGCACAGCGTCCGTGATCATCCGCCAGCCGTCCACCTGTGCGTCCGACCAGATCCCCGGCGTATCGGGATACCCCACCCCCATCGGCGTGACCGACGTCGCCTCGGTCAGGATCATCCCCGCGCTCGCCCGCTGGACATAGTAATCGCGCATCAGCGCATTGGGCACCCGCCCGCCCACCGCCCGCTGCCGCGTGAGTGGGGCCATCACGATCCGGTTCTTCAGATGCAGCGCGCCCGCAAGGGCGGGGTCGAAAAGCGTCGGCATGGGGGAGGGGCTCCGTTTTCGGTGATGTTTCATGGATATAGCCGATCTGACCGCGACAGCAACCAGCCGCCATCACGACAGAAGGGTGCGCAGAATGCGCACCCTACGCCAGATCACTCAGGTTCAGACAATCCGGCCCCAACCCGCAGATCAGATCGCGTAACGCAGGATCGCCGCCAACGCGCCGCCGCCCGGAATATCCTCTTTCCGGGCCGATATGACCCGCGCCCCTGATTTCAGCGCCCGGCTCGCGATCTCATCCACCACGCCATAGTTGGCCGCACTCGCCGCCTCGGCAAACGTCACTGCGCCATCCTCATCCGCCACGGTCCCCGGCACCACCTGATCAATATCCACGATCAGCGTATCAATAGCCCCGAACGTCGCCGCCCGCGCCGCCAGCGCAATATCGCCCGTCGTCCGACCCTGACCCTCGCGCACCGCATACAGATCGGCCAGCCCCCGGATCTCCTCGGCATAGATCCGGTCCAGAACCCCCCGTGCCGCAGCGGCAAGCTCATGATCCGGCGCATGATCCGCCGACCCGCCGATCACCTCGGCGGCCGTATGGGCATAGCTGCTGACATTCCTGAACATCGACGACAGCGGCTCGCTCGCCGCAATGATCAGCGGGCGCTCATGACCCGACAGCACCGGCCGGATCGCCTCGTCCACGGTACGGGCATAACGCGTCAAAAGAGCGTTCTCGCTCGTCACCTCGCCGCTCCGCAACCCTCCTTCACGCGCCAGCGACGACCGCCGGTTGATCGCATCCGCCATGTCGCGCGGCATATGGGGAACGCTGACACCATGCGGCGGCAGATCAGCCGACACCTCGATCAGCCGCACCGAACCCCGGCTGATCGCCAACACATAGGCATCATGCGGAAATGTGATCGCCCGAAGGATCGGCTTGATGTGAAACCGGTCCGACACTTCGACGATGGGCGACAGCTTGTTGGGCAACCGGAACGTTCTGATCGACTCGGGCGTGACAAACAGCGCAAGGCTGTTGGCCTGCAACGCCCAGAAGGCGTCATCCTCGATCACATCATTCACCGCCGCCTCGATCGGCCAGATGCTCCGCTTGGGCGTATCCACCGCCTCAAGCTGGGCCACGGCATCCTTGAGCTGGTTTTTCAACTCGATCCGGTCCATCCCGACCGACTCGGTCAGCGGCGTTGTGGACAGATAGATCGTCACACAGGGCCCGCCCCGCGTTTCGGCAAGGCGCAGGATGTCGGCACGGGTCGGCAGATCAATATGCAGCATGGCAAGAACTCCGTTCGGGATGACAGGACACAAAGGCTCTTTCACAAGGCGAACACGCGGCCACGGCATCACCTGGACGCAGCGCGCACCGTTCCCCCCTTGGCTCCAACTTGGGACAAACGGACGTTTGAAACAAGATTGGCGCACAGCTTTTCGGCACGAACCGCCAGGTTCAGCCAGCGCGCCTCCCGCTGATCCCGGTCGGCGCGAAATTACCTAAGGTTGAGTGAGGAAAACCTGACTTTACCCAAAGGCGTTCCCGCCGCATCCTTCCCCCACTACCCGACCATTATTTCAAACCATTCATTCAAAAGGAAACTTTCAGATGCCCAGCATCAGCAACCTCAATCTGTCCATCCAGAAACTCGAAAACCGCACCAGCCGCGTCCGGGTCACCTACACCGTCTGCTTCACGTCTTGCGAGGCGACAGCCGGATCTACCTTTGTCGAAACCGCCGTCCTGCGGGGCGACGACTTTCTCTTCGACAATACCCTGATGACGCTCCGTTCCACCTGCGTCAAAGCCGTCCCCGGCTGTGTCAACCGAGTCATCGAAACGACCGTGGCCAACAGCACGCTCGACGAAGACGGCGACACGATCATCTTCGGCTGGGTCCTCGGCGACGAAGACGAAATCTACGCCAAGGTCTGGCTCACCCCCTTCGTCCCGACCGGGACCGAGGCGCAGTCCAACACCGTTCGCGGCCATTTCGGCCCTGCGGGCAACTGACCTGACAAAGGCGGCGGCCGGGCGATCCGGCCACCGTCCAAGATGACCCGGGTCCCTGTCGTAGGGTGGGTGCAACCCACCATCGTCGCGGCAAGTTAGGTTCCACCCACCCTACGGACGACGTGTCAGACCCGCGCCCCCCACAGATCATATTCCCCGGCTTCCTCGATCTCGACCGTCACGATATCGCCGGGCTTCAGCCCCTCGAAACCCTCGTCGATGAACAGGTTCCCGTCGATCTCGGGCGCATCCGCCCATGTCCGGCAGGTGGCACCTTCCTCGTCCACCTCATCCACGATGACCTGACAGACCCGGCCCACCTTGGCGGCCAGCTTCGCCTCGGAAATGGCAGCAGCCTTTTCCATGAACCGGTCCCACCGCTCCTGCTTGACCTCGGCAGGCACATGGTCGGGCAGGGCGTTCGACCGCGCGCCCTTGACGTTCTCGTACTGAAAACATCCCACCCGATCGAGCTGCGCCTCGTCCATCCAGTCCAGCAGCGTCTGGAACTCCGCCTCCGTCTCGCCCGGATAGCCCACGATAAAGGTCGACCGCAGGGTGATATCCGGGCAGACCGCCCGCCAGGCCGCAATCTCGTCCAGCGTCTTTGCCGCCGCCGCAGGCCGCGCCATCCGGCGCAGCACATCGGGATGGGCATGCTGGAACGGGATATCCAAATAGGGAAGGATCAGCCCCTCGGCCATCTGCGGGATCAGGTCGCGCACATGCGGATAGGGATAGACA
The DNA here is from genome assembly GCA_041752495.1 of Rhodobacterales bacterium. Taxonomy (GTDB): domain Bacteria; phylum Pseudomonadota; class Alphaproteobacteria; order Rhodobacterales; family Rhodobacteraceae; genus JAPLPE01. Next base: position 12,326 of record JBGSWJ010000556.1, read on the forward strand.
TAGTGCAGCCGCACCCAGGCCCCCAGCGACCCCAGATCACGCGCCAGATCAACGATATGCGCCCGATGCTCCCGCTCCGTCGCGTGCTTGATATCGACGCCGTAGGCCGAGGTATCCTGCGAAATCACCAAAAGCTCCCGCACCCCCGCCTGCACAAGCTTCTCCGCCTCGCGCAGCACGGCATGAGCGGGCCGTGACTGCAGCTTGCCCCGCATGTCGGGTATGATGCAGAACTTGCACTTGTGATTGCAGCCCTCGGAAATCTTGAGATAGCTGTAATGCCGGGGCGTCAGCGTGACGCCCGTCGCCGGCAGCAGGTCAATGAACGGATCGGGCGACGGCGGCACGGCGGCATGGACCGCATCCAGCACCTGCTCATATTGCTGCGGCCCGGTCACGGCCAGAACGCGGGGATGCGCCCCGGTGATATACTCCGGCTCTGCCCCCAGACAGCCCGTCACGATCACCCGCCCGTTTTCGGCCAGCGCCTCGCCGATGGCATCCAGACTTTCCGCCTTGGCGGAATCAAGGAACCCGCAGGTGTTCACGATCACCGCATCCGCCCCGGTATAGTCGGGGCTGATCGCATAGCCCTCGGCCCGCAGCCGCGTCAGGATGCGTTCGCTGTCCACCAGCGCCTTGGGGCAGCCAAGGCTGACCATGCCGATGGTCGGCTGGCCCGGGCGCGGGGTGTCGGTGAAACGCCCCTTGGGCGCAAGATCAGGGCGGAGGTTGGGCGGGTTCTGGGACATGGCCCGCATATATCCGCTGCGCCCCGCCTGCGAAAGGGCGCAAGCCGCAACGAAACGCCGTCACGATAAGGCACGTGATCGCACGCACCATCCGTCGACCAAACCCTCACACCTCCCACCCGGGCCGTTATCGTAGGGTGCGCATGTCGCGCGCACCGCGACCCTCACCACACCCCGATCTCGGCCAGGGCCTTCGACAATTCCGGCGGCAACGCATCCTCGCCCGCCCTGACGGCCGTCAAATCCGGCGGCGCCTCGCCCACGGGCAGATACCGCCACCCCTGAAACGGCCGCTTCGGCGCCGGCGTCACCCGCACCAGCTCCGGCCCCAGCACGATAGCACAACGCTCGATCCCGTCACTTCCCGTCACCCGGTCCAGACGCCGCACCTCCTGTCGGCACAGCACGACGCCCCTGATCACCCAATAGATCGAACCGCCGTTCAGCACCTCGGCCTCGCGCTTGGGCCACATCCGCGTCACATGCTGCGGCAGGCCATCGGCGGATTGATACCGCCGGTCGCGCTGCCACATTTCCAGATCGGCAACATCCTCGGTCCCGACCGAAAGCTTGATCAGATGCAGTACCTTGCCCATCCACGCACCCCCATGCCAGCCCTGCATCATAGGCCGCCCCGCGCCCAAGGCAACCCGCCACCCCCACTACATTTGGTTTGACCGAACCGGGGGTTGCCCATATGTTCCGAATCTCCCCGCCCGACAGCCCGACAGGAGTCTCCCCATGTCCCGATTTGCCGCGCCCATCGCCGAACAGATCTGGGACATGAAGTACCGGTTCAAGGCGGCAGACGGCACGCCCTTGGACGGCACGGTAGAGGATACCTGGCGCCGTATCGCCCGTGCCCTTGCCACCGTGGAAAAAGACCCCGCCCTGTGGGAGGACCGGTTCTACGACGCGCTTGCGGATTTCAAATACCTGCCCGCAGGCCGCATCACCGCCGGCGCAGGCACGGCCCGTACCGTCACCCTGTTCAACTGCTTCGTCATGGGCACCGTGCCGGACAGCATGGGCGGCATCTTTGACGCGCTTAAAGAGGCCGCGCTGACCATGCAGCAGGGCGGCGGCATCGGCTATGACTTTTCCACGATCCGCCCCAAGGGCGCCGCCGTCCATGGCGTGGCCGCCGATGCCTCCGGCCCCCTGTCCTTCATGGACGTCTGGGATGCGATGTGCCGCACGATCATGTCGGCAGGCTCGCGCCGGGGCGCGATGATGGCCACGATGCGCTGCGACCACCCCGATGTGGAATCCTTCATCACCGCGAAATCCGATCCCCTGCGCCTCCGGATGTTCAACATGTCGGTCCTGATCACCGATGCCTTCATGGCGGCGGTCAAATCCGACGGCCCCTGGGACCTCACCTTCGGCGGCAAGGTCTACCGCACCGTGCAGGCCCGCGATCTGTGGGACCGGATCATGCAGTCGACCTATGACGTGGCCGAACCCGGCGTCATCTTCATCGACCGCATCAACGCGATGAACAACCTGTCCTACGTCGAAACCATCGCGGCGACGAACCCCTGCGGAGAACAGCCCCTGCCGCCCTACGGCGCCTGTCTCCTCGGCTCGATCAACCTCTCCCGCCTCGTCCTCGACCCCTTCACGCCCACGGCCCGGCTGGACGAAACAGCACTCGACACCCTCGTCGCCACCGCTGTCCGCATGATGGACAACGTGGTCGACGCCTCGCGCTTCCCCCTGCCGCAGCAACAGGCCGAGGCGCAGGCCAAGCGCCGCA
>JBGSWJ010000557.1:0-5068 GCA_041752495.1 Rhodobacterales bacterium
GCGCCCCGATCACGGCAGAGCCGTCGAAATCCTTGCCCGTATCCCAAGGCCGCCGCTTGTCCTTCGCCTCGCCCTGCAGATCGCGCCGCGTCATGTCGAGGCCGGTGGCATAGGCAAAGACCGCCCGCTGCGCCTGTTCCGGGGTCGCGCGGAATGCAGGCGCGCCCAGCGCCACGACCAGTTCCACCTCATGATGCAGATCCTGCGTTCCCGGCGGATAGGGCAGCACAGCACCGGACGGCAGCAGCGCATGGGCGGACTTGGTAAAGTAGAAGGGCTTTTCCCGGTCGACCTCGCCCCCCATTTCGGCCGCATGGGCGGCATAGTTGCGGCCCACGCAGAAGATGCGGGCCACGGGATAGAGACCAGCCTCTCCGACGATGGGCAGGGACGGCTGCGGACGGGGGGAAAAGATGTAGTCGTTCATGGGAACCTCGGGGGTGATTTCCTGCAACGGTGAACGCGAAGCGCCGCCAAGTCCAGCGGCACGCTTGCCAGAAACATCCATGAACCCTTATGCTTTGTCCGATACAGGCGCCCCAGAATGATCGGACCCGCGATGCCCCAAACGCCTGCCCCAGACCGCCAAAGGCCCGAGGTTACAGGATTTTTCGACCCCCAGACCAATACGATCAGCTATGTCGTGCGTGATCCGGCCGGGACCGCCTGCGCCGTGATCGATTCCGTGCTCGACATCGACTATGCCGCCGGGCGGATCACCCATGACAATGCCGACCACATCATCGCCTTCATTCAGGACAACGGGCTGACGCTGGAATGGCTCATCGAAACCCATGTCCATGCCGACCACTTGTCCGCCGCGCCCTATATTCAGGACCGCTGCGGCGGAAAGATCGGGATCGGCGAAAACATCACCGCGGTGCAGGACACTTTCGGCAAGGTCTTCAACGAAGGGACCGAGTTTCAGCGTGACGGGTCCCAGTTTGACCGGCTGTTCAAGGATGGCGACACCTACAGGATCGGGGCTCTTGACGCGCTGGTCCTGCAAACCCCCGGCCATACCCCGGCCTGCATGACGCATGTGGTGGGCGATGCGGCCTTTGTGGGCGACACGCTCTTCATGCCGGACGGCGGCTCGGCCCGCGCCGATTTCCCGGGCGGTGATGCCGGGCAGCTTTACGATTCGATCCAGCGCGTGCTGGCCCTGCCTGACGACACCCGCCTTTTCATGTGCCACGACTACGGCCCGAACGGCCGCGATATCCGCTGGGAAACCTCGGTCGCCGAGGAAAAGGCGCACAACATCCATGTCGGCGGCGGCAAGACGCGCGCGGAATTCGTGGCCTTCCGCGAGGCGCGGGACAAGACGCTGGCGATGCCGAAACTCATCATCCCGTCGCTGCAGGTGAACATGCGGGCGGGAGAGATTCCGACCGACGATTCCGGCCGCCCGATGTTGAAAGTGCCACTCAACGGGCTCTGAGGGGAACGCCCGCAGCTTCGGCGGACTCTCCGGGGGAGGTATTTCAGAGACGAAGAAACCGGAGAAGCGCCTTTGGTTTCTTTGTCTCCCAAATACCTCGGGGGGTGAGGCCGGAGGCCGAGGGGGGCAGCGCCCCCTAGCGCCCGAGGATACCGGGCAGGTTCAGGTCATGTTCGCGTGCGCAATCCAGCGCGATGTCATAGCCCGCGTCGGCATGGCGCATGACCCCTGTGGCCGGATCGTTCCACAGCACATTGTTCAGACGCCGCGCGGCATCCGGCGTGCCGTCCGCCACGATGACCATACCGGAATGCTGGCTGAACCCCATCCCCACGCCGCCGCCGTGGTGCAGCGACACCCATGTCGCCCCCGACGCGGTGTTCAGGAGCGCGTTCAGGAGCGGCCAGTCCGACACGGCGTCTGATCCGTCCTTCATCGCCTCGGTTTCCCGGTTCGGGCTCGCCACCGATCCCGAATCGAGGTGGTCGCGGCCGATGACGATGGGGGCCTTCAGCTCTCCGCTTGCCACCATGTCGTTGAACATGAGGCCCGCACGGTGCCGGTCACCCAGACCGATCCAGCAGATCCGGGCGGGCAGGCCCTGAAACGCGATCCGCTCGCCCGCCATGTCGAGCCAGCGGTGCAGGTGGGCATTGTCGGGAAAGAGGCGCTTCATCGCCGCGTCGGTCTTGCGGATATCCTCGGGGTCACCGGACAGCGCGCACCAGCGGAACGGCCCGATGCCCCGGCAGAACAGCGGGCGGATGTAGGCGGGGACGAAACCGGGGAAAGCGAAGGCGTTTTCAAGGCCTTCGTCCTGTGCCACCTGCCGGATGTTGTTGCCGTAGTCGAGCGTCGGGACGCCAGCGTTCCAGAAATCGACCATCGCAGCGACTTGGGCCTTCATCGAATGGCGGGCGGCCTTTTCCACCGCTTTCGGATCGGTTTCCTGACGGGCGCGCCATTCAGCCACGGTCCAGCCCTGCGGCAGATAGCCATGCAGGGGGTCGTGGGCCGAGGTTTGGTCGGTCACGATATCCGGGCGGGGGCCGCCGGCCTGCAACCGAGCAAACAGTTCGGGGAAAACGTCGGCGGCATTGCCAAGGAGGCCGACAGACTTGGCCTCGCCCCTGGCGGTCCAGCCGGCGATCATGGCCAGCGCCTCGTCCAGTGTCTTGGCCTTGGCGTCGAGGTAACGGGTGCGGATGCGGAAATCGATTCGGGTCTCATCACATTCGACGGCAAGGCAGCAGGCCCCAGCCATCACGGCGGCGAGCGGTTGCGCGCCGCCCATGCCGCCAAGACCCCCGGTCAGTATCCAGCGCCCGGTGAGGTTGCCGTCGTAATGCTGGCGCCCTGCCTCGGCAAAGGTTTCGTAGGTACCCTGCACGATCCCTTGGGTCCCGATGTATATCCACGATCCGGCGGTCATCTGGCCATACATGGCGAGACCCCGCTTATCGAGTTCGTTGAAATGGTCCCAGGTCGCCCAATGCGGCACGAGGTTCGAGTTCGCGATGAGGACGCGGGGGGCGTCCTTGTGGGTGCGGAACACGCCCACCGGTTTGCCCGACTGGACAAGCAAGGTCTGGTCGCTTTCCAGATCCTTGAGCGCCGCAACGATCTTGTCGAAATCGGCCCATGTCCGCGCCGCCCGCCCGATGCCGCCATAGACCACCAGTTCATGCGGGCTTTCGGCCACGTCCGGGTGCAGGTTGTTCATCAGCATCCGCATCGGCGCCTCGGTCAGCCAGCTTTTCGCGGTGATCGTGGTGCCGGTTGCGGGATAGATATCGCGGGTGTTGTGACGGGGATCGGTCATGTGGGCACCTTGAGAGAGGGGGCGAGGGCGGCGAGATCGCGAAGGATCGCGGAAAGGATCGGGCGGAGGCGGGAGGCCTTGGCCTCGTCATAGGCAAAGGGGGCGGATTCGGTGGTCAGATGAGTGGACTGGGTCAGTTCCATCTGGATCGCATGGACGCCCCTGGCGGGGTTTCCGTAGTGGCGGGTGGTCCAGCCGCCCTTGAATCTGCCGTTCAGGACAGAGGTGAAGCCAGAGGCGGCCTGACAGGCATCAGATGTGATTTGTGCAATTCTAGGATCGCAAGAGGCCCCGAAATTGGTGCCAATGTTGAAATCCGGCAAGCGCCCTTCGAACAGAAACGGGATCAGGGAGCGGATCGAATGGCAATCCCAAAGGATGACAGCGCCGTGCAGTGCCCGCACGCGGTCAAGTTCGGCCTGAAGCGCCGCGTGATAGGGTGCGTGGTAGTCCACACACCTTTGCGCGGTCTCCTCGCGTGTGATGGCTCGCGTCCAGATCGGGTTGCCGTCGAAATCCGTGGCGGGGACGAGGCCGGTTGTATTCTGGCCGGGGTAAAGACTTTCGTCCTCCGGCGCGCGGTTGGCGTCGATGACATAGCGATGGAAGGTGGCGCGGACGGTCGTGGCACCGAGCAAGAGACCGTCATAGAGGCGGTGGATGTGCCAGTCGGTATCGGCAAGTTCCCGGCCCCGGTCATTCAGCAGCGCCCAGATCCCGGCGGGCACATAAGTGCCGGTATGGGGCAGGCCCAGCACGATGGGGCTGTTGCCCCGGACAACCTCGACCGGCATCACAGCCCGGCCGCCCGGATTAGGTCGCCGCCGGTGATGAGGCCGGCGGCGGCAGTGATGTCGGGGGCCATGTAGCGGTCCTGACCGAGGCTTGGGATGTCGGCGCGGATGCGGGCCATGACATTCTGAAGTGCGGGGCTGGTGACGAGGGGCGCGCGAAACTCGATGCCCTGCGCAGCGCAGATCATTTCGACGCCAAGGATGACCGAGAGGTTCTGGTTCATCTTGCGCAGGCGGCGCGCGGCATGGGCGGCCATGCTGACGTGATCCTCCTGATTGGCGCTGGTGGGCGTCGAATCGGTCGAACAGGGGTTCGCCAGATGCTTGTTTTCACTCATCAAAGCCGCCGTGGTGACTTCGGCGATCATCAGGCCCGAGTTCAGGCCCGGTTCCGGCGTAAGAAAGGGCGGCAGGTCGAAAGAGAGCGTCGGATCGACCATCAGCGCCACACGCCGTTGGGCAATTGCGCCGATTTCCGTGATGGCGATGGCGATCTGGTCGGCGGCAAAGGCCACGGGTTCGGCGTGGAAGTTGCCGCCCGACACGATCAGACCTTCGTCAACAAGGACGAGCGGGTTGTCGGTGACGGCGTTGGCCTCGATCTCGAGCGTTCGTGCCGCGAAATCGAGCAAGTCCATCGCGGCCCCGGTCACCTGCGGCTGGCAGCGGATGCAGTAGGGGTCCTGCACCCGGGTATCGCCTTCACGGTGGCTTTCGCGGATGACACTGCCCTCCATCAACTGCCGCATGAGGGCGGCGACGCGGATCTGGCCGGGATGACCGCGCAGGGTGTGGATCACGGCGACAAGGGGCGCGGTCGAACCCATGATCGCGTCGGTCGAAAGGGCGGAGGTGACGACGGCCCCAAGGGCCGCACGCTGGGCGTCGAACAGGCCGGTCAGCGCGCAAGCCGTTGAAAACTGGGTGCCGTTGATGATGGCGAGCCCCTCTTTCGGGCCAAGCGTGACCGTCGCGACCCCGGCGCGGCGCATCGCTTCGCCGCCCGGA
>JBGSWJ010000558.1:0-1624 GCA_041752495.1 Rhodobacterales bacterium
GTCGGACAGGTGGAGCGTGACGGGCAAATCTGCGCCGCCCAGCGCGCGCCAGTTGGTCAGGTCACCCGAGAACACGCGGGCGAGTTCGGTGAGGTCAAGGTCACGCACGGGCTGGCCCGGTGCGGCAATGGGGACAAGCGCGTCGAAGGCCAAGGTCATGCTGCGACCCGGACGATCGAGACGGCCAAGGCCCGCGTCACGGCCAAGCGCCATTTCGTCCGGGGTCAGGGGGCGCATGGTGAGGGCGATGTCGGCCTCATTCGCGACGAGGTCGGCAAAGCCGTCCTCGGTCGTCGTGGTGTGGATCGTCAGGGTCAGGGCCTTGGCCCCCGCCGGGTCAGTGAGGTCATAGCGCACGACATCGGTCCCGGGGGTCGTGCGCCGGAAAGAGAGGGTACTCTCGGACGCATAGGCTTCGACAAGGGCGGGGAGGACGAGCGAGGCGATCTGGCCATCACCCGAAAAGCGGAGTTCAGGAACAAAGGCCGCCGGATCGGGGCAGCCGGGGCCCGTGCAGGAGATTTCGTTCAGGTCAAGGGTGAGTTCGCCATAGGCGCTGTCGACGCGGATGAAAGTGCCGTCAAAGCCAAGCAGACGCCCCGGCAGATTGAGCGCGCCGGAAGGCGAGGTGAGGATCACGTCCTGCGGGCCCATCTGCGGGATGGCCGGTTCTGATGGTGTCGTGGCGGTCTGTGGGCCTGCTGAGTTCTCTGCGGGCCGGGTTTCGCCGCTGACCTGGCCGGAGGCATCTCGCGGGGATTGGTCCTGCGCGGCGGCGAGGGACGCGAAAAGGCAAAGTGCGGCAAGGGTTGCCGCACTTTGGATCAGGAGGAGGAGGGAACGGATTCGTCTGGCGATCATTTCGCCGCGAGTGTCAGGTCCAGCAACATGTTTTTCAACACGAGATATTGGCCGACGGCATCACAGGCAGGCACTTCCATATCAAGGTCGAGCGCAAAGGGCTGGGCCCCCGGAGAGACCTGGATCGTCTGGGCCTGAAGCGCGGTGCCGCAGTTGGTGGCCGTGACGGGCGTTTCAACACTGAAGGCGACGGTCCCGGCGACGCGGCTTTGGCCCGAGGGATAGGTGTAGACCTCGGCCATGAGGGGGTTCAGTCCCTGGCCATCGCCCAGACGCACAAGGAAACCGCCGGTCCCGGTCAGAGCCACGTCGGGGGCGCGGCCGGCGCCGTGCCAGACATGGCCTTCGTCGGCATAGCTCGCACCGAATTCGAGCGCGTGAATCTCGGGACCGTCGAGGCCCTGCCACTGCAGGACGGCGCGGTCATAGATGCCAAGGTCCGGGACGGTCGCAATGGCGACAGCACCCTGATCGGCGCCGACATCGGCCATGAACACGGCGTTTTCGGCCAGCGCGGGGACGGAAAGGCTGACGGCACCGGTGGCATCGGTGAGGACAGAGAACATCATGCCCTGATGGTGGATCGTCACCCGGGTTTTGGGGGCGCAGGGGGCCGCGAGGTCGAGCTGCACCATGGCGGCAGGCATCGCCGTGGCGGTGAGCGTTGGGTCACAGGCCGGTTCAGCGAGGATCGGCGCGTCAGGAAGAGAGGGCGCGGCATCGGTCGGGTTCAGGGCGGCCTGCACGATGGGCGCGTCGGGGA
>JBGSWJ010000559.1:0-5473 GCA_041752495.1 Rhodobacterales bacterium
CTTGCGGCGAGTTCGGCCCCGATCAGCAGGCCCGAGAGGCGGGCGCGGGCGGTGGCGGGGGTCAGGCCATGCAGCAGGTGTTCGGCGCGAAGCGAGAAGAGACGGGCGGCCATGCGTTCGGGTTTGGAGATCGCGTCCGAGAGCGCCGCGTTGAAGGCATCGTCATCCCAGCCCTCGGTGCCGATCGTGTGGCGCAGGACGGTCGTGGTGCTGATCATGGCGAAAAGTTCGCCCGTCATGAAGGTCTGGAAACTGACAACCTCGCCCGCGCTGACCTGCACCCATTTGGTATGGGTGCCGGGCAGGCAAAGGACGCCGTCCCAGCCGGGGTTGAGGGCGAGGAAGCCGGCGATCTGCGTCTCCTCGCCGCGCATCACGTCGGCGGGCTGCAATTGCGCGATGCCGGGGATGATGTGGACGTTCAGGCCGGGCACGGTCGTGGGGGCCGAGATGAAGCCTGTGGGCGTGGCGGGGCAGGGGGTGTGGGCATAGGGTGCCTCGATCCAGCCCTGGCGCGCGCCGACCATCCCGCAGGCGATGACGGTCCCGTGGCCCGATGTCCAGTCGCCGATGAGTTCCATCAGCGCGGGCTCGAACCCGTCGCGGGAGAGTTTGCCCATCCCCTTGTCCGACCCGGATTCGGCCAGAACGGTGCCGGACGCCGACATGGCCCAAGCACGGACATTGCTGGTGCCCCAGTCGACCGCGATCCAGTCGGGCGAAATGGCCATCAGACCGACCCCACCACGCCCGCGTCGATGACCATCGTCTGACTGGTCATCATGCGGGACAGGCCGGAGGCGAGGAAGAGGACCCCGCCGACGATATCCTCAGGCTGCATCGCCTCGTGGATGCACTGGCGTTCGATAAAGGCGGCAAGGCTTTCGGGGGTGACCCAAAGCTCCTTTTGCCTTTCGGTCATGACCCAGCCGGGGGCTAGCGCATTAACGCGAATCTTGTGACCGCCCCATTCGCGGGCAAGGCTGCGGGTCAGGCCCATGATGCCCGCGTTGGCGGCGATATAGGTGGACAGTTCCGGCACGCCCAGCATGTAGCTGGTCGAGGAAAAGTTGATGATCGACCCGCCGCCGATGCCCTTCATCATCTCGGCTGCCTTCTGGCAGGCAAAGAAATAGGGCTTGAGGTTGACGTCGTGGCTCGCGTCCCAGATCGCCTCGGTCACGGTTGCGGCCTTGTAGCGGGTGTCGTTGGCAGCGTTGTTCACCAGCACGTTGAACGGCCCGTGCGCCTCGGCTGCGCGGTCCATGGCGGCGTGCAGGGCGGGGATGTCGGACACGTCGCAGGGAATGAAGAGCGGGCGGTTGCCCGTTTTCGCGGCGACCGTCTCGACGAAATCGGTGGCGTCACCGCGTTGGACAAAGGCGACGCGTGCCCCCTGTTCAAGGAACCCTTCGGTCAGCGCGGCGCCGATCCCCTTGGCCCCGCCGGTGATAAAGACCGAGGCGTTTTTCAGGTCGTGGAAGGTGGCAAGCATCAGGGTCATCCGTTCGCTGGCAGCCCTGTTTCGGGCGCGAAAACAGGGTTTTGGTGGCCGGATGAAAGGGGCAGTTGCGGGGGATTGTCAACCTGAGAACGGGCAGGCGGCAGGCGTTCCGGATGGTGCGCTAAAGCGCACCCTACGCTGGTGACGGGCTGTTTGCGCCCGGGGGCAAAGGCGGGCGTGAACCCCGCGCCTCACGTTGGCTTCTTCGTCTTCCAAATACCTCGGGGGGCCGAAGGCGGGGGCAGAGCCCCCTCTGCGGGCGGCGGAAAGGACGAGGCCTGAAAGGCTTTCGCGACGCGTTCTGACCCATCCGCAAAAGCGCCCCGGTCAGCCCTTGTCAGTGTCTTGCCCGCGTTTGCCGTAATAGAGCCCCACGACATGTTCGGCCTCGGCAAAGAAGATCCAGCGCGAGGCGAGGATTCCAGTGATGTGGGACAGGGTGGCGAGGGTGGTGAGTGCCCAGTGCGCCGGGGCAAGCAGGATCAGGATAGGCACGGCATAGCCTAACGTCAGGGCCACGGCGCGCAGGCGCAGGGCGTGTTTGCGGCCGATCTGATGGATCATCTCGCGCATGAGATAGTTCGACCCGGTATGGGGCGGAGCAAAGCTGCGGACTGCACCAATGGACCCAAGGCCGGTGGCCGTGGCCATCGTATGGCCCGCGCGGGCAAAGCGGCGGTCGCCGTCGCTCCACCACCAGGACTGAGAGGCGGCGGCAAGGACGAAGAGGATGAGGGCGATCTGGTTCTGGCCCGCGACCAGTGCACCGCCGGCGAGAGAGATCGTCAGGAACAGAGCCGGGGTGGACCAGTGGTGCCAGCGAGGGACGGTCTTGAGCTGGGCATAGATCATCGAGGTCGTCAGCACGGTGCCAATGGACAGGGCCGCACCGATCAGGCCGAGGGGGGCGATGCGCGTGCCGGCAAAGACCAGCCCCGCGCCATAGGCGGCCATGGTCAGAAGGGCCGCGACCGAGGCGCAGGCTTCACGGCTGAGCCAGCTTGTGCGCCATTGGGTGAAGGCACGGAGCGCGCGTTCGGGATGGCCGAGGTGGAAGGTCGAGGCGAGAAGGCCGCCCACGGCGAGGAGATAGGCGAGGGTGAAGGCCGCGAAGGCCATCCAGCCGGTAACCACGGGCAGGCCGAGGCCGAGGAAGAACAGAAGGCCGAAGCCCAGGCCCGAGAGGGTGGAAAAGAGGATGACGGAAAGGGCGGGATGCATTCAGTCGCGCGCCCCCGGCAGGGCAGAGAGGGTACGGTCGAGCCAGCCGAGAAAGCCCCTCGCCTCGGTCACGGGGGTCAGGTAGGGGGCGAGGACGTCAAGTTCCGGGGCTTTGTCCTTGAGGCGGGGCGGCAGGTATTTGTTGACGGGCTGGGTGCCCATTTCAGGCATCAGGTCCATGCCGCCGCGTGCGGTGACAAGCTGGCTCACGGGTGAGTCAGGATCGCCCAGATCGCCGAAATGGCGTGCACCCGCCGGGCAGGTGCGGACGCAGGCGGGGGTGCGGTCTTCCTCGGGCAGGTTGTCGTTATAGATGCGGTCAACGCAGAGGGTGCATTTCTTCATCACCTTGGCGGCGGCATCCATTTCGCGTGCGCCATAGGGGCAGGCCCAGGCGCAGAGGCCGCAGCCAATGCAGGCGCTTTCGTTGACCAGAACGATCCCGTCTTCGGCCCGTTTGTAGCTGGCCCCGGTGGGGCAGACGGTCACGCAGGGGGCGTTGTCGCAATGCAGGCAGGATTTGGGAAAGTGGATGATCTGGGCGGGGGCGGCTTCAGGCTGCACTTCATAGGAATGGACGCGGTTGAGGAAGGTGCCCGATGGGTCGGCCCCATAGGCGTCCTGATCCGAGAGCGGCGCACCGTAGTTTTCGGTGTTCCAGCCTTTGCAGGCCACTACACAGGCGTGGCAGCCGACGCAGGTATCAAGGTCGATGACGAGGCCGAGTTTGACTTTGCCGGGAGGGGGGAGGGTGGTCATTTTGGGGGGGCGCTCCTCCGCGCGGCGCGCGACGTCGCTTGTTCCGGGTTCTGCAATGGGTGCGCCTGGGGCATCGGGTGGATGCCTCCGGCGGGGATATTTGGGACCAGAAGAAGCTGCAGGGTCATGGTTTGGAGGCCACTGTCGGGTTGGCGGGGTGGCCAAGGGTGGGGTGATCGGGCAGGCAGGCGTCGCGGGGGGCGCATTTCGCGATCCGGACGCGCAGGTCGAACCATGCGGCCTGTCCGGTGATCGGATCGGAATTGGCCCAGCGGAGGCCGTCGCCCTTGGGGGGCAGGAGCTCGTGGATGAGGTGGTTGAGAAGGAACCCCTTCGTCGCTTCGGGCGCGTTATCGTCCAGTGCCCACGCCCCGCGACGTTTGCCGATGGCGTTCCATGTCCAGACGGTATTCGGGTTCAGCGCCGCCATATGCGCCACGGGCACGGTGATCTGGCCGTGGGGCGAGGTGACGGTGGCCCAGTCGCCTTCGCTGAAACTGTGCTTTTCCCAGAGATCGGTTGGCACATAGAGCGGGTTCTGGCCGTGGATCTGGCGGAGCCATGCGTTCTGTGAGCCCCAGGAATGGTACATGGCCATCGGGCGCTGGGTCAGCGCATGGGTGGGAAAATCATTGGGGTCGGTGCGGGCGTCGGAGAGGGGGGCATACCAGATCGGCAGCGGGTCCATCGCCGCCGCGATCCGGGCGCGGAGATGGTCGGGCGGCTGGCGGTTGCCTTCGCCCTCAGCGGCAAGCTGGAACCGGCGGAGCGGTTCGCACCAGAGCTGGAAGATATAGGGCTGCGGACTGTCGTAGAAGCCCATTTTCACGGCCCAGGCCTGATAGGCGTTGGACCAGGGTTTGAAATAGGCGGCATCGTCCGGCACATGCGCCTGCCAGAACCCGCCATTGGCGATATAGCTGTCGATCTGCCCCTGATTGGCCGTACCGCGCCCGTCCTGCAGCCCGTTTTCGCCCATCCGCCAGCCCGCGAGCGGCCCGATGCCGGGGCGGCGGATGTGGTTGGTGATATAGTCGGCATAGTCCTTGTACTTTGCCGTGCCATCATCGTTCACGAAGCCCGGCAGGTTCAGGCGATGGCCAAGGTCACAGAGGACGGACTGGAACGCCCGCACATCCCTGTCAGGCTGGATGACCGGCCAGCGTATCGCATCCGCCGCCGCGTCAGCCTCGCAGATCGGGCGGTCGAGGAGGCTGATGCAGTCGTGGCGTTCGAGGTAGGTCGTGTCGGGCAGGATGAGGTCGGCATAGGCCACCATCTCGGACGAATAGGCGTCGGAGTAGATGATGTGGGGGATAACATAGTCGCCGTTCTCGTCCGTGTCGGTCAGCATCTGCATGGTGCCCGTCGTGTTCATGGACGAGTTCCACGACATGTTGGCCATGTAGAGGAAGAGCGTGTCGATGCGGTAGGGATCGCCGGCATGGGCGTTCGAGATGACCATGTGCATGAGGCCATGCGCCGACATCGGGTTTTCCCAGGAGAACGCCTTGTCGATGCGGGCCGGGCTGCCGTCTTCGCGCAGGCAAAGGTCATCGGGGCCGTGCGGATAGCCCAGATGCGGGCCGCCTAGGGGCGCGCCGGGGGTGACTTTGCTGTTCGGTTTGGGGTGGGCCGTCGCGGGTTTGGGGTAGGGTGGTTTGAACCGCATGCCCCCGGGGGTCTCGACGGCACCGAGGAGGATTTGCAGCGTATGGAGCGCGCGGGCGGTCTGGAAGCCGTTGGAATGGGCCGAGATGCCGCGCATGGCGTGAAAGCTGATCGGGCGGCCCGTCATCGTCTTGTGGGTGAGGCCCCGGAAATCGGTCCATTCCCGGTCGAGCGTGACGGGGTCGTCAAAGGCGCGGGCGATTTCGGCGGCCAGTTGGCGGATGCGGGCGGCGGGGATGCCAGTCACATCGGCCACGGCCTCGGGCGCGTAGGTGTCGGACAGGTAGCGGTCGGCCATGTGGTGCAGGACGGGGCGGT
>JBGSWJ010000560.1:0-5625 GCA_041752495.1 Rhodobacterales bacterium
CGGCCTTTACCGAACGGCCGTTCGATTCGCGGCCGACGACGCGGGCCTACACATGGCTGACCGATCAGGTGGTGACGGCGGTCTTTGATCTGGCGCGGCTGCGGCTGCATCCTCTGGCCAATCCGACGGACGGCGAGCATGTCGCGCTGATTGCCGTCGGCGGGTATGGCCGGGGCGAGATGGCCCCCTATTCCGACATCGACCTTTTGTTCGTGACGCCGTGGAAGGTCACACCCTGGGCCGAAAGCCTGATCGAATCGATGCTGTATATCCTGTGGGATCTGCGGCTGAAGGTGGGTCATGCGTCGCGTTCCATCAAGGAATGCCTGCATATGGCCCGGTCGGATTTCACGATCCGGACGTCGATGGTCGAGATGCGGCATATCGCGGGCGATGCGGCCCTGGCCGAGACGCTGCGCGAAAAGCTGTGGAACGAGTTGTTCAAGACGACCGCGCCGCAGTTCATCGAGGCGAAGCTGGCCGAGCGGGCTGACCGGCACCAGAAGCAGGGCGGCCAGCGCTATGTGGTCGAGCCAAATGTGAAAGAGGGCAAGGGCGGCTTGCGGGATTTGCAGTCGCTCTACTGGATCGGAAAATATGTCTATGGGGTGCGTGAAGCGGCAGAGCTTGTGCCGCTGGCGGTCTTCACCGCTGACGAATACGCGACATTCGTGAAGGCCGAGGATTTCCTCTGGGCGGTGCGGTGCCATCTGCATCTGATCACCGGGCGGGCGATGGATCAGCTGACCTTTGACCTGCAGGTCGAGGTGGCGGCACGGATGGGATACAAGGACGGCAAGGGGCGCCGGGCGGTCGAGTATTTCATGCAGGATTACTTTCGCCATGCGACCCGGGTCGGGGAACTCACGCGGATCTTTCTGACCGCGCAGGAGGCCACGCATGTGAAGTCAGAGCCGATGCTGACCCGGCTTCTGACCCGCAGGAAGAAGGCAAAGGCGCCCTATACGATCAAGCAGAACCGGCTGACCGTCGAGGACGATGCCGCCTTCTTTGCCGACAAGCTGAACATGCTGGGTATTTTCGAAGAGGCGTTGCGGACGGGCACGTTGCTGCATCCGGATGCGATGCGGCTTTTGTCGGCCAATCTGAAGCTGATCGACGCCGAGATGCGCGACGAACCGGAGGCGAACCGGATTTTTTTGGACCTTCTGCTCAAGCACGGAAACCCCGAGCGGGCGCTGCGGCGGATGAACGAGTTGGGCGTGCTCGCGGCTTTCATCCCTGATTTCGAACCCATCGTCGCGATGATGCAGTTCAACATGTATCACGCCTATACGGTGGACGAGCACATCATCCAGTGCATCAGCCATCTGGCCCGGATCGAACGGGGCGAGCTGATCGAGGAGTTGCCGGTCGCGTCGTCGATCCTGCAGGCGGGGGTCAACCGCCGGGTTCTCTATGTTGCGCTGTTGCTGCACGATATCGGCAAAGGCCGGGACGAGGATCATTCGGTCGTGGGCGCGCAGATCGCGCGCAGGCTGTGCCCGCGTCTGGGGCTGAACCGCAAGGAATGCGAGACGGTCGAATGGCTGGTCCGGTATCATTTGCTGATGTCGGACATGGCGCAGAAGCGTGATCTGTCGGAACCGCGCACGGTGCGGGATTTTGCCAAGGCGGTGAAGACAAAGGAACGGCTGGACCTGCTGACGGTTCTGACCGTCTGCGATATTCGCGGCGTCGGGCCGGGGACGTGGAACAACTGGAAAGCAGTGCTCTTGCGCGCGCTGTACCGCGCGACCGATACGGCGCTCGAGACCGGGGCCGAGGCGCTGAACCGCGAGGCGCGGGAGGATGAGGCGAAACGGTCGCTGCGCGATGCTTTGGCCGACTGGCCCGCCGCCGACCTGCGGACCGAGACGGGGCGGCATTACGGGCCTTACTGGCAGGGGCTGTCGACGGCGGCGCATGTGGTGTTTGCAAACCTGCTGCGCGGCATAAGGGATGACGAGGTCAGGATTGACCTGCATCCCGATCCGGACAGGGACGCGACGCGGGCCTGTTTCGCCATGGCCGACCATCCCGGCCTGTTTTCACGGATGACGGGCGCTTTGGCGCTGGTCGGGGCGAATGTGGTCGATGCACGGACCTACACATCCAAGGACGGCTATGCGACCGCGATCTTCTGGGTGCAGGACCTTGAGGGGCATCCCTACGAGGTGTCGCGTCTGCCGCGCCTTCGGACCATGATCATCAAGACCCTGCGGGGCGAGGTCGTGGCAAGGGAGGCGCTCAAAGACCGCGACAGGATCAAGAAGCGGGAACAGGCGTTCCGGGTGCCGACGTCCATCACGTTCGACAACGAGGGGTCCGAGATCTATACGATCATCGAGGTGGATACGCGGGACAGGCCGGGGCTGCTGCACGATCTGACGCGGACGATGGCCAATAACAACGTCTATATCGCAAGCGCGGTGATCGCGACCTATGGCGAGCAGGTGGTCGATACGTTCTATGTAAAGGACATGTTCGGCCTGAAGTTCCATACCGAGGCCAAGCAGCGATCGCTCGAGCGGAAGCTGCGCGATTCCATTGAACGCGGCGCACAGCGGGCACTGTCGTGAGGGGACGCAAGCTGTGAAGCCCGTGCGCCTGATACGGGGCATCGTGACCGTCGGGTCATGGACCATGCTGTCGCGCATCGCTGGCTTTGCGCGCGATGTGATGATGGCGGCCTATCTGGGGTCGGGACCGGTGGCCGAGGCTTTTCTGGTGGCGTTTTCCTTGCCCAACATGTTCCGCCGCTTCTTTGCCGAAGGGGCGTTCAACATGGCCTTTGTGCCGATGTTCGCCAAGAAGCTGGAAGGCGGCGAGGATGCGCAGGGCTTTGCCCGGGACGCGTTCAACGGGCTGGGAAGCTTGTTGATCGTGTTCACGGTGGTGGGCACGTTGGCGATGCCCTGGCTCGTCTATGCGATGGCAAGCGGGTTTGCGGGTGATCCCCGGTTTGATCTGGCTGTGACCTTTGGCCGGATTTCGTTTTCCTATATCCTGTTCATATCGCTGGTGGCGCTGCTGTCGGGGGTGCTGAACGCCTACGGCAAGTTCACCGAGGCCGGATTTGTACCGGTCCTGATGAACCTGATGTTCATCGCGGCGATGCTGTTTGCCGACTGGATGGGCTGGGACATGGGGCTCGCGCTGTCCTGGACGGTACCCATCACGGGGATCGCGCAGCTGGCCTTCACCTGGTGGGCGGCACACAGGGCAGGGCTGCGGTTCGTGCCGGGCCTGCCGCGCTGGACGCCGGAACTGAAGCGGCTGGCGATCATTGCGGGGCCTGCGATTCTGGCGGGCGGGGTGGTGCAGATCAACCTGCTGGTCGGCCGTCAGGTGGCAAGCTTTACCGAAGGGGCGGTGGCATGGCTGTCCTATGCGGACAGGCTGTATCAGTTGCCCTTGGGCGTGGTGGGGATCGCGATCGGGACGGTGCTGCTGCCCGATCTGTCGCGGCGGTTGCGGGCGGGCGATGTGGACGGGGGCCGTGGCGCGTTCAATCGTGCGACCGAGATTTCGCTGGCGCTGACGGTGCCTGCGGCAGTGGCGCTGCTGGTAATCCCTTTGCCGCTGATCTCGGTCCTTTACGAGCGGGGCGCGTTCGGGCCGGAGGATACGATTGCGACGGCGCTGGCGCTGGCGATCTATGGGGCGGGGCTGCCGGCCTTTGTGCTGCACAAGGTGTTGCAGCCCTTGTTCTATGCGCGCGAGGATACGCGGCGGCCGTTCAACTATGCCGTCGTGTCGATGGTGGTGAACCTTGCCGTGGCGGTGGGGCTGATGCCGGTGATCGGCTTTGCGGCGGCAGCTTTGGGGACGACGGTTGCGGGCTGGGGGATGGTGGCGCAACTGTGGTTCGGGTCGCGCGGCATGGGGGATGCGGCGGTTCTGGATGCGCGGCTGAAGGGGCGGTTGTGGCGGATTCTGGCGGCCTCGGTCGTGATGGGCGCGGTGCTCTGGTGGCTGGGGATGGCGATGGCGCCGCTTCTGGCGATGCCGACGGTGCGGTATTTCGCGCTGATGGGGTTGGTGGCGGTGGGGATCGTGGCCTATTTCGGGGCCGGATTTGCCATCGGGGCGTTCCGGATGGCGGAGTTGCGGGCGGCGTTCCGACGGTAGGGTTGGGCGGACATGCGGGGGATGGTCGGTTTCACCCACCCTATGCAGGTTTCTTTGTCTTCCAAATACCTCGGGGGGCTCCGCAGGAGCGGGGGCAGCGCCCCCTCGGCCGGTGGGCACAGGGGCCAACCGGGATGGTCAGCGGCTGCGCACCCTTTCCATGAAGCGCGCCCAGCCGCCGGGTGAGATGACGATGGACAGGGCAAAGCCCGCCACAAAGCCCGCAACATCGGCGATCCAGAAGGGCTGGCTGCCAAAGATCAGCGCATAGACGAGTTGCAGCGCCATCAGGAAGCCGATCATGCGGAAAGCCTGAAGCTGATTGCCGCCGGTCTGTCCAAGGCGCAGCCAGAGCATATAGCTGTAGGCCCCGATGAAGCCGTAGATCGGGGGATAGGCGCCGAACAGCGGGATGTTCTGGTTAACGAAGATGCCAAAGGCTGCTGCCCCGACGACGGAGGAGGCGAAGAACAGCACCAGCACGGAGATGGGGTGGAACACCTCGCCCACGAACTTGCCCAGCGCGAGGATCAGGGCAGCGCCGAAGAGAGCCTGAGTGAAACTTCCGTGGACGAAGGGGTAAGTGACAAAGCGCTTGAGCATGTCAAAGGACATGTTGCCCGCCACGGTGACCTGTTCCCAGACGGCGGGCGAGAAGGCGTAATCCTCGATCGCCATGACGCGCCAGCCGATGCCGGACGGACCGCCGATCATCCCGGCGGCGGCAAGGCTGAGCGTGGCCTCGATCACCGCAATCACCACGAAAAGCGCGATCACCACGGGGGGGATCGGGTTGACGGGATACTGGTTTTCCATGAGCCCTCGCCTTCGGGCCCCGTCGCTTGACGGGGCAACGGCGCATGGGTATGCCAGCCGGACCCTCAAATCCAGCCCCCCCTCAGATTGTGCAGGACCGGTGCCATGACCGAAGCGAAGTTCACCCCACGCGTGTTTTCCGGGATCAAGCCGTCGGGCGGGCTGACCTTGGGCAACTATCTTGGCGCGATCAAGCGGTTCGTGGGGATGCAGGGGCCTGCGTTCGAGACGATCTATTGCGTGGTCGATCTGCACGCGATCACCGTCTGGCAAGACCCGGCCGATCTGCGCAATGCCACGCGCGAGGTGGCGGCGGGGTATCTGGCGGCGGGGATCGATCCGACAAAGTCGGTGCTGTTCAACCAGTCTCAGGTCCATGAACATGCCGAACTGGGGTGGATCTTCAACTGCGTGGCGCGGGTTGGCTGGATGAACCGGATGACGCAGTTCAAGGAAAAGGCCGGGGCGAATGCCGAGAAGCAGTCGCTGGGGCTTTATGCCTATCCGTCGCTGATGGCGGCGGATATCCTGCTCCATCACGCGACCCATGTGCCGGTGGGCGAGGATCAGAAACAGCATGTGGAGCTGACCCGCGATATCGCGGCCAAGTTCAACCATGACTACAAGGTCGATTTCTTTCCCTTGACGACCCCGGTGATCGATGGCCCTGCGACG
>JBGSWJ010000561.1:0-4762 GCA_041752495.1 Rhodobacterales bacterium
GATCTGGCGGCGGAGTTCGGCCAGTTTCCTTTCCGCCTCGGAATCTGGTGCGGCGGCAAGCGCCGGCACCTCGGTCCGCACGGCGGGGGCCATGAGCGCCTTGGTCACATCGCTGGTGCCGCACTGGCTGCAGGCCACGAGGCCGCGTGCGGCCAGCGTGTCATAGGCTTCGGCAGACTGGAACCAGCTGTCAAAGGCATGGCCGTCCTTGCAGGTCAGGCTGTAGCGGATCATTGTCCTTGTGACACCGTTCAATTGCGGCCCGGGACACGGGCCGTCAGGCGAAGATAGACATCCCTGCGGCGCGGGCAATGGGGTGACGCGGAATTGGCTGCACTGTGGCGGGCGGTCCCCTTGGCGCGGGGCGTGCGCGTCCTAGGTTAAAGCGAAACAGAGCGGCGGGCGGAGGGTTTGCCATGTTCAAGGGAATGCTGACTGCGGTGGTTGTGGCGTTGGCCTTGGCAGGTCCGGTTGCGGCGGGGAACGGCGAACCGGTGGTGCAAACGTTCACCTTTCCGTCGATCGACGGGGGCGAGATCGGTTTTGCCGACTGGGCCGGGCATCCGGTTCTGGTGGCGAATACGGCGTCGCTTTGTGCCTTTGCCCCGCAGTATTCGGGTCTGCAGGAACTTTATGACCGCTACAGCGCCGCCGGGCTGATCGTTCTGGCGATCCCGTCGGATGATTTCCGGCAGGAACTGGCCAGCGATGCCGAGGTCAAGGATTACTGCGAGATGACCTTTGGCCTGACCATGCCGATGAGCACGATCTCCCATGTGAAGGGCGCGGATGCGATCCCGTTCTATCAGTGGGTGCGCGAGACGGCGGGGTTCGAGCCGTCGTGGAACTTCAACAAGGTGCTGATCGGGGCGGACGGGTCGATCCTGGGCACCTGGGGATCGGCGGCGCGGCCGACGGGGCCGGATATCACGTCGGCGGTGGAGAGGGCGCTTGGCCTTTGACGGGATCCCCCGGTTCATCGGATCGGGGATCTATCGCCATTCGACCTATGGCGGCTGGCATCCGCTGCGCATCCCGCGTGTTTCGACCGTCATCGACCTGAGCCGGGCGCTGGGCTGGCTGCCCGCGGATCAGTATGTGCAAAGCCCGCGGGCCAAGCCTGCGGCGCTGACCGCCTTTCATACCGCAGACTATGTGGCGGCCCTAGAGCAGGCCGAACGCGATCAGGCGGTGAGTGATGCCGTGCGGACGCGGCACCAGATCGGCACGTCTTCGCAGCCTGTATTCCCCGAGATGTTCCGGCGGCCCGCCACCTCTGCCGGGGCGGCGATCCTTGCCGGAGAGATGCTGGCGCCGGGCGGGGTCGTCTATACCCCCGCCGGGGGCACGCATCACGGGATGCCGGACCGGGCCAACGGGTTCTGCTATTTCAACGATCCGGCGCTGGCGATCCTGTCCTTGCGGCGGAACGGCGTGCGGCGGGTGGCCTATGTCGACATTGACGCGCATCACCCGGACGGGGTCGAGGCGGCGTTCCGGGATGATCCCGAGGTTCTGATGATCTCGGTCCATGAAGAGAACCGCTGGCCCCGGACGGGGCTGATCGGGGACGAGGGGGTGGGCAATGTGTTCAACCTGCCCGTGCCGCGCGGGTTTCATGATGACGAGATGGCGCTGGCGCGGGACAGCGTCATCCTGCCTGCCGTGGCCGCGTTCCGGCCCGATGCCGTCGTGCTGCAATGCGGGGCGGATGGGGTGTTGGAGGACCCGCAGTCCAAGATGGCGCTGTCCAACAATGCCCATTGGGCCATCGTGACGGCGCTGCGCGGGATGGCGCCGCGTTTCCTTGTGCTGGGCGGGGGCGGGTATAATCCGTGGTCGGTCGGGCGGCTGTGGACCGGGGTCTGGGGCACGCTGAACGGGCATGAGATAGCGGAGCGTCTCCCGGGCGAGGCCGAGTCCATCCTGCGGGCATTGACCTGGCACGGCCAGCGGCATTTCCGGGGCGCGCCGGAAAGCTGGGTCACAACGCTGCGCGATCCGGCGCGGGGCGGAGCCATCGGTGCGGACCTGCGGGCGCGGGTGAACCAGCTTGCTGGGCGGCTGCGGGTGACAGCCTGAAGCACCCGGTTCCGTGACGGTGTGATTGAAAACACGGTCTTTCCGGGGCCGTGGCCATCAGCAGAAACCGGATTTGTCACTCTGTGTCAGAAGCAGTCTCCCGTTGCCCCCCGGTGCCGGATATGGCAACACTAGAGCAGAGTTCTGAACGAAAGAGTTTAGCCCGTGGCCGACTACGAGACCCGCCGGATCATGATGGTTGACACGCAAGTGCGGCCTTCGGACGTGACGAAATTCCCCATCATCGAGGCCATGCTGCATGTCCCGCGCGAGCTTTATGTGCCTGCGGCGCGGCGCGAGGCGGCCTATATGGGCGAAAACCTTGATCTGGGCGGCGGGCGCGTCGTGATGGAACCGCGTACGCTGGCAAAGCTGATGGATGCGCTGGATATCCAGCGGGGGGATGTGGTCCTCGATATCGGCTGCGGTCTGGGCTATTCGACGGCGGTGCTGGCGCGGCTGGCCGAGTTTGTGGTGGCGGTCGAGGATGACGCGGGCCGCGCCGATGCGGCGCAGGCGACCCTTTCGGATCAGGGCGTGGACAATGCTGCTGTCATGACCGGGCCTTTGGCCGCAGGGGCCGCGAAAAGCGGGCCCTATGACGTGATCCTGCTGCAGGGTGCCGTCGAGGTGATGCCGCAGGCGATCCTGGACCAATTGCGCGAAGGCGGGCGGATCGGTTGCCTCTTTGCCGAAGGCGCGCTGGGCGTGGCGCGGATTGGGCTCAAGACCGATGGCCGCGTGACATGGCGTTTCGTTTTCAACGCGGGCGCCCCGGTTCTGCCCGGATTTGGCCAGCAACCGGCATTTGTATTGTGACGACTCGCGGCCCAGTTCATCATCCGATGGCGGGGCTGCGGCGTATCGTGTCAGGTGCCCGGTGCGGCGCCGGTGAAAGAGGCAGGGCAGAGCAATGAAAAAGAACCTTGGTTTCCGTTTGCGCAGCGCAGTCGCGGCGGCGGTTCTGATGACAGGCATCGCGGTGCCGGCGCTGCAGGCCGAAACGCTGGCCGATGCGATGGCCTATGGGTATGAGAACAGCGGCCTGCTGGACCAGAACCGCGCGCTGTTGCGGGCGGCGGATGAAGATGTGGCGCAAGCCGTAGGCGCGCTGATGCCGGTGCTGAACTGGCAGGCGCAGGCACAGCTGGATTACCCCGAAAACGTGTTTGCCAATATCAGCGTGGGCAACAAGAACCTGTCCGCCAACCTGTTCCTGTCGGCGTCGCTGACGCTGTATGATGGCGGACTGACGCGCTATGCCATTGATTCACAAAAGGAAACCGTTCTTGCCACCCGCTATGGCCTGTTGCAGATCGAACAGCAGGTGCTGCTGGCGATCGTGCAGGCCTATATGGATGTGCTGCAATCCTATGAGCTTGTGAACGTGCGCGAGGCCAACGTGCGGCTGATCACGCAGGAACTGCGCGCCGCGCGGGACCGATTCGAGGTGGGCGAGGTGACGCGGACCGACGTGGCCCAGGCCGAGGCGCAGCTGGCCGGAGCGCGAAGCGATCTGGCGTTTGAACAGGGCGCGCTGGTGCGGGCGCTTGAGGCGTTCAAGGCCGCCGTGGGGCGAGAGCCCAGCAATCTTCAGCCGGTCGCGGTGGCCAATATCAGCCAGTCGGTCGAACAGGCCAAGTCGATTGCGTTGCAGAACCATCCCGCCCTCTTGCAGGACCAGCATCAGGTCAGCGCCGCCGAGATCAACATCCTGCGCGCGCAGGCCGCGATGAACCCTACGGTCAGCCTGACCGCAAGGGCCGGGCTTGACGAGGTGTTTGACCAGTCCGCCACGCTGGGCGTGCAGGTGCAGGGGCCGATCTATCAGGGTGGGCGGCTGTCAAGTCAGGTGCGCCAGTTCATCGCCTATCGCGATGCGTCACGGGGTGCGCTGATCACGACCGCGCGCACGATCGAACAGAATGTGGGCAACGCCTATTCCTATCTGGAGGCGTCCAAGGCGCGGCTCGAAGCGTCGGACCGGCAGGTCAGGGCGGCGACCGTGGCTTTTGAAGGCGTCCGCGAAGAGGCCACGCTGGGCGCACGGACGACGCTGGACGTGCTTGACGCGGAACAGGAGCTGCTGGACGCTCGCACGAACCAGATTTCGGCGCAGATCGAAGAAGTGCTTGCCAGCTATTCGCTGCTGGCGACGATGGGCCTTTTGACGGCCGAGGCGCTGAATCTGAACGTGCAGATCTATGATCCGACGGCCTATTACAACCTGGTCGATGATGCGCCGACGGCCCTGTCAGAACAGGGCCGGGCGCTGGACCGTGTGCTGCAAGCTATAGGTGACTGATTCAAATCTGCCCCATCGGTTGTTTCACGGGGGATTTCGCGCTAGACTTCTGACCGAGGCCAAGCAGGATCAAAAATGTCCGACCCGGTAACCAACGTCGATATCGAGGACGTGCTGTCGTCCATACGTCGTCTTGTGACAGAGGGGGGCAGTGCTGGAGTGCAGCGGCCCAATCCCAATCCCGATCCGGTGGTTTCGGCATTGCGCCAGGCGGCAACGCCGCCGCAGGCCGCACCCGAGGGGGCAATGGCTGAACTCGCAAGGCCCGAGGCCGTCAGGCCGGAACCCGCAAGGCCCGAGGCCGTCAGGCCGGAACACGCAAGGCCCGAGGCCGTCAGGCCGGAACACGCAAGGCCCGAGGCCGTCAGGCCGGAA
>JBGSWJ010000562.1:0-3117 GCA_041752495.1 Rhodobacterales bacterium
CATCAGGCGCGCAACGGTTGACGGGGCCGCCGTCCCGACCGGGCCACCCGCCGCCCAGGAACCGCCCATCCCGGACAGGACATCGGCAATCCAGCTTTGATCAGGGCCTGTCGCGTTCACGTAGTCATCCCGCCTTTTTCCGACCGACAATGGACAGCAGCCTAAGCCCCTGCAGTTAACAAGTCCTGCAAAGCCAGCACATTTCGCGCGGGATGGTCAAGGCAACGGAAATATCTTGCCTGGAATTGGCCAGATCATGCCACAACCCCTTGGGGTCTGCCCGGCGATGGGACCTGTCTATGGCGTGGGACTGTGGCCGAGGGCCACGGGATCAGCACCGGACCTGCCGCCCGAAAGGCAGATCACGGAAGTGGGGCGGCGCTGGCGCGGATCACGGACCCGCGCCAGCGCCTTTGGGTTTACTGCAGGGCGGCGTCGGTGATCGCGTGGGTATAGGCGCCTTCCGGGGCCTTGGAGATCACGGGGTCAGAGCCACCGGCCAGCAGCGTGTCGACCGTGCGCTGGTAGGCCGCATCGTCAAGCGCGCCGTTGGACCCGGCCGTCAGCTTGGCGATTTCGGTCATCATGCTGAGCTGATGCTCGATCGTCTGGGCACCGGTTTCATCATAGTCGATGATGATCTGCGCGGCTTCGTCGGGGTTGGCCCCGGCCCATTCCCAGCCCTTCATCGAGGCGCGCACGAAGCGGACCATCTTGTCGGCAAAGGCGGGGTCGGCGAGGTTCGATTCCAGCGCGTAGATTCCGTCTTCCAGCGTGGCAACGCCCATGTCCTCATACTTGAAGGTGACCAGATCGTCGGGGCTGACCCCGGCTTCAAGCACCTGATTGTATTCGTTGTAGGTCATGGTCGAGATGCAGTCGGCCTGACGCTGCAGCAGCGGATCGACGTTGAAGCCCTGCTTGAGGACCGTCACACCATCGGGGCCGCCTTCGGTCGAAATGCCCTCTTTGCTCATCCACGACAGGAACGGATATTCGTTGCCAAAGAACCAGACGCCGATCGTCTTGCCCTTGAAATCCTCCGGACCGGTGATGCCCGTGTCCTTCCAGCAGGTGAGCATCAGGCCCGACCGGGCGAACGGCTGGGCGATGTTGACGACGGGCAGGCCGCCTTCGCGCGCGGCGAGAGCGGACGGCATCCAGTTCAGCATCACGTCAGCGCCGCCACCGGCCAGAACCTGCGGCGGGGCGATGTCGGGGCCGCCGGGCAGGATCGTCACGGCAAGGTTTTCTTCTTCATAGAATCCCTGATCGAGGGCCGCATAGTAACCCGCGAACTGCGCCTGGGTGACCCACTGCAGTTGCAGACGCACCTCGTCCTGCGCAAAGGCCGGGGCAGCAAACCCGGCCAGCAGCGTGGCGGACATCAGTATCTTTTTCATCGTTCAGACCTCCTTGGTGTCAAAATCCGTTCTTCCCGTTCATGCCCGGTCGTCTGTGCCTCGGGTCGTTTCTTCTTCATGTCCGTTGCGAGGGGTGCCAGAAAGTCACCCCGCGTTCGATCAGTGCCACAATGCCATAGAATGCGCTGCCCGCCAGTGCCGAAACGAGGATGGCGGACCAGACGGCATCGAGCGCCAGTTGCCCGACCGAGGTTGATATACGGAAACCAAGGCCCACGGTGGGCGAGCCGAAGAATTCGGCGACAATGGCCCCGATCAGCGCGAGCGTGGTGGAAATCTTGAGCCCATTGAAGATGAAGGGCATGGCGGCGGGCAGGCGCAGTTTGATCAGCGTTTGCCACCATGTTGCTCCATAGGTGCGCATCAGATCGCGCTGCATGGACGATGTGTCGCGCAGGCCCGCCACGGTGTTCACGAGCATCGGGAAGAAGACCATGATGACGACCACCGCCGCCTTGGACTGCCAGCCGAAGCCGTACCACATGACAAGGATCGGCGCGGTGCCCACGATGGGCAGCGCCGCCATGAACCCGCCCACGGGCAAAAGGCCCCGGCGCAGGAAATCGAACCTGTCGGCGAGGATCGCGACAAGGACCGCCGCCGTGCAGCCGATGACATAGCCCGACAGGCCGCCCTTGAGGATGGTCTGGACGAAATCCTGCCAGAGGATGGGCAGCATGGTGACAAAGGTCGCGCCGATCTGGCTGGGTGCGGGCAGGATCACGGGCGGCACGTTCAGGCCACGCACGACGAGTTCCCAGATGACAATCAGCGTCGCACCAAAGATAGCCGGAACGAGCAGGCGGACGGCGGTGGTGCCGGACGACGGGCCGTTGGCCAGTTGCGCGTTCAGCATCCATGAGGCGATCCAGACGATCAGGGCGACGGCGATCTCGATCATGGCTGGACCCCCATCCGGCGCAGCGTGCGCCGTTCGATGAGCGAGATGAGGCCCACGAGGCTGGCCGCCAGGATGGCGGCGGCGAATAACGCGGCCCAGATCTGCGCCGTCTGGCCATAGTAGGACCCGGCCAGCATCCGCGCGCCAAGGCCTGCGACGGCCCCGGTGGGCAGTTCGCCTACGATGGCCCCGACGAGCGAGGCCGATATCCCGATCTTGAGCGAGGCAAAAAGATAGGGGACCGAGGATGGCAGACGCAACTTCCAGAAGCCCTGCGACTTGCTCGCGTTATAGGTCTGCAAAAGGTCAAGCTGCATCTGGTCGGGGCTGCGCAGCCCTTTTACCATGCCCACGACGACCGGAAAGAAGGACAGATAGGCGCTGATCACCGCCTTGGGGAGGATCCCCTGGATCCCTGCAGAATACATCACCACGATGATCATCGGCGCGATGGCGATGATGGGGATGGTCTGGCTGACGATGGCCCAGGGCATGACGGACATGTCCATCGTTTTCGAATGCACGATCCCCACGGCCAAAAGGATGCCAAGCGCCGTGCCGATGACAAAGCCCAGCAGCGTGGCCGACAGGGTGACGCCGCCATGATAAATCAGCGATTTCTTGGAAAACTCGCCCGACTGGACAAAACCGCGCCGGCCAAAGACCTCTTCCTGAATGGTCGTTTCATAGAATTCGGCGGCGACCTGATGCGGCGCGGGCAGGCGGGGGCGGTCAAGCGACCAGCCACCTGTCGCAAGGCCCGCGTTTTCCAGCGCAAGCACGATCCCCGAC
>JBGSWJ010000563.1:0-2013 GCA_041752495.1 Rhodobacterales bacterium
CGGCTTTGATGGCGCGGGCAGGGATCGGGGGCGGGGCGCGGGCCTGGGCCGGGCTGATTTATGCCGGGCCGGATGCGGCGGCCTTTCTTGAGCCTGTGCGGGAGATGCTGCCGGACACGGCTGGGGCAAGCCTTGTGCGCGAGGGTATTCTGTTTGTGCGGATTCTGGCGCAGGACGGGTTCGTGCTGCGCCAGTCGCTTATTCCCGTGATCGAGCGCCTGTCGGGCGCCGCACTTCCCAAAGTCTGGAGATTGTGAACCGAT
Source organism: Rhodobacterales bacterium (assembly GCA_041752495.1). GTDB lineage: Bacteria > Pseudomonadota > Alphaproteobacteria > Rhodobacterales > Rhodobacteraceae > JAPLPE01. The sequence goes on from JBGSWJ010000563.1 coordinate 264, forward strand.
GCAACTGACCCCCCGCGAAAAGGACAAGCTGTTGATCGCGATGGCCGCCGAGGTGGCCCGCAAGCGGTTGGCGCGTGGTGTGAAGCTGAATTACCCCGAGGCGATCGCGCTCATCACGGATTTCGTGGTGGAAGGCGCGCGTGATGGGCGGTCGGTGGCCGACATGATGGTGGCAGGAGCCCATGTGGTGACGCGGGATATGTGCATGGAGGGCGTGCCCGAGATGATCCATGACGTGCAGGTCGAGGCGACGTTTCCGGACGGGACCAAGCTTGTCACGGTGCACGAGCCGATCCGGTGACAAGAAAGATGAGTATTTGAAGAACAAAGTAACAGGGGACAGTCCATGATTCCGGGTGAAGTGATCGTGGCCGAGGGCCAGATCGAGTTGAACAAGGGGAGGGCGCAGGTGGTGGTCATGGTGGCCAATACCGGCGACCGGCCTGTGCAGGTGGGATCGCATTACCATTTCGCGGAGACCAATCCGGCGCTGGAGTTTGACCGCGTGGCAACGCGGGGGATGCGGCTGGATATTGCCGCCGGGACGGCGGTGCGGTTTGAACCGGGCCAGCGGCGCGAGGTGAAGCTGATCCCGCTGGCCGGGGAGCGGATGGTATACGGGTTCAACGGGAAGGTCATGGGTGGTCTTTGACCCTGGGTCATGCTGCGTTGCGGCATGATGGCGCTGGGCTTATGCTGCAATGCGGCGCAAGGTGTGGGGTAACGTCCCTCACATGGATCGGACCCGGCGATGATGACGACTTCCTTCCTGCGGAGCACGATGGCCTTCTGGACGCTGATGGCCGAGACTCAGACGGTCATGACGCTGCGGATCATGGGGATGGCGGGACTTTGGCCGGTGCATCCGGACGAGAATGAACGGATGGTATCCGAGAAGGGCCCGGCCTTTGCCCGGGCGATGGTGGCAGGGTCGCTGGCCGCGATGCGCGGGGCGAGCCCGGACCGGGTCGCGATGGCGGCAATGCGGCCCTTGGGGCGCAAGACTCGGGCGAATGTGAAGCGGTTGACGCGAGGCGGGTGACGCGGGCCGTTTCAGCGGATTTCTTGCCGCAGTTTTTCGAGATGGGCCGGGAAGGCGCGGGCGGAGATTTCAGCTTCGCGGACGAGATTGTCGAAATGGCGGCTGATCGCCTGGATGCGTTCGGTGTCGCGGGAGGCGAGGTAGTTGCGGCCAAGATAGAGCACGGCGAGGAGCGGGCCGAAGACGGTGACGGGGGCCGAGTAGAGGCGGCGGGCGTCGAAAAGGACCACGCGCAGGGTGGGGTAAAGCTGGTCGTGGAGCGCGAGGAAGAAGTCGATCTGCTTGAGGCGGATGTCGGTGGAGAGACCCGCATAGTAGCCTTCGGCGCGGGCGAAGCTGCCCAGTTCATGGACGGGCATGGCCATTTCGTAATCTGACCGGCCTTGCCGCATCCAGGTGAGGCGGTCGTGGCTTGCGTTCATCGCCTGTTCGGTGGTGCGGCCGAGCGAGGGTTCGTACTCCCAGCGGAGCATTTCCGGCGTCTTGAGCATATCGGGCAGGGCGGCGGGGACATGGCGGATCTTGTAGCCTGCGGCCTCTTGGTGCCAGGCGAAGATCTGTTCGTCAACGAGGGCGCGGGGGGCTTCGGTCATCGACATTGCGGCGGCGATGAGGTCGGCGGCACGTTCGGGGCGGGCCGAAAGCCCGAGGAGCCAGTCGCAGGAGACGCCGAGCGCGGAGGCGCATTCGCCCACGATCTGGGCATTG
>JBGSWJ010000564.1:0-2114 GCA_041752495.1 Rhodobacterales bacterium
GAAAACGCCTTTGAGCATCGGCGAGCGCTTGAACCGGGGACGCTGGCGATGAGGTCGGCCCTTGCCTGCCGCCCGGCGCCGGAACCTTGCAGCAGGGCAGCTTCACCGGGATCCGCCGGCTGACCCAGCCGAAGCATTCCGGCCGGGGCGAAGTCCTTGTTTCGCGCCAAACCTGCCTTCCGGTGTTGGCTCCTGTTGACCGCTGCGGCGCCAATGATGAGACCGGGATGACAATCACCTGCCTCGATGGACTGTTTGGGCTGAAGGCGATCGGCAGCATCGCTGCCAACACCATGTACGCCATGGCGGCGGATGTGGGGCCTGGAATGACGGCAAGAGAACTCGATGGCACGGGCCCTGAATTGCTGGCGCGCAAGGGTGCCAGCGGCTTGCCGATGTGACCGGAACCAGCAATAGTCCGGATCATGCTTGTCTATTCCTACGACCTCTGGTTGGTGGCGCTCTCGTTCCTGATTGCGCTGATGGCGTCTTTCACTGGCCTGACACTGTCCCGCGACCTTTCCAACTTGTCATTGGGGGCGCGGCAGTTGCGCATCGTTCTGGCATCGCTGGCCATCGGTGGCGGGATCTGGTCGATGCACTTTGTCGCAATCCTGGCCATGCGCTTTGGAATTCCGGTCTACTTCGAGGTCTCCGAGACCCTGGCTTCCGCCCTCATTGCAATCCTTCTGGCCGGCCTCGCTCTCCTGATCGTGCATTTCAAGCAACCCTCGAAAGCAATGCTTGTCCTGTCGGGCGCGATCCTCGGGATGGGCATCACGGCGATGCATTATGTGGGAATGACCGCCATCCAGGGCTGCACGCCGGTGTTTTCCGTTGCCGGGATCGTGCTTTCCGGGGTGCTTTCGATCCTGTTCGGCATCGTGGCCATGGCGCTGGCCTTCGGCAAGCGGCGGGAGGTTGGGACATTGTGGGCCAGCCTGGTCTTTGGCGCAGCGGTAACCGTTGTCCATTTCACGGCTATGTCACAGACGGCGTTCCTGGCTTGGGATGTCGTCCCGACCTCATCCACGCAACTGGGCAATTCACAGATCGCCATCATGGTCATGTTGGCCGTTTTCGTGATCTCCGGAGGCTTCATGCTGGTGGGGGCCAACTTTCTCAGCGTTCGGGGCTGGACTGACGCTGCGGCAGAACCGGCCGGCATGGCTTTCCGGCCCGCCCCGATTGCCGCTGCAGCAACGGCACGGATCGCAGAGGTCCAGGTTGGCCAAACCGGCGGGGAACCGATCGCTCGCGTTCCTGACCCCGTTCTCAGGGTGCCTTATGAGCGCGACGGGCGCACGAATTTCGTACCGGTCGGATCGGTCTACGCCTTGCACGCAGAGGGGCACTACACCACGGCCTATCTTGACCATGGGCCGGTGTTCTGTCCGTGGTCCATCTCTACCGCAGATGAGCGCCTGACGCAGAGCGCGGGCTTCATGCGGGTGCACCGAAGCTGGATTGTCAACCTCGCCCTGGTCTCGGCCTATGAACGCTCCAAGGACCGCGGCTACTGCCTGATGGCCGGCGCTCAGGGAATTGACCGCGTCCCGGTAAGCCGAAATCGCATGACAGCCTTGCAAGACGCGCTTGGCTTCTGACAATTTTCGCAGTTCGTGCAAAAATTACGCGTTTCGTGAGATTCCGGCCCAACTTGGTGACCTCCCGGATTCCCGGGGTCCGCATCGACCTATCGTCTTCCGAAAGACGGTTTGGGTTGCACCAAGGGGAGGACGGCATGATTACCGGCGCATTCGAGTACTACCGGCCCAAGTCGGTAGATGAGGCCCTCAAGATCCTCGCTGAGCATGACGGAGAGGCTCGCGTGGTCGCTGGCGGGCACAGCCTGATCCCGATGATGAAGCTGCGGATGACTGATATTTCGCATCTTGTGGATTTGCAGGATGTCGGCGGGCTGAAGGGCATTTCCGTGGGTGACCGGGTTCGCATTGGTGCGATGACCACCCAGGCCGAGTTGCTGGCATCCAGCGAACTTGCCACGGCGGCGCCGATCCTGCACGAGGCGGCCTTGCAGATCGCCGATCCGCAGGTGCGCAATCTTGGCACGGTGGGCGGCAATGTCGCCAATGGTGATCCGGGCAACGACA
>JBGSWJ010000565.1:0-3745 GCA_041752495.1 Rhodobacterales bacterium
GCTGGCCGCCTCGGGCGACAGCACGGGCCGTTCGGCCCAGACCCGCCCGTCCACGGGCGAGATGCATTTGATTGTATTCGTCATTGTCTTTCCTCCGGGCCATCAGGCCCCTGTCATCACGGGATCAGGCGCGTTCAAAGCCGCGCATCAACTCCCAGTCCATCACCACGCGGTCCTGCTCCGATATCTCCCATTGTGCGGCGTGATGGTAGTGGTCGATCACATCGTCCCCCATCGCCGCGCGGAGCATGGCCGATTCATTCAGCGCCACCGCCGCCTCGCGCAGGTTGCGGGGGATCGGGCGGACATCGGCGGTATACATATCGCCGGACATTTCGGGCTCAAGCTCCAGTTTGCGTTCAATCCCGTCGAGGCCTGCGGCCAGTTGCGCGGCAAGGGCAAGGTAGGGGTTCAGGTCGGCCCCGCCGACGCGGCATTCGACGCGCACACCCTTGGTATTCGCGCCGCAGACGCGGTAGCCCGCCGTGCGGTTGTCGGTGGACCAGACGGCCTTGGTGGGGGCGAACATGCCGACGGTGAAACGCTTGTAGCTGTTGATGTAGGGGGCGAGGAAATAGGTGACCTCGGACGCGTGGGCGAGAAGGCCCGCGAGGTAGTGCTTCATCACCGCGCTCATCCCATGCGGATCGCTGGCATCCATGAAGGCGGGTTTGCCGTCCGACCACAGCGACTGGTGGATGTGGCTGGACGATCCGGCGCGGTCGGTGGCGTATTTGGCCATGAAGGTCACCGACTTGCCCGCCAGATGCGCGATTTCCTTGGTCGCGTTCTTGGTGATCGTGTGCATGTCGGCGGTGTCGAGCGCGTCGGAATAGCGGATGTTGATCTCTTCCTGCCCCGCCTCGGCCTCGCCCTTTGAATTCTCGACGGGGATACCCGCGTTGTAGAGGCCGTTGCGCAGGGCGCGCATGACCTCTTCTTCCTTGGTGGACCCAAAGATGCCGTAGTCGTTGTTATACCGCACGACCGGGGTCATCCGGTCATAACGGGCGTCGCGGAGGGCGTCGAAGTTCTGTTCAAACAGGTAGAATTCAAGCTCGGTCGCCATCATGGCGTCGAATCCCATCGCCTTGGCGCGGGCGACCTGACGTTTCAGGATGGCGCGGGGAGAGTGGGGGACTTCCTCGTGCGTGTGGTGGTCCAGCAGGTCGCACATGACCATCGCCGTCCCGGGGAGCCAAGGGACAAGGCGCAGCGTGGACAGATCAGGCTTGTGGACATAGTCGCCATAGCCCTGCGCCCAGTTTGAGGATTTGTAGCCGGGGACGGTTGTCATATCCATGTCGACGGCCAGCAGATAGTTGCAACCGTGGGTTTCGTGATAGCCGCCGTTGACGAAATGGGCAGCGTGGAAACGTTTGCCCATCAGGCGGCCCTGCATGTCGACGATACAGGTCAGAACCGTGTCGATCACCCCTTCGGAAACAAGGGCGGCAAGCTTGTCGAGCGTCAGATTGGCGGGCATTTGGTTATCTTTCTTCAACCTTGTTGGCGTCTATTGCCCCATCTTTTGGGCCATTCTTATACTTTTCGAACATTCTTGGTTCTTGGAAGGTTATCACCTGACCTCGACCCCGGCGGCATCGAGTGCGGCGCGAAAGGCATCGCCGGGCACATCATCGCAGACCAGAACGTCGATTTCATCCAGCATGCAGATGCGGAACGCGGCCTTGCGACCAAGTTTCGCGGCCTGCGCCACGACGATGGTATTGGTTGCATTGGCCATCATCGCGCGGGCCGTCTGCGCCTCGTCAAAGTTTGAATTCGTGGCGCCCGAAACGGCGTCGATGGCCGCGACGGCCAGAACGGCGTGATCGGCCTGAAACCGGGCAACCTGCTCCAGCACCATCGGCCCTGCCGTTTCGGCATTGTCGGGGGAGTAGGCGCCACCCAGGAGGAACACCCGCGCAGGAAGTTCGCCCCGCGCCATGACCTGCGCAATGCGGACGGAATTGGTGATGACGGTCAGATCGGGAACATTGGCCAGGGCTTCGGCACAGAACAGCGTCGTGGTGCCCGTGTCCATGAACAGTGTATCGCCCGGGGCGATCATCCTGGCCAGTTTCTGTGCGATCAGGCGTTTGGCATCTGCGTCCTCGGACAGGCGTTCCTGAAAACTCGCGTCGGCATGAAGGCGCAGGCGCCGCGCCCCGCCATGGACCTTTTGCAGCGCGCCGCTGGTGGCCAGTTGTGACAGGTCGCGGCGGATGGTTTCGGCAGAGACGTCAAAGGCCGCAGCAAGCGATTCCACCGTCGCCTCGCCATCACGGGCGACGACGTCAAGAATGCGGGTCTGGCGCTGGCGGGGCTTCATCAGGGGTCCTGTTTCCGCCTTCAACTAAGGGCGCAGCGGTTGACCGTGTCAACACGATACGCACCAAAAACCACAAAGGTGAAGGCAGCTGGGCCTGCGGCCTGACCGTTTGGTCAAGCGGGGCCGCAGGTCTGGCGCGGCCCCGAGTGACGGAGGTCAGGGATCAGTGGGCGATCATCACGTGGCGGACGGCGGTGTAGTCTTCGAGCGCGTACATCGACATGTCCTTGCCATAGCCAGACTGCTTCAGCCCGCCATGGGGCATTTCGTTGACGAGCATGAAATGCGTGTTCACCCATGTGCAGCCGTATTGCAGGCGGCTGGCCACATCCATCGCCCGGCCCACATCGCGCGTCCAGACGGATGACGCGAGACCGTACTGGCTGTCATTGGCCCAGGCCACCGCTTCGTCGGCTTCGGTAAAGCGCGTGACGGATACGACGGGGCCAAAGACCTCGCGTTGGACGATCTCATCCCCCTGCATCGCGCCCGCGATGACGGTGGGTTTGTAGAAAAAGCCGGGGCCGTCGCCGGTGCTGCCGCCGGTCGTGACCTCCACATGGTTCAGTTCCGAGGCGCGCTGGACAAAGCTTGCCACCCGATCGCGCTGGCGGAGCGAAATGAGCGGGGGCATCTCGTTGACCGTGTCATCCTCATTCCCAAAGCTGATCGAGGCAGCGGCGGCGGAGAGGTCAGCGACAAGGTTGTCATAGATCTTGGGCGCGGCATAGATCCGGCAGGCGGCAGTGCAATCCTGCCCGGCGTTATAGAACGAAAAGGCGCGCATCCCGCCGACAACCGCCGCCAGATCGGCATCGTCGAACACGATGACCGGGGCCTTGCCGCCGAGTTCAAGATGGGTGCGCTTGACCGTTTTGGACGCGGCCTGCAGCACCTTTTTGCCCGTCGCGATATCGCCGGTGATCGAGACCATATCGACGCCGGGATGGTTGATGAGCGTATTGCCCACCGAACCGCCCTGCCCCACGATGATGTTGACCACCCCTTCGGGCAGGATATCAGCCAGAACGGACGCCATCTTGAGCGCGGTCAAGGGCGTCTGTTCCGACGGCTTGAGCACCACGGTGTTGCCACCCGCCAGCGCCGGGGCGAGCTTCCAGGCCAGCATCATCAGCGGATAGTTCCACGGCGCGATGGAGGCCACGACGCCCACCGCATCGCGGCGGATCATGGAGGTGTGGCCGGGCAGGTATTCCCCCGCAACAGCCCCGTGCATGTTGCGCACGGCCCCGGCGAAGTAGCGGAAGCAATCCACGATGGCAGGGATTTCGTCGTTCCGGGCGGCATTAATCGGTTTGCCGCAGTTCATCGCCTCAAGTGCTGCAAAGGCGTCGGCCTCGGCTTCGATGCGGTCCGCGATCTTGAGCAGGAGGTTCGACCGGTGCTGCG
>JBGSWJ010000566.1:0-8391 GCA_041752495.1 Rhodobacterales bacterium
CACCGCCGCCGCGATGCTGGCCGGATCGCGTACGTTCAGCACCCGAGTCTCCAGCCCCTCAGCGGCCAGTTCCGCCAGCGTGGCCTCGTTCACATCCGTTGCCACAACCCGGGCCCCCTCCCGCGCCATCATCAGCGCCGAAGCCCGCCCGATCCCCTGCCCCGCCGCCGTCACCAGCACCCGCTTGCCCTCAAGTCGTCCCATCACTCACTCCATCAGAACCGGCACCCCGGCTCCCGTTTCTTTGTCTTCCCAAATACCTCCGCCGGAGGCTCCCGCACTGTCGGCCCGCGCGCCGCGTCAGGATGGCAGGCAGGCCGGGCCGATCGGTTCGAATGTCTTGTAGGTCAGGATGAATTCCTGATGGCCCAGTTCCTCGGACTTGCTTTGCCGGCCCGAGGCGAGGCCGATCACCCGGTCGAAAATCTCCTGTCCGACCTCCTCAAGCGTCGCTTCTCCATCAAGCACACGGCCGGCGTTCACGTCCATGTCGTCGGAAAGACGGCGATACATATGGGGGTTGGCCGCGATCTTGAGCACCGGGGCGATGGCCGATCCCACGACCGACCCCCGGCCCGTGACGAAAAGCGTGCAATGTGCGCCCGAGGCCATCATCTCGACGATTTCGGCATTGTCGCTGATGTTGGGAAATCCAAAGCGGACCTCGCCGTCCGGCACCACGTCCATGAGGTAGAGGCCGCCGCGCGGGGGGATGTCGCCGGGTTTGATCAGGCCCGAAATGCGGCTCTGGCCGGATTTCATGTAGGCGCCGAGGGATTTCTCTTCGATCGTCGTCAGCCCGCCATCCGCATTCCCGGCCGCGAATGAGCCATAGCCGAGGGTGGCATAGTAGCGTGCGGCCTTTTCCACGCTCGCGCGCAGTTCGGCTGCGAGGGCTGGCGTTGCGGCACGGTCGGCCATGATGCCCTCGCAGCCGATGAGTTCGCCGGTCTCCTCGAAGATGCAAGCGGCCCCGGCGGCGACGAGTTTGTCAAACGCGATGCCGGCGGCGGGGTTGCCGGTGATGCCGCTGGTCCCGTCGGACCCGCCGCAGACGGTGCCGACGATCAGTTCGTCGACGGACATCGGCACGGGTTCTTGTCCGGCAAGTGCGGCGATCTGCGCGCGAACGAATTCTTGCCCGGCGGCGATGCTGGCCCTTGTGCCGCCCGCGTTCTGGATCGTCACGGTCTGTACCGGGCGGCCTGTCGCACGGACGGCGCGTTCCAGCGCGACCCGGTCAAAGCTTTCGCAGCCAAGCGATACCAGAAGGACAGCCCCCACATTGGGATGGGTGCACAAACGCTCCATCATCCTCTGGGCATAGGGGTTGGGGAAACAGCCGGGAAAGCCGATGACATGGGCCAGCGCCGGATCGACACCCGCGATCTGGCGGGCGACATGGTGGGCGCATTCCACTAGATAGGCCACCGCAACGATGTTGCGGATTCCCTTGCGCCCGTCGGACCGAAGCCAGCCGCGCATCATGCTTCTTCTCCCACTCGCGCGCCGCCGCGCAGATGCGTGGCGGTGTAATCGCTTTTCAGGTTGTGGGTATGCACATGGTCGCCGGCGGCGATCGCAGTAGTCGCCGATCCGATGGGGGCGCCATATTTCAACACCTTTTCGCCTGCTGCGATCGGCCGGCGGGCCAGCTTGTGGCCAAGGCCAAGGGCAATCTGGATGCGGACCTTCTCACCCTCAACCACGATCAGTTCGCCAGCTGCGATCTGGTCGCGCAGGACCAGCACGTTGTCGGTGGGGTGGAGGAGGAGGAGGCGCGGGTCGGTCATCAGAACTTGCCATGCTTGAGATAGGCCACCTGCGGGTCCATCCCGTCCAGAATGGCGCGGCGGACCATGCTTTCGGTCTGCATCGCTTCGGTGGCGCCGATGATCACCTCGTCAAGGACGTCAACCGGGATGACAACCATGCCATCGCGGTCGCCGTGCAGCCAGTCTCCGGGGTGGATCAGGCAATCCCCGATCATCACCGGAACATCTGTGCCCGTCGGCCGCCACAGGCCCACCACATCGCGCGGGGTGTGATGCGTCCGCCAGCAGGGAAACCCCAGCCGCAGGATAAAGTTCGCATCCCGCAGCGCCCCGTCCATCACCGCGCCCAGCACGCCCTTGCGGTGCAGCGTTTCGGCCGAAAGCTCGCCCATCTGCGCGACAAGGTGGTTGTGCGGTTGGGAAACCCAGACATGGCCGGGCTTTGCCTTTGACAAAAGCCCCGTCCAGTCAAGCAGCGTCTGGTGCGCATCCGCCGTCTCGTCGATCCGGCCTTCAATGGTGAAGGCGGGGCCGGTCAGCACCATCTCTGGCTGGAGCGGCGTGATCCGGGGCGGCAGGGTGAAGTTGCGCAGGCCCATCGCCCGCATCACGTCATGGATGACCGACGTATAGACGCCCTGAAGGACAGAGACGCGAAGGTCAGCCATGGTGGAAGACTTCCTCCATGTCGGCCCACCATTCGCCGTCTTTCCGCGTCTCGAGCGGTTCCTGGCATGGGATGCACACGGCCCACCAGCGCTGGGTTTCGGGGTCGGCGGCCATCTTCGCCATGTCGGCAGCGTAATCGGTGCCGTGATATTCGAAATAGGCAAACATCAGGTTTTCCGGTTCCTTGAGGAAAATCGAGTAGTTGCGGATGTTGCAATCGCTGATCTTCGCCAGCACGCCCGGCCAGACGGCCGCGTGAAGCCGTTTGTATTCCGCCTTGTGCTCTTCCCGCACCTTGATGACGCTGCCGTACCGCTTCATCGTCTAGTCTCCCTTGATGGTTGCATGGCTGCCTTCGACCGTCTGGGCGTGGATCGCGTCCCAGTCCCAGTCGATGCCCAGCCCCGGTGTCATGGGCGGATGCGCCCGCCCCGCCCGCAGATCAAGGCGCGAGGTGGTGATGGCGTCAAGCTGCGGGATGTATTCCAGCATCCAGCCGTTCGGCACGGCGGTGACAAGGCTCACGTGCAGTTCCATCAGGAAATGCGGGCAGACCGACAGGTTGAACGCCTCGGCCAGATGCGCGACCTTGAGCCAGGGGGTAATCCCGCCGATCCGCGCGGCATCGACCTGCACGATCTGCGCCGCGCCCTGAACAAGGTAGTCCTTGAACTGGCTGGCGGAATAAAGGCTTTCGCCCACGGCAATGGGCACGCGGGAATGGCGGGCGAGGTGGGCGTGCGCGCCCACGTCATCGGCGGGCAGTGGTTCCTCGAACCAGCCGATGCCATGCGTGGCCAGCATGTCGGCGCGCATCATCGCCTGATGTAGGGTAAAGCCCTGATTTGCATCGACAAAAAGGTGGAAACTGTCGCCCACGGCCGCGCGGACGGCTGAAAGGCGGGCGGAGTCCTCGGCCAGATGTGGCTTCCCGATCTTGACCTTGGAGCCAGAGAACCCCGCCGCCTGAACGGCCAGCGCGTCAGCGACCAGCGCCTCCTTCTCGATATGAAGCCAGCCGCCTTCGGTCGAATAGACGGCGACCGACTCCTTCGCCCCGCCCGCCATGCGCCAGAGCGGCACGCCCGCGCGGCGGCAGCGCAGATCCCAGAGCGCCGTGTCGATGGCGGCGAGCGCGAGAGAGGTGATCGCGCCCACTGCCGTGGCGTGGGTGACAAACAGGAGATCGCGCCAGATCCCCTCGATCTCTTCCGCCTCGCGCCCGATCAGGCGCGGTGCGAGCGTATCGCGGATCAGTGAAATGACCGCCGGGCCGCCGGTCCCGATGGTATAGGAATAGCCGGTGCCCTTCGCCCCGTCGGACTCCGTGATCGTGACGATGGGGGTTTCCTGGCTGACGAAGGACTGGATCGCATCCGTCCGCCGCACTTTCGGCGCCAGATCGACCATGCGGATGTCAATATGCCGGATGATCGCCATGTCAGACCTCGAGCGAGCGGGTGGTTTCAGCATCGAACAGATGCGCACGTTCCAAAGCAAGGCGGAAGGGCAGCACCTCTCCAGGCTGGACGATACGGGGACCATAGAGCTTGGCCTGCACCTCTTGCCCCGCGACGGATGTGTAGATCAGGCTTTCCATGCCAAGGGGCTCGGCCAGCGCGACGGTCAGCGTCAGGTCAGTCGCCTCGGCAACGGTGCCAAGACCGTGGCCGGCGGGGCTGATGTCATCAGGCCGGATGCCCAGGATCACGCGCTGCCCTTCGGCCGCCCGGCCGCGCAGCCGGGCGGGCACGGGGACAGCACTGTTATCGGCCAGCACGACCGCGCTATCGCGGATCGTGCCGGGCAGCAGATTCATCGGCGGAGAGCCGATGAAGGTGGCCACAAAGGTATTCACCGGATTGTTGAACACTTCCATCGGTGTGCCCACCTGCTCGATCCGCCCGTCCTTCATCACGACGATCCGGTCGGCCAGCGTCATCGCCTCGACCTGATCATGGGTGACATAGACGATGGTCGTGCGCACCTTCTGGTGCAGCTTCTTGATCTCGGCCCGCATCTGCCCGCGCAATTTCGCGTCAAGGTTCGAGAGCGGTTCGTCAAACAGGAAGGCATCGGGATGGCGCACGATGGCGCGGCCCATCGCCACGCGCTGCCGCTGGCCGCCGGACAGTTCGGCCGGGGTTCGGTCGAGAAGGTCAGTCAGGCCCAGGATCGCCGCCGCCTCGGCCACGCGTTCGGCCACGACGGCAGACGGCTGGCCCGCAATCCTGAGGCCGAAACCCAGATTCTCGCGCACATCCATATGCGGATAAAGGGCGTAGTTCTGGAACACCATCGAGATGTTGCGCTTGCGCGGCGGCAGGTCATTGACGACGGTCTGCCCGATCCTGACTTCGCCCCCGGTGATCTCTTCCAGCCCCGCGATCATGCGCAGTGTCGTGGACTTGCCACAGCCCGACGGGCCGACAAGGACCACGAATTCCTGATGCGCGATATCCAGATTGATCCCGTGCACCACGCGCTGCGCGCCATAGTGCTTTTCCACCCCTGAAAGCGTGATGCCCGCCATGTCAGCCCTTTACTCCGCCGAAGGTCAGCCCGGCGATCAGATGTTTCTGCACAAGGAATGTCATGATCAGCGCCGGAACGATGATGATGACGGCCATCGCGCACATGCCCGCCCAATCGATGGTGAATTGCGCGGTAAAGTCCATAAGGCCCACCGGCAGCGTCTTGCTGTCGGTTGACCGGGTGAGCTGGCTGGCCAGCGCGAACTCGTTCCACGAGGTCAGGAAGGCGAAGACGCCAGCCGCCGCGATCCCTGACCGGGCCAGCGGAAACTCGATTTTCCAGAAGGCCTGCCAGCGGGTGCAGCCATCGACCTGCGCGGCCTCGGACAGGCTCATCGGGATCTGTCGGAAAAAGCCGTCGATGAGCCAGATCGTGAAGGGGACGTTCAGCGACACATAGATAATGATGAGGCCCATTTTGGTGTCGATCAGGCCCAGACGGCTCCACATCATGAAAATGGGCAGGGACAGGGCAATGCCCGGTACGGCGCGGAACAGCATGAGGCCAAGGAACACCCCGCCCTTGAAGCGGAACCGGTAGCGCGCAAAGGCATAGCCGCCCGCCATGCCGATAATCAGCGCGATCACCGTCGATGTCAGGGCAATCACCATGGAATTGACGAAATAGGACGTGACCGGGATCGCCACCTGTTCGCTGCCGATGCCAAAGATCTTGCCAAAGTTCGACAGGGTCAGTTCGGTCGGAATCCAGACCGGCGGTTTGGCCAGAATCTCGCGGTTGGGGCGAAAGGCCGAAAGTACAACCCAAAGACCCGGCACGCACATGATGACCATAAGGACAAAGGTGGTCAGCCACAGAGCCACGGCCTGCACCCGCTTTTTCAGCGGTATCTGCGGGGCGGTCATTGCACACCTCCCATATACCGGCGCGCAGCCATGAGTTTCTGGTAGAAGTAGTAAGTGAACAGGATCGAGAGCATGGTCGAGACATAGGCCATCGCATTGGCCTGACCCATCTTGGCATCCTCATAGGCCGTCCGCGCGATCAGCGTCCACAAAAGCTCGGTCCGCCCCGCCGGCCCGCCGTCGGTCATCACCGCCACGATATCATAGGCCCGCGCCACGTCCAGCGACCGGATCGTCATCGCGATATAGGCAAAGGGCATGATGAAGGGCAGCGTGATGTGGCGGAACACCTGCCAGGGATTGCAGCCATCCACGCGCGCGGCCTCGATCGGGTCGCGGGGCATGGCGAAAAGGCCCGCCAGCAGAAGGATGGCAAAGACCGACGTGCTCATCCATACTTCGGCAAAGATGATCGAAAACATGGCCAGCCGCCCGTCCACAAGCCAGGGGATCGCCTGATCCGTCCAGCCGAGCGATTGCAGCGCGTTGTTCAGGATGCCGATGTTGTCGTTGAAGATGAACTTGAACTGGAAGCCCACGAGGATGGGCGAAAACATCATCGGAAACATCATGATGGTCCGCAGCGTCCGCTGACCCCAAGTGATCTTTGCGATCAGAAGCGCGATGCCAAGGCCCAGCAAGAATTCAACATTCAGCGCGATGGTCAGGAACAGGATCGTGCGGCCAAAGACGATCCAGAAATCCCAGTCCTGGAACAGTCGCGCATAATTGCGCAGCCCGATAAATTCGAACAGCGTGTCCGGCTTGGTCAGCTTGTAAGGTGTGAGTGAGGCCCAGAGCGAAAACACCAGCGGCAGAGCCACGACGAACAGCATCGTCACGATGGCCGGCATCAGCAGCAGAAGCGGTGTCCACTGGACCCTGCGGGTGGTGAGGATTCGGGTCATCGGCGCTTTCTGCAAAAGGCAAATCGACGGGCATCACGAAAGGGAAGACGCCCCTTTCAGCTTCTCTGTTGCTCAAATACCTCGGGGTCCGGGGCAGAGCCCCGGGGGCGGCAACAGTCACCGCCCCCGGATAGTCAGGTCAGTTGTAACCCGCGTCCGTCATGATCTCGGCTGCGGCTGCGGCGGCGGTGTCCAGCGCCTCCTGTGCCGTCTTGTCACCGACGATGGCGGCCTGCAATTCCGGCCAAAGGACGTTCGACACCTCGATCCACTCGGGGATCAACGGCGGGGTAAACGCGTCTTCGGCCATCGAGGTGCGGAAGGTCGAAAAGACCTCGGCCATGTAGGTATTTCCGGCCGCGTTGAACTCTTCCATCGCGGTATCCCAGACGGCCGTCCGGGTCGGCAGCATCCCGTTCCGGGCCTCGACGATCTGGCGTTCGGGGCTCGTCAGGAACATGACAAAGCTGGCCGCCGCTTCCTTGTTGTCACAGCTTTCCGTGATCGAGAAACTGTGGCTGCCCGACCAGCCGGTGCGGATGCCCGCCGATCCCGCCGGTGCGCGGATCACGCCCACGTTGCCCGCGACTTTCGAGTTGGCGGGATCATTGAAATAGGCCGACCATCCACCCCAGTCGAGGTCCATCGCCACTGTGCCCGAGCCAAAGCCAAGGCCGGTATCGTCCCAAAGATAGTTCGGCACGCCCGCCGGCACTGCACCCGCGTTGTAAAGGTCAACGAAGAAGCTCAGCGCCTCGACCCCTGCGGGCGAGTTGAACGTGGGGTTCCAGTTCTCGTCGAACATCGCGCCACCATTGGCGACAAGCAATTCATAGAACCGCCCCGTGACAGCCTCGTCCTTGCCCACGTACTGGAAGCCGTAGAAATCGGGCGGGTTGGCAAAGAACTTGGCCTGATCAGCGACCTGCGACCAGGTCTCCGGCGGGGCCAGCGGATAGCCGTATTCTGCCTCGAAGGCGGTCTTGTTGGCCTCATCCTCATAGAGCGACTTCTGGTAGAACAGGTTGGACACGTCCGAATGGCGCGGCAGTTGCACAAGGCGGCCGTCGACGGTCGAATGCTCGAGCAGAAGGGGTGTGAAGCCGGCGCGAACATCCCCGGGGACGATCTCGTTGAGGTCCATGTAGATGTCGCCGTATTGCGGCGCAAAGGACGTGTGGTTGGACCCCACGCACCAGTCAAGCGTGCCGGCGGCGATGTCCTGCTTGATCTCGCGGTCCAGCTCGAAGTGGTTCTTGCGGCTCAGGATCTCCACCTTCGCGCCGGTCGCGGCCTCCCATTCGGCGATGGTGGCGTAGAGCGGTTCATACTGCGCCCCGCCGATCAGCTTGACCCGCAGCGTATAGCCCGGAAAGCTGCCGTAGTCCTGCGCCGAGGCGAGCCCCGCCGTCAGCGCGGCAATCGCCACGCCAAGCGTCAGGGTCCTTGCGGTCTTGGATGTCATTGTCGTCCTCCCTTGGTTTATCATGTTCCCCGCAAAGTGCGGGGCCGTCCTATCCCAGCGCAGCCTTGCGCGGGGCCAATTCCTGTCTGATCCGGTCCGTATCCGCCCCCAGCGCCGGGGCCAGCCGGTCAGTGCCCAGCGGCCCGCCGTTCAGGCGCAGCGGCCCCCGGATC
>JBGSWJ010000567.1:0-2682 GCA_041752495.1 Rhodobacterales bacterium
CTGCGGCGACGGCGGCATCGGTCGCCTGCCGTTTGGCATCGTCGAGCGCGGCATCGCGGGTCATTTCGGCCAGCGCATAGACGCGATCAACCTCGCCCGAGACCTGCGCGATCGCGGCGCCCACGGCGTTGGCCACGGCGAAATGGTTGGGCAGGATCAGTTCCAGCCCGGCAATCGGCCCTTCGACAAGGATCGACCCGCCGCCCACGACGATCACCGGAAGGGGTTCTGCGCTGATCCGGGCGCGTTCGACGCAGTCTTCGAGCATGAAGGCGATCCGGTCGCGGGCGCGGCGGATCAGCGCCTTGTCCAGATGGGCGACCTTGGCCTTGTCGCCAAGGTCCGCGCCACCATCGGCCACGATGATATCCGAGGTGGTGAGGGTGGAGCCGCCGAAGAGGAGCGCCTCGGTCACGATACGGTAGCCGACCGAACGCGGGCCGACGGTGACCCCGTCAGGGCCGTCGACGACAAGAGAGCCGCCGCCAAGGCCGATGGAGAAGACGTCAGGCATCCGGAAGTTGGTGCGGACGCCGCCCACCTCGACCGCGACGGTGGCCTGACGGGGGAAGCCTTTTTGCAGGGAGCCGACGTCAGAGGTCGTGCCGCCGATATCGACGACGATGGCATCAGCTACGCCCGACAGGAACGCCGCCCCGCGCATCGAGTTTGTGGGGCCCGAGGCGAAGGTCAGGACGGGGAAGCGTTCGGCAAAAGCCGCGTCCATCAGCGTGCCGTCGTTCTGGGTCAGGTAGAACCGCCCGGTAAAGCCAACATCGGCCAGCGCACCCCGGAACGCTTCGACCACATGGCGCGACAGGTCGCGGAGGCAGGCGTTCATGATCGCCGCGTTTTCGCGTTCAAGAAGGCCGATGCGGCCGATATCGGCGGATAGGGTGATGTGCGTGTCGGGGAGTGCCTTGGCCATGATCTCTCCGGCCTGCTTTTCGAACTCGGACGAGACCGGGGAAAAGACCGAGGTGATCGCGATGGACTTGATCCCCTTGGCGCGGATATCGGCGGCGATGCCAAGGAGTTCGGCCTCGTCCAGCTTGGAGATGACGCGGCCGTCGAATTCGTTGCCACCATGGGCCAGATACCAGTGGTTGCCCAGAACGTCGCGCAGATCCTCGGGCCAGTCGACCATCGGCGGCAGGCTGGCCGTGGCTGGCAGGCAAAGGCGGACGGCGGCCACCGGGGCCAGATCGCGGCGCTGGACCACGGCGTTGGTGAAATGGGTGGTCCCGATCATGACCACGTCGACCTTGTCCGCCGTCGTTTTCGCCGCAGCGAGCACGTCGCGGAGCGCCTGCACCACGCCTGTCATGACATCCGCCGATGTGGGCGCCTTGACCCCGGCCACAACCGTCTTGCCATCCATCAATACGGCATCGGTATTGGTGCCGCCGACATCGATTCCGATACGGATCATCTTGCAGTTTCCTTTGCGTTCAACCCTGCGCGCAGGGCCATCAAATCTTCGGCTGTGGGCATTTCGCCGTTTATCAGCGGGATCACGGGGCGCATCGCAGCTTCCTCGGCCGAGATCACGGGGACCGAGGCGAGGAGGAGGCGCGTGTAATCATGTTCGGGGCGTTCAAAGACGCGGTCCACGGGGCCGGTTTCCACGATCTTGCCAAGGTAGAGGACGCCGACCGTTTGCGCGAAGTTGCGCATGAGCGAGAGGTCGTGGCTGATGAAGAGGTAGGTGAGGCCAAGCTGCCGCCCGAGTTCTTCGAGAAGGTCAATGACTTTGGCCTGCACAGAGACGTCGAGGGCCGAGGTGGGTTCGTCGAGCACCAGAAGGCGGGGCGACACGGCCAGCGCGCGGGCAATCGCCACCCGCTGTTTCTGTCCGCCCGAGAGTTCGTGGGGATACCGGTCCGCAAAGTGGCGGGGAAGCTGGACCATGTCGAGCAGGTCGCCGATCCGTCCCTTGCGGTCGCCCTGATAGGCGTGGGCGACGAGTGGCACCTTGATCGACTGGCCGACCGTGCGGCGCGGGTTGAGCGAGGCGCCGGGGTTCTGGAACACCATCTGCACCTTGGCGCGTTCGCCCTGGCCGAGGACCGAGACGCCATCGATCAGGATATCGCCGCTGTCGGGCGCGGTCAGGCCCATGATCATCCGGGCTATGGTGGATTTGCCCGACCCGGATTCGCCTGCCAGCCCATAGACGCCACCCGAAGGGATGGTGAAGGACACACCATCGACCGCCCGAACCGCGCCAGAGACGCGGCCAAAGGCGTTGCGGACCGGGTAAGTCTTGACCAGATCACGGATTTCAAGTGCTGCGGTCATGGGGCCACCCGTCCGGTCAGGCGCGGCACGGCGGCGATCAGGTCGCGGGTGTATTGCTGGCGGGGTTCGGCGAAAAGGGCAGCGGTCGGGCCTTCTTCCACGATCTCGCCCTTATTCATGACATAGACGTAGTTCGAGGTTTCGCGCACCACGCCAAGGTTGTGGGTGATCATGAGGAGCGCCAGCCCCTGCGCCTCGACCAGATCACGCAGCAGTTTCAGGATCTGCGCTTGGGTCGTCACGTCGAGCGCGGTGCCGGGTTCGTCGGCGATCAGGAGGCGCGGTTCGGACAGAAGCGCCATCGCGATCAGGACGCGCTGGCGCATGCCGCCCGAGAGCATGATGGGAAAGCTGCCCGCCACGCGTTCGGGGTCGCGCATG
>JBGSWJ010000568.1:0-8037 GCA_041752495.1 Rhodobacterales bacterium
GGCCAGCGCCCGGGCCGTGGCCTTGCCCGACCGGCCGAGGCCCAGCACGGCGATAGTCTGACCTTCGACACCCTTGACCGGAATCATTGCACGCTCTCCCCAGTGGACGGGGTCATATTTCCGGTTTGGGTGTCTGCTGCAAGCGGGGGATGGTAGTGCTGATGGCGGGAGCGGACGGGGAGCTGTCTGCCCCCCCGGGGGCCGAAGGGGCTGCCTCCCCCCGAGGAAATTGGGGGCCAGAAGAACAGGCGAAGTAAGAGTCAGGGAAGGTCATATGTCGTCGCCGTGGTGCGGGCGAGGATGAAGCTGACCCTTTCGGCGACCTTGGTCCGGGGAAGTTCGGTGATGGTGTAACCGCAGGATGGATAGAAGTGCCGGAGTGCCTCGTATTCCCGGATCGCGGCGGCGAGATCATGGCGGCGTTCGTCGTCCGACTGATAAAGGTCGGGCCAGGGCGGGACAAGGAAGACCGTTGTTTCAAAGCGATGGGTGACGGCGATCTCACTGTTGTCCGGCGGGAGTTCTGTGCCCGTGGATGCAAACCACGACAGTTGGTCAATGAAGCAGCGGTCATGGAAGGAGAGGCCGGGGCCGGACGCCCGCCAATTGGCGAGCGACATGGCGATGGCGCGGGTGGCAAAGGCGGTCGTATCTTTCCACGGGAGGGCAGAGCCGCCGGTGGCCATTTCTTCTTTGACGATGATGCGGCCGGGTTCGGGGAAGGTCTGGAAGCCGCGCCCGGCAAGGGCGGCGATCAGGGTTGATTTGCCACCGCCGGAGCAACCGGAAATGACGAAACGGCGCGGGGTCGCGTCAGGCAGAGGCAGCATGTTTGGTCAGGATGGCGAGGGCGTCTTGCGCCCTGTCGGCGGGGACGAAGACGTGGTCGTGGTGGAAGGCCGCGACCATGTTGCAGGGGATGCCGGCCTGCGCCAGTGCCGATGCCACAGCGGCCGTGAGGCCGATGCCGTCCAGGGCCGAGTAGACGGTCAGGGTGATGCAGGCCATCGGCAGGTCTGCGGGGAAGCCCAAGGCGCGGGCGGTGGTCTGGGGAAGGATCAGGGAGGTGCCTTCGTCCTCGGCGAAGGTGGCTATGGCCTCGGGGTGGGTGAAGGCTTGGACGCTGGTCGTGCAGAAGACCCATGTGCCGGGCCCGAGGGCGGGGGACATGGCGGCAATCATGGAATGGGTGGCTTTGATGGGAGTGGTCATGGGGGCCTTTGGGTGTGAAACCGGGGCGTTGATGTGGTCTGGGGCGATCAGGCTTCAGGGGTTGGCTTGAGCGAGCAACTGCCGTTGTGACGGCGAGAGTTGGGGGGCTGAAAGGCGTGGCGCGCGGTTTGGCAACAGCGGCGTCGCGGGCGAGGCTGAAGGACGTGATTGTGCAGCCGGCGAGAGAACCTGGACATGGGCCGGCGGTCCTTTGCCGGGTTCGAGGGAGGATGCCAGAGGCACAGGATTTGGGCAAGGTCGGTTGGCGCGATCATGCGCGGGTGGCTTGAACAAGACGGGAGTGTGGGCTCTTTGGGCGGGACGGAAAGTGTTGCTCAAGACAAGTGGACCGGTCAGGAAGATTGGCAACGACGGTTGCTTTCTGCAGGGGCAGACAATCCGGGTGGTCAGCCGTTGCCGCGAGTACCGGATGAAGGGTGCGATCCGGGGGGGCCGAGGGAAGTGGGGCAAATGGGAGTGACGCGCGAGGTCGGAGGTGAAGGCGAGCGGGCGCAGGTCAAAGGAGAACGCGGGATGTGCAAGTCACGGGCAGGCGGGAGAGTTGGGGCGGGAAGTGGCCGGCTGGCTTTCCTGAGTCGGGACAGGGCGCAGGATATGGGCCGGCGCGAGAACGCCGACATGGGGAAGGAGGACGGGTCGGGTGCGAGGTTGGGAGTTTGGCGGGTTTGTGGATACGCTCCTGAAGTCGCGGTCGGGGGTTGCCTGGTTGACGGGGCAGGAGAATGGGCGCAGCCTTGGATCGGGCGGCGCTGGATCGGGCGGGAGAGTGGCGTGATTACCGAGATTGAGGACTACTTCACGAAGGGCTGCGGGCGGTGTGAGCGGTTTGAGACTGCCGACTGCTCCACAAGGAGATGGGCAGATGGCCTGGCCGATCTGCGGAGCATCTGTCGTGGTGCCGGGCTGGAAGAGGTCGTGAAATGGGGGCATCCCTGTTACATGCATGCGGGGCGGAACGTGGCCATCTTTGGTGCGTTCCGGGAGGATTTCCGACTGACCTTCTTCAACCCGGCGCTGATGACGGACCCGGAGGGGGTGCTGGAGCGGCAGGGGCCGAATACGCAGAATGCGGACTGCATCCGGTTCACCCGCAACGAAGAGGTGCAAGAGAAGGAGGCGGTGATCAGCGCCTATCTGGCTGAAGCGATGGGCTATGCCGAAAAGGGGCTCGTCGCGCCCAAGGTGGAGCGGGAAATCGAGTTGCCGGACGAGCTGGTTGAGGCGATGGATTCGGACCCCGATCTGGCAGAGGCGTTCCATTTGCTCACGCCGGGGCGGCAGAAGAGCTATGTGATCGCACTGAGTTCGGCCAAGACCTCGGCCACGCGGGTGGCGCGCATCGAAAAGTTCCGGGGCAAGATTATCGCGGGCAAGGGAGCCAACGAGTATTGAGGGCTCAAAGGTCCAGTTCCATGAAGATGACGCGGCCGTGGTATGTGGCGGGAAAGTCTTCGGGCGGGTCGACGTCGCGGAAGCCGAGCGCGCGGTAGATTTTGTGCGCTCCGGTCATGGTGTGGTAGCTGTCGAGCACGATCTGTTTGCGCCCCTGTGCACGGGCGCGTTCGATCAGGTCTGCGACAAGAGACTGACCCACGCCGTTGCCGCGCTGATCCGGGCGGACATACATGCGCTTGAGTTCGACGGTGACGGCGTTCACCTCGCGGTAGGCAACGCAGCCGGCGGGCGAATCGCCTGATCGGGCCAGAAGGAAGGCTCCGGTTGGCGGGCCGTAGATGCCGGGGAGGGCGTCGAGTTCGGCTTCGAGATTGGCGAAAGTCGGGGCGCTGTCGGCGTCGGGGTCTTGTGTGGCGGCCCAAGCCACGAATTCAAGGACGAGGGCCTTGACGGCGGCGCAATCCTCTTTCGATTCGATCTGAACGATTGTGACCAAGTGGTCTGCCCCCCTGCCCGGTTGGACAAGGCTAGCAGGGTTTCTTGTCGGGCGGTGCGAATTCTGGTCGGACGTGCAACGCTAAGCGGGAAAGGCGTTTGCCGGCCCGGATCAGGCGCGTTCGGCGGCGAGGCGGAGGCCGAGGGCGATGAGGATGACGCCGCCGGCTTGCGACAGTCGCTGGCCCATGCGGGGGCTTTCCGAGATGCGTTTGGCGACGGCCCCGGCAAAGAGTATGGCGATCAGGTCGCCAAGGCAGAAGAGGCCCACGACGACGGTGCCGAGGATGGTCAGTTGCGTCCAAAGCGGGAGAGCGGCGTTTGCGTCAACGAACTGGGGCAGGAAGGCCACGAAGAAGATGGCGGTCTTGGGGTTCAGGATTTCGACGAGCATGCTTTGACGCAGGGCGGCAAAGCCGGTCGAGGAGGGCGCGGTCGGGAGGGCAGTTTCGGTGCTGACTTTGGCGCGGATCATGCCGATACCGAGCCAGATGAGGTAGGCGGCACCGATGAGTTTCATCGCCAGATAGAGCGGCGGGACGGCGTGGAAGAGGATGGAGAGGCCAGCCGCGGCGAGAATGACATGAACGAAACCGCCCAGCGCGATGCCGAGTGCCGCTTTGAACCCGGCGGCGCGGCCCCCGGCCAAAGTGCGGGCGGCGGCGTAGAGCATGGCGGGGCCGGGTGTAAGGGCGAACACGAGCGCGGCGGTCAGGAAGGCGAGGAGCGTGGGTAGGGAGGCCATGGGGTGCTGGTCCTTGAGGGAGTATCGGGGTGGAGGTCATACTGACATGGCGGGGACGTGCTGTCAGGAGGAATCTTCTTGGGTGGACAGCTTGGGCTGACCAAGGCGGCCGCGTTCGGGCAAGGGCGCAGGGGGCGGGCCGGGGCTTTGTGAACGGCCCCCCGCAGTCAGCGGAGGGCGACAGGAGGAGGCGTCAGACCGGTTGGGACGCCCGGTCAGCGGCCAAACCACCTTGCGCGGCGGCTGGCCCCGAAATGTTCCTTGTCGCGGCGCATGTCTTCGGACGCGCCGTGGAAGGTGCCGAAGGGTTTGGGGCCAGAGAGGAAATCGACGTCCACCCGGGCGATCTTGTTCGCACCGATTTCGATGAAGCAGGACCCCGCACCCGGGTTGCGGGCGGTTTCAGGTTCGTTGCGGAGGCGGGAGATGATGTTGGCAGCAACGGCGCGGGCCGCACCTTCGGCATAGACGCCGGCCTTGGGGACGCCGGTGGCGGCAAGGTCGCCCACGGCATAGACGCCTTCGAATTTGGTGGCGAGCGTGTAGGGGTCGACGGTGACCCAGTCGTTATCGGTCAGGCCGGATTTCACGACAACATCGGCGGCGCGGTTGCGCGGGACGCCAAGGAAAAGGTCGCAGGGCAGGACATTGCCGTCGGACAGCGTCACGGTCCGGGCGGTTTCATCGGTCGAGACGACGCGGGTGTTGGGGATGAAGGTGATACCACGGTCGGCAAAGGCCGCAAGGATCGCCTTGGATGTGTCGGGAGAGGGCGGCACGGGCGAGGGCAAGGGGTTGACGACCGTGATGCGGGTGGAAGCGGTCAGGCCACGGGCAGCCACGTAGTCGTGCATCATCAGGGCACATTCGGCGGGCGCGGGCGGGCATTTGTAGAGGGCGCCGCAGACGCCGACGACCACATCGCCGCCGTTAAAGCCCGGCAGGACGGTCGCCAGATGGGCGGCCCCGGCGACCGAGTAGAATTCGTTGCGACCCAGCACGACACCCGGTGTGCCAGAGACGTCGTAATCGGCGCCCAGCGCGATGACGAGGGTGTCGCAGTCATGCGACCCTGCATCGGTTGTCACGCGGCGGGCGGCGGCGTCGATCCCGGTCACGGTTTCGCGGAGCAGGCGGACGCCGGGTTTGACGAAATCGGCATAGGGATTGCGGACGGCGGCGGCGGTGCTGCGGCCAAACATCAGGTCGAGCTTGGAATAGCCGAAGACAAAGCTGTCGGCGCGGTCGATCAGTGTGACGGCGACGGCATCACCAAGGGATTCGGACAAGGTGGTGGACAATTCCAGCCCGCCGAACCCGGCGCCAAGGATAAGAACGCGATGGGCCATGGACCCGAACCTCCTGTCATTTCGAAACACATCATCTTGATGTGTTTCGAAATGCAATCGGAGAGTTGGGGCCGGGATGGCCTGCAAGCTCGGGTCGTCAGCGGACCTTGAGGGTGGAGAGACCGATCATCGCGAGGATGAGGGCCACGATCCAGAAGCGGATCACGATCTGGGGTTCGGACCAGCCCTTTTTCTCGTAATGGTGATGGATCGGGGCCATCAGGAAGACGCGTTTGCCAGTGCGTTTGTAATAGGCGACCTGAATGATGACCGAGAGCGCCTCGACCACGAAAAGGCCGCCGACGATGGCGAGGACGATTTCGTGTTTGGTGGCGACGGCGATGGCACCCAGGGCTCCGCCGAGGGCGAGGGAGCCGGTGTCGCCCATGAAGACGGCGGCCGGGGGGGCGTTGTACCACAGGAAGCCGAGGCCGCCGCCGATGAGACCCGCGCAGAAGACGAGGAGTTCGCCGGATTCGGGGACGTAGTGGAGGCCGAGGCTTTCGGCA
This sequence comes from Rhodobacterales bacterium, assembly GCA_041752495.1. Taxonomy (GTDB): domain Bacteria; phylum Pseudomonadota; class Alphaproteobacteria; order Rhodobacterales; family Rhodobacteraceae; genus JAPLPE01. Next base: position 5,727 of record JBGSWJ010000568.1, read on the forward strand.
AAGTCCACGCGGCCGACGAAATAGGCGATGATGCCGAAGGTGCCTGCTGCGATCATCACGGGCATGACGGCAAGGCCGTCAAGGCCATCGGTCAGGTTGACCGCATTGGCTGCGCCTACGATCACGATCATCGCGAAGGGGACAAAGAAGATGCCAAGGTTCAGGAGCACGTCCTTGAGCACAGGCACTGCCAGCTGGTTTGACAGGTCGGCCGGGTGGAAATAGGCCGAGGCATAGCCTGCGATGGCGGCAACGATAAAGCCCACAAGCAGGCGGATGCGGCCTGAAACGCCATCGGTGTTCTGTTTGGTGACTTTGGCGTAGTCATCGGCAAAGCCGAGACCGGCAAAGGCCAGCGTCACGAAAAGGACTATCCAGACGAAAGGGTTGTCGAGACGGGCCCAGAGGAGCGTCGAGGTCAGGAGGGCGCCGACGATGAGAAGGCCGCCCATGGTGGGGGTGCCCGCCTTGGCGAAATGGCTTTGCGGGCCGTCGGTGCGGATTGGCTGGCCCTTGCCCTGCTTGCGGCGCAGGACGTTGATGAGCGGTTTGCCAAAGAGGAAGCCGAAGATGAGGGCCGTCATGAAGGCCCCGCCAGCGCGGAAGGTGATATAGCGGAAGAGGTTGAAGAAGTCTCCGCCGTCGGACAGCGCCGTGAGCCAATAGAGCATGTGTCTTCAGACCTCTTGATCTTGGGTCGGGGCTCGTTGCCCCAATTTGCGGATGGCGTCAACGACGACGGATACGCGGCTGCCTTTGGAGCCCTTGACCAGCACGACATCGCCTGCGTCGATCACGCGGGGCAGATGCGGGATGATGTCTTCGGGCGTGGCAGCCCAGCGGCCGCGCTGGGTGGGGTCGAGCGCTTCATGGAGGGCTTTCATGCGGGGGCCGACGCAATGGACAAGATTGACGGCTGACATGGAGGGATCGTCGGCCATGGCGGCATGCATCGCCATTTCCTGCGGCCCGAGTTCGAGCATGTCGCCAAGGATGGCGATGCGGCGGCCCCGGCCTACACGGCCGATGCCGTTCTGAGGCGTTGTAGCGGCAAGGACGGCAAGGGAGGCGGCGAGGGAAGAGGGGTTGGCGTTGAAGGCGTCGTCGATCAGGTCGAGCGTTTCGCCTTCCTGCCCGCCGGAGAGGATCAGCGCCTCGCGCGTGCCACGGCCTGCCGGGGGGGACCATTCGGCCAGCGTCATCAGGGCGCGGGTGCGGTCGGCGCCCATCGCATGTGCCACGGCGACGACGCCCAGCGCATTGACGGCGAAATGTTTGCCCTCGGTCGAGACCTTGAGGAAGAAGGGGGTGCGCCATGCCCTGCCCTGCCCCACGGTCGCGCCATCGCGGACGCGGATATCTGTCAGGCGGTGGTGGTTGGTGGATTTGGTGCCGAAGGTGATGGAGCGGGCGTTGGCCTGTTTCGCGTGGTCGAGGAGAATCCAACTGTTTGACAGGTCACCGTTCAGGACAGCAGTGCCGTTCGGTTCCAGCCCGGCACAGATGGAGCCCTTTTCATGCGCGATCCCGTCGATGCTGTCGAAAGCTTCGAGATGGGCCGCGCCGACGGTCGTGACCATGACGACATGGGGGCGGGCCATGCGGGCAAGGGGGGCGATTTCTCCGGGATGGTTCATGCCGATTTCAAAGACGGCATATTCGGTGTCGGCGGGCATCCGGGCGAGCGTCAGGGGCACGCCCCAGTGGTTGTTGTAGCTGGCCTCGGCTGCGTGGGTGCGGCCCTGACGGGACAGGACAGCGCGGAGCATGTCTTTGGTCGAGGTCTTGCCGACCGAGCCAGTGATGGCGGCAATGCGGGCTTTGGTGCGGGCGCGGGCGGCACGGCCCAAGGCTTCGAGTGCCAATTGCACGTCAGGAACGATCAGGAGGGGCGCGTCGGGGGCCACTCCTTCGGGGATATGAGTGACGAGGGCGGCGGCGGCACCTTTGGCCAGGGCCTGTGCCACGAATTCGTGGCCATCGCGGGCGGCCTTGAGGGCGACGAAGAGATCGCCGGGCTGGATCGTGCGGGTGTCGATGGACACGCCGCCTGCCTGCCATTCGCAGGTTGATTTGCCGCCCGTGGCGGCGACGGCGTCAGCCGAGGTCCAGAGGGCGGTCATATCCGGCCCTCGAGCGCCGCGACCGAGATGCTGGCCTGTTCAACATCGTCAAACGGGAAGACGTCCTGTCCGACGATCTGGCCTGTCTCGTGCCCCTTGCCGCAGATGAGGAGCGCGTCGCCAGGGCCCAGGGCATCGACGCCGCGCAGGATGGCTTCGGCGCGGTCGCCGACCTCGGTCACGATATC
>JBGSWJ010000569.1:0-3184 GCA_041752495.1 Rhodobacterales bacterium
GGGCGGAAGACATGCACATTCGGTGTCGCCCGCAACATGGCCAGATGTTCGACCGGCTGGTGCGTCGGCCCGTCCTCGCCCAGACCGATGGAATCATGCGTCATTACATAGACGACCGGAATCCCCATCAGCGCCGACAGACGCATCGCGCCGCGCGCATAGTCGGTAAAGCACATGAACGTCCCGCCATAGGGCCGGATGCCGCCATGAAGCGCCATCCCGTTCATCGCCGCGGCCATCCCATGTTCGCGCACGCCGTAATGGATATACCGGCCCTTGCGGTTCTTTGGCGAAAACACGCCCAGATCGGCGGTCTTGGTATTGTTCGACCCGGTCAGATCCGCCGACCCGCCCAAAGTCTCGTGCATGACCGGATTGACGACCTCAAGCACCATCTCGGACGACTTCCGCGTCGCCACCTTGGGTGCCTTCTCGGACACGGATTTCTTCAGCGCCCGGATCTTGCCGGCCAGCGCCTTGGGCGCGTCCAGGGCCAGCGCCCGGTTGAACGCCTCCTGCTTGCCCTTGGGCAGGCGGGCAAAGGCCGCTTCCCACTCGGCCCGCGCGGCGGCACCCTTGGCCCCCATCGCTTCCCAGCGCGTTTTGACATCGGCGGGGATTTCGAACGCGGCATAGGGCCAGCCATAGGCGGCCTTGGTATCGGCCATCAGCTTGGCATCGGTCAGCGCGCCATGCCCCTTGGACGTGTCCTGCGCCGAAGACCCCAGCGCGATATGCGTCTTGCAGGCGATCATCGACGGCCGGGGATCGGCTTTGGCCGCCCGGATCGCCGCATTGATCGCCACCGGATCATGCCCGTCAATCGCCTGCACATGCCAGCCCGACGCCGCAAAGCGCGCAGGCTGGTCGGTCACGTCGGCAATATCGACCGTGCCGTCGATTGTGATGTTGTTGTCGTCGAAAAGAACAATCAGATGCCCCAGTTGCTGCATCCCGGCCAGCCCGATGGCCTCCTGGCTCACGCCCTCCATCAGACAGCCGTCGCCCGCGATCACATAGGTGAAATGGTTCACTACGCCCGATCCGAAATGGGCGCGCAGCGATTCCTCGGCGATGGCAAACCCAACGGAATTGGCAATCCCCTGGCCCAAAGGCCCGGTCGTCGTCTCGATCCCCGCCGCATGGCCATACTCTGGATGACCCGCGGTCTTGGACCCCCACTGCCGGAAGTCCTTGATCTGCTGGAGCGTGATATCCTCGTACCCCGTCAGGTACATGAGCGAATAAAGCAGCATCGACCCATGTCCTGCCGACAGGATGAACCGGTCCCGGTCCGGCCAGTGCGGTGCCTTGGGGTCAAACCGCAGGTGGTTCTGGAACAGCACGGTCGCCACATCGGCCATGCCCATCGGCATGCCGGAATGGCCGGAATTGGCGGCCGCAACAGCGTCAAGCGTCAGTGTGCGGATCGCAGCAGCAAGCATCCAGTGATCGGGGTGCGCGGCGCGCAGGGCGGCGATATCCAAGGGCTCTGGTCCTTATTGTAACAGGCACGAATCTGCCGCCTGCATAGCAGGCAAGGCCCCAAGATCAAGCACGGCATCTAAGCCTTTCATCCGCAAGGACTGCCTGCATTTGCGGGGCAGGGGATCATGGCATAGTCTGAACGCCACAAGGCGCGATTCGCTTTCCGCCCGGCTGACGGACCCGCAGAACACCGCAAGAGGCGGGACGGGTTCAGGACGGGGCCAAACGGAACGCAAACCGCAACTAGGCTCCGGTGCCATATCCGGACAGAGCAGGGCCGCAGACTGGGCCAAAGACGGGACGGGCGAATGAACGAGATCACCGACATCAGGACGCGCATCGAATACGCGCTCGACCGCATCGGCAAGGGGCTCGATGCGCTCCAGCCGATCCCGGTGAACCCGCCCGACGCCATCGACCCCGCCGTGGTCCGCGCCCTGCAGGATCAGGTGGCCGAGGAAAAGACCGCCAACGCCCAGCTTGAAGAACGCATCCGCGTCCTGAAATCCCGACAGGACAGCCAACTTGCCGCACTCGAAGCGCAGATCGCCACCCAGCGCAGCCAGCTTGCCGACCTTGACCGCGACCTGCAGCGCCTGCGCGAATCGAACGCCGACCTGCGTGATCTGGCGGGCCAGCTTCGCGCCAAGATGGCCGACAACGTGGCCGAACCCGAACTCGTCAACCGCGCCATGATGGCCGAGATCGAGGCCCTTCGCGCCACCCGCGCTGCCGATCTGGCCGAGGTGACGGCCATCCTGAACGAACTGAAACCGGTGATCGAGGAGCCGCGCTGATGCCGCAAGTCGAGATCATGATCGGGGGCCGCAGCTTTGAAGTGGCCTGTCAGGAAGGCGAAGAGCCGTTCCTGCGTTCTGCCGCACATCTTCTGGATACCGAGGCCAACTCGCTCTCCTCCCAGATCGGCCGCATGCCCGAGGCGCGGATGCTCCTCATGTCGGGCCTTCTCTTGGCCGATAAGACAGCAGGTCTTGAGGAACGTCTGAAGGATGCTGAGGCGCAACTGGCCGAAATGGCCGCCCGCCTGACCGCCGCCGAACAGGTGAAAACCGTGGTGGAACGGGTCGAGGTCGCCGTCGAAGTCCCGGTCGAGGTGGAAGTGATCCCTGCCGAACTCTCGGACCTCGTCGTCATGATGGTCGAACGGACCGAGGCTTTGGCCGAACAGATCGCCGCAAAGGCCGCCGGGGTCGCCTGATCCAGGCCCCGGGGCAGCCTGGCCCTGATCGGACCTAGTGCATCCGCCCGATATCAAGGGCCAGATCAATGAACCGTTCCATGTGATCGGCCCGGGCCGTCCCGTGCCGCAGGCGCAGTCGCATCCCGTCGGGGCCCAGAATCAGGATCGGATGCCCCTTGTCGCCCCAGACCGGCTGTTCCCAGACGGCGAACAACTTGGCCAGATCGCCAAAATCGATCCGGTGCGCCGGGTCTGCCGTGGCCAGAACCGTGATCGCCGGGTGTGCCTCATAGGCTTTCAGGACCGTGCCATATTTCGCCACATCCTCGCCCATGAACCGGGCGAGCCAGCGCTGCCCTTCGGGTGTCCCCAGTGCGGCCAGCGGATTCGTCCCGTCCGCCATAGACGGCACCGCAGGCCCCACGATCATCAGCCCCGCGCTCCAATGCGGCTCATCCGCGTCAAATTCGGTCGTCTGCTGCGCCGGGCTGCCCT
>JBGSWJ010000570.1:0-5908 GCA_041752495.1 Rhodobacterales bacterium
CCGCCGCCGTCGCCGCAACCACCTACGGGAACGGCGGTTACTCCGACAACCCCAACGGCCCGCCGCCCTACTGCGGTTTCCAGAACTACCCGCCCTGCCCCTGACAGGGCCAAGGCAACCGGCCCCACGCCGGTTGCCCTCCCCGCAGGGTGCGTGCTCGCACGCATCTCGCTCCCACAGGAATCACAGTCGCCTGAAATCAGGCGCCCGCGCCCTTTTCGAACAAATCAACCCGGCTGCCCGGCCTTGGATTGCCGGTAGAACTCGATCATTTCTTCAAGAGAAATCCCGTCGATCGTGACTCCAGTCAGCCTGCAATGCGTAATCGTGGCACCGGAAAGGTTCAGATTCTGAAAGGTCGATCCCGAAAGATTCACGTCGTTCACATGCCAGCCCGACATGTTGCTATCGTTAAAGCGCGCACCGGAGAAATTGATCTGGTTGAATGATGTTCCCGACAGATTGGCGTCATTAAACGTCGACCCGGAAAGATCGGCGTCATTCACATCAAGCGTTTCCGTAACACGATGAAGCTTCATTTCAGACAACCCCAATTTGCAGCCGGTTGAACCCCGGCCTGACTTTAGAATCCTACTGCAATTCGCCCCTCAGGCCATGCAAGCTCAGGCCTGCAAGTGCGACCTTCAAAAGCCCTCCGTCAAGATCGGCCCGGCTGTCACGCCTTGGGCCGCTCCCCCTTCGGATCATACTTCGGCCTGACCGCGCCACAGAGCTGTCCGGTCATTACGGTGATATCGGCTCTCAGAAAAGGAACGTCACAGCAAGACCGCCATAGGCTTGCGGCGTCACATCATCAGCACCAAATGTCCCGCCGACAAACAGGCTCAGATCAGTCTTGTCAGCAACCGCGTAGGTCAAACCGCCACCAAAATCGACCCAGTTCACAGCACCCGCGCCAGAACCGGTCACCGACCCAATCCCCGTAAAGTCCGCCGTCAGCCCGCCATCGGCCGCAAATGCGTGATTCCAGCCTGCCGTGACCGTCAGCTCCATCGCTGGCGTGATGGACCGTACCCATTGCGCCTCGACCGATGCAACCAACCAGCTGGACGTGCTTGCGGCATAGTTCGCCGGAAACGGGTTGCTGGGCGTCGCTGCTTCGGCAAAGGCATCCGTGGACAGCCATTCTTTGCTGATGCTGGCCGCGATCCCCAGCACCTCACCAACTCCGACCGGGTTCAGCACGCCGGCCCGCAGCCCCAGTGTGCTCAACTCACCCTGTGTCTGACCGATCCCGGTCGCCGTCCCATCCCCCGTCGCATAGGGCCGAACAAGTGTCAGATCATCGATCCGTCCCATCGACCCGATCACTTCAACAAAACTCGTGCCGCCTGCTCCGCTTGCCACGATCCCGGTCGTGTCGTAGCGAAGCGCCAAAGCCCCCAGCGTTTGGGAACCAAAACTGACATCGCCGAAATCCGGCTGGGCAAAGGCAATCCCGCCATACAGAGTCACCCCGTCGGTCAGTTCAGCGAACCCCCGAACACCGCTGCCCACACCGCCCGTCGTGGCAAAGCCCGCCAGCCCAAAGTCCTGCGGCGTCGCCCAGGACGCATATTGGTCCAAAGCAATCGCAACCATCGCACCGTTCTGCCCCGCCGCCGTGCCAAGCGACAGGCTCGCCGCGTCAAGCGACGCCATCGCCTGCGTCTCGGTGAAGGTATCCACGCTACCGCCGCCGCCGGTCCCGCCGCCGCCATCGGTCGCACTCAGCGTCAGGTCTTCAAAACCCGCCGAAATACCGTCCGCACCCGTCGTCTCATCCTCGTACCGCAGGACATAGGCGGTCCGTTCGTCTGGCGATTCCGGCGTAAACGCCGCGCCCGAGATCAGCGTGCCATCGGCCGAGACATAGGTCGCGCTGATCATCGTGATCCCGTCCATGTCAACGCCCGCATCGGCTGCCAACACATTCAGGTCCTGCGTGTCAGTGGCTGCTGTCCAGCGGAACGCGTGCGAGGCATCGCTATACTGGATGGAACTGCCTCCATCCGTAATGAAGTCGTCCGAAGAGATGCCGACGACAACAGACCCGTCGGCGCTGACCGACGTGGCCATCGATTGGGTATCGCTGCCAACTGTTCCCAGATCGGTCATGATCCCGCTTTCCCACCGGAAAGCCCGGCCCCCCAAAGCAGTCGAGGCGATGCCGACGACGACAGAACCGTCGCCGTTGGTCGCCTCGGCCGACGAAAACCGGCCTGGCTCCAGACCACCCAAATCGACCATGCCGTCCGCTTCGGTCCAGCGGAACGCTGTGCCATGACTGAACTCCCCCGGCGCTGGGGGCACCGAAGACGCCTCGCCCACGATGACCTTGCCATCAAGGCTGACGTCATAGGCCAGCGAATACCCGTCAGGGGTCAACCCGCCGAGAGACACAAGGCCCGTGGCTTCGGTCCAGCGAAACGCCAGTTGCGAGGCGTCCGGCGTGGATTTGAACCAGCCGACAACAACCGCCCCGTCGTTGCTGACCCCGCGCGCGACCGAAGACTCATCAGGCCGTGCGGCGCTCAGGTCCAGCATCTCTTCGGTTTCCATGTTATAGCGAAAGGCGTGATAGGGGTTGCTGTATTCATCCCCTGCCGGTGAGTAGCCGACTAGATAAGGGTCTGTCGCCATGTCGGTCGTGTAGAGCGCCTGTTCTGCCGCGGACAGGAACGGAACGAATTTCCCGAACGCGTCACCTTCGGAATTCTCGAACTGCCACAAACTGACATTGACAGGTGACTCATTCGGGCAGGTGACGATGTAATCCGTCACCCAGACGGGCGATCCCTTTGGAAACGAGCCGTTGTTTGTTGAGGTGCCTTCCTTGCTCAACGTATCGTAGCGGACACCAAGAAGCTCCTTCTCGCAAATCTGGCCGTTATTGATGATCTCCGTGCCGTCCGCACTCAGCCCAAAGGCCGCCACTTTCGCTGGCACGACAATCACGCCAACCCCGAAGAAAAGGGCGGTCCATGGCCCAAGGCGCCATGTCAGGCGATCTGCGCCGCACATCACGGCGCGACGCGGATCATTCGGCAAACCGTGCTCTGCAGGCGTCATCCCAAATCCCCCCTGAAAATTTTGGGGCAAGACTGCTCCTGCAGCGCCGATTCGCATAGCCGCTTTCGAAATTGGCCGAATTGGGCCGCGTTTTAAAAGAAACCAGACGCTACCCCCGCACCCTCTCCCCCTTCGGATCATACATCGGCCTGACCGCCGCCACGGCCTCAACCCTTTGTCCGGCCACGTCGATTTCCCACGCACTCCGCAACAGATCGTCCGCCGTCTCGCCCTTGCATGGCACGTACCCCATGCCAATCGCACCGCCCAGAAAATGACCATAGGCCCCCGACGACAGATGCCCCACGATCTGCCCGTCCCGCAGCATAGGCTCGTTATGATACAGCAAAGGCTCCGGATCGGTTAGCCGGAACTGCACCATCCGCTTCTCCAGCCCGGCTTCCTTTTTGCGCAGCACGGCCTCGCGCCCGATGAAATCGGCCTTCCCCATGCCTACGGCAAAACCCAGCCCCGCCTCAAGCACATGATCCTCGGACGTGATGTCATGGCCGAAATGCCGGAACGCCTTTTCGATCCGGGCGCAGTCCATCATGTGCATCCCGCACAGCTTCAGCCCATGGGCCTGCCCCGCCTCCCACAAAGTCTCGAACGCATGGGTCGCCATGTCGGCGCTGACATAAACCTCCCACCCCAACTCGCCCACATAAGACACCCGATGCACCCGGGCGAGACCCATGCCCAATTCGATCTCCTGCATCGTCCCGAAGGGATTGGCGGCGTTCGAGAAATCGTTGGGCGATACCGCCTGCATCACCTCCCGCGCCTTTGGCCCCATCACGGCCAGCACGCCTTCGCCAGCCGTCACATCGGTGATGACGACTTGGCGGTCGCCCAGATGCCGCCGCATCCATGTCTCGTCCGCGAGCCGCGTCGCCGCAGGCGTGACCACCAGAAACGCCGTCTCGGACAGCCGCGTCACCGTCACATCCGCCTCGATCCCGCCTTGGGAATTGAGGAACTGCGTATAGACGATCTTGCCCACCTGCACCGCCATATCCGCCCCGCAAACCCGGTTCAGGAACGCCTCGGCATCCCGCCCCTCGACCCGCAGCTTGCCAAAGGACGACATGTCATACATGCCAACCCCGGTCCGGACGGCCATCAGCTCATCCCGGACATTCTCAAAGAAATTCTGCCGCTTCCACGAATAGCGGTATTCCTTCTCCTGCCCCGGCCGCGCATACCAGTTCGCCCGTTCCCACCCGGCCAATTCCCCAAACACCGCCCCCCGCGCCTCAAGCTGCGCATGGAACGGCGTCCGCCTGATCCCCCGCGCCGTGGCCTTCTGCCGATAGGGGAAATGGTCGGCATAGAGCAGCCCCAGCGCCTCGGTCACACGCGCGCCCAGATATTGCTTGTTCCCCTGAAACGGCTGCATCCGCGCGATGTTCACATCGCCCAAATCAAACGGTTTCTCCCCCGTATCCATCCACGCGGCCAGCGCCATCCCGGCCCCCCCGGCCGACTGAATCCCGATCGAATTGAACCCCGCCGCGACCCAGACATTGTCCATCCCCGGCGCCAGCCCCAGGTGATAGGCGTTGTCGGGCGTAAAACTTTCGGGCCCGTTAAAGAACGTATGAATCCCCGCCGTGGCCAGCATCGGCATCCGGTTCACCGCCGCCGCCAAAATCGGCTCGAAATGGTCGAAATCCTCGGGCAACTGGTCAAACTCGAACCCCTCGGGGATTCCGCCCATCGCCCATGGCTTTGACACTGGCTCGAACGCGCCCAGCATCATCTTGCCTGCGTCCTGCTTGTAATAGGCGCATTCATCCGGCACCCGCAGAACGGGCAGGGGCCCCAGCCCTGCGATAGGCTCCGACACGATATAGAAATGCTCGCAGGCCTGCAGGGGCACATTGACCCCCGCCATCAGCCCAACATCCCGGCCCCACATGCCCGCACAGTTCACGATCATGTCGCAGGCGATATGGCCCCGCTCCTCCGCCGTCTCCCAATCAACCCCCGTCACACGGCTGCCCGCCCGCGTGATCCCGGTGACCTTCGTCCGCTCGGCAATCACCGCCCCGCGCATCCGCGCCCCCTTGGCCAGCGCCAGCGCAATCCCCGTCGGATCGCCCTGCCCGTCCTTGGGCACATAGACGCCACCCGTCACCCCTTCGAGGTTCAGATGCGGATACCGCTCCCCCACTTCCTTCGTGGAAATCTCGCCAACCTCGACCCCGAACGCCCGCGCCATCGCCGCCAGCCGCGTGATCTCCTCCAGCCGCTCCGCCGTCAGTGCCGCCGTGATCGACCCCACCCGCTTGAACCCCGTGGCGACCCCGGTCTCGGCCTCAAGGCTCCCGTAAAGCTCCTGTGAATACTTGGCCAACCGCGTCATGTTCGCCGTCGCCCGCAACTGCGCGATCAGCCCCGCCGCATGCCATGTCGTCCCGCTGGTCAGCTGCTTTCGCTCGAGCAGAACCACATCCTGCCAGCCCAGCTTGGTCAGGTGATAGGCCACGGAACAGCCGACGACACCGCCGCCGATGATGACGACGCGGGCCTGAGTGGGTAGGGTCATGGAAGGGTCTCCGGAGGAATGAGGACAAGTTTGCCGGGCAAGCGTTTGGTCAGGAAATCCGCCTGCGCGGCGGCAATCTCGCGCAGCGGATAGGTGCGGGAAATCAGGGGCCGCACCCGGCCTTCATTGATCAGCCCGACAAGCCGGGCAAAAACTTCGGGCGGCTGATGTGTGCAGCCCAGAATGGTCAGGTCATCCAGATAGACCCGCCGCAAATCCATCTCGACCACCGGCCCCGCAATCGCCCCCGCGACCGCGCAAACGCCCCCGGGCCGCAGCGCCGCC
>JBGSWJ010000571.1:0-2316 GCA_041752495.1 Rhodobacterales bacterium
GGCCGCTGGAGGGCCGTCCGGTACGGCGGGTCGTCGTCACGCATCACCATCCCGACCATGTGGGCCTTGCTGCCGATTTCGTGGCGCGGGGGGCCGAGCTTGTCATGCCGCGCACGGCCTGGCTGATGGCGCGGATGATGACGGCGGTCGAACATCCCGAGCATCCGCCGGAGGCGGTGGACTTTTACCGGCGGAACGGCGTTTCGGCGGCGATGCTGGCCGAATGGGCGGGGCGGCGTCCGTTCAATTTCATGGATTGCGTGGCGATGCTGCCGCTGGGCTATTCACGGCTGACTGAAGGCGCGGTGATCCGCATGGGCGGGCGGACCTGGGATGTGCGGATGGGCAATGGCCATGCGCCGGAACATGCGACGTTCTGGAGCCGGGACGACGCACTGGTGATCGGCGGGGACCAGTTCCTGCCGGGGATCAGCCCGAACCTTGGCGTCTATGCGACCGAGCCCGAGGCGGACCCGGTGGCGGAATGGCTGGAAGCCTGCGAAAGGCTTTCGGCCTTTGCGCGGGCGGATCAGTTTGTGTTGCCGGGGCATAAGCTGCCCTTTACCGGCCTGCCGTTCCGGCTGCGGCAGATGATCGGCAATCACCATGTGACGCTGGACCGGCTGGAGGCCGCCCTGTCCCAGCCGATGCGGGCGACCGAGACGTTCATGACGCTTTATCAGCGGCAGATCGGCGAGGGCGAATTCGGGCTGGCTCTGGCCGAGGCGGTGGGGCATCTGAACCACCTGCACCAGACGGGACGGGCGGTGCGCCGGATGGGCGCGGATGGCGCGTGGTTGTGGCAACGCGCCTGACTGTGGGGCTGCCTTCGGGCGCAACCGGGGCGTGACAGGTTCCGGAAACTGCGCTAACGCGGCGCAATACAGGAATTCTGCCTGCGCGGTCGTGTCTGAAACGGGATGAAGATCATGGTCTTGGCCTTGCGGTGGGCCCTTTCGCTTGTCTTTGCGGGCGTTTGGGTGATGTGGCTTGCCGGGGCGGTCGGGGCGCAGGAGACATCGCCCCTTGCCGCGCCGGACAAGTCCAGTCCGAAGGACTGGATGACGTCGTTTCTGGCCGAGGCAGATGAATTCGAACAGGCCTATACGGCCTACCGGGCGGATCACAGCTATGACAACGCGCGGGCTTTGTACGGCCAGATGGACGTGTTGCGCGGCTTTTTTGACCTGAGCGGGTTTCCTCCGGCGTTTCATGACAAGATCGGCGGCGAGGCGGCGACGCATCTGATCGACATCCTGAACCGGCTGCCGCAGGACGATATCATGTCGGGGCCGGGGGATCCGACGGGAACGAACACGATTGCCGACCGGTGGACCGTTCCGGGGACCGAGATCGCGCTGGTGCGGAAGGATAGCGGGCTTGATTCCGAGATCTTTGTCGTTCCGCCCGAGATCATCACCCGTCTGCGCGGGTTTCAGGAGCAGATCATCCACGAGCCTTTGCGGCGTACGACGGAATACCCCCAGCTGAGCGAGGTGCTGATTCAGGCGACGGGGCCGCTGTTCCCCGTGGGTTTGGTCGAAATGATCCCGCGCCCCTTCAAGGCGGTGTTCTTTGAAACGCCCGTTTGGAAATTGGTCGTGGCGGCGGTGTTGCTGGTCTTGCTGATCTGGCTGAATGTCAGCTGGCTGCGGTTTGTGGTCCGGCGGTTGCCGGATTGGTCCGAAGGCTTGGCGGCACTGGCGCGGCTGTCGGGGCCTGCGTTTCTGGCCGGGACGTTTGCTGTCTACTACGTCGTCGTTGCGGATGAGTTGAACGTGCAGGGCAACATTGCGCTGCTGACGACACTGATCCGCGATGTGGCGATGATTGTGGCGGGGGCGTGGCTGGCGTGGTCGCTGACCATGATCTGCACCGAGCTTGCCATCGGGTCGGAACGGGCGCCTGACGAGGTGCTGCATGCGCATCTGATGCGGCTGATCGGCAAGATCGTCGGGGTTCTGGTGGTCGGGGCGGCGGTCGTCTTTGGTCTGAGCCGGCTGGGCATTCCGGCGGCAGGGCTGATCACTTCGCTTGGTGTGGGCGGGATCGGGGTGGCGCTGGCGGCGCGGACGACGCTGGAGAACCTGCTGGGCGGGCTGGTGTTGCTGATGGACCGGCCGTTCCGCGTAGGGGATACGATCGAGTCGGCCAGCGGGAATGGCAAGATCGTTGATGTGGGGCCAAGGTCGAGCCGGATCAGGACATCAGACGGACGGCTGATAACAATCCCGAATGGCGTTCTGTCGGACGAGCCGATCACGAATCTGGGTGTGTCGCGGCCCTATCGTCTCAATCAGTTGATCGCTTTGCCTG
>JBGSWJ010000572.1:0-7559 GCA_041752495.1 Rhodobacterales bacterium
CGGCGGCGCGGTGATGACGGGCGGGGCGAGAGGCGCCCCGGCTATGTCCAGCAGATCCCGCGGGATCTCGATATGCACGGGGCCGGGCCGCCCGCCCGTGAACACCGCCCAGGCGGCATCCAGTGCCGGGCCAACCTCGGATGCCGTAGTGATCCTGATCGACCGCACCGCCACGGTCGCGGCCATCGCCTGCTGATCGGGCAGTTCGTGAAGATAGCCATGACCCCGGCCAAAGGTCGCAACCGGATTGACCGCCGACACCACCAGCATCGGCACCGAATCCGCCCGCGCCTGTGCCATCGGCGTCAGCGCATTGGTGAGCCCCGGCCCCGTGATCACAAAAGCCACCCCCGGCCGGCCCGTCGCCCTCGCATAGCCGTCGGCCATGAATCCGGCCCCCTGTTCATGCCGGGGGGTCACATGTCGGATCCCCGACCCCGGCAAGCCGCGGTAAAGCCCGATCGTATGCACGCCCGGGATGCCGAACACGACATCAACACCACGCGCCTTCAGCCCGGCGACAAGCGACTGACCCAACGTCAACATTTCCAATTCCCCACGGCCCACCGGGGCAGAACAGCGCCAACCGGAAACCAACTTGCACTTTCGCGATGAATCGGGGTTACTTCAACCGCCAATATCGCATCAGGGACCTGCCACCCGCGATCCTGGCCATGAACCGGGCCACCAAGCGCACCGGACAACTGGGAGTATGAAAGATGAAAATGACCCGCAGGGCCACCCTTGCCGCGGCCGCGCTGACCCTCTTTGCAGGTTTCGCGCAGGCGCAGGATCAGGTCCGCATCGGCATCGCCGCCGAACCCTATCCCCCCTTTGCGTCGCCGGATGCGGCCGGCAACTGGGTGGGCTGGGAAATCGACATCATCAACGCCATCTGCGCCGCAGGCAACCTGAACTGCGTCATCACGCCCGTCGCCTGGGATGGCATCATCCCGTCCCTGACCGGCAACCAGATCGACGTGATCATGGCGTCCATGTCGATCACCGAAGAGCGGATGCAGACCATCGATTTCTCGGACAAGTATTACAACACGCCCACCGTCGTCGTCGCTGCAAAGGATTCGGGTATCACCCCCGATGCAGCCGGCCTTGAAGGCATGATCATCGGCGTCCAGGCCTCGACCGTCCATCAGGACTATGCCCAGACCTATTTTACCGGAGCCGAAATCCGTATCTACCAGACTCAGGACGAAGCGAACCAGGATCTTGTCGCCGGTCGGCTTGATGCAATTCAGGCTGACAGCATCGCCATGGCCGACTTTGTCGGAACCGAATCCGGGGCCTGCTGCGAAGTCGTGGGTCCGGTGGCGGACGATCCCGCGATTCTGGGCCTTGGCGTCGGTGCAGGTGTCCGCAAAGGCGAAGACGCCCTGCGCGAGGCCCTGAATGCCGCCATCGCGCAGATCATCGCCGACGGCACCCATGCCGAGATCACGTCCCGCTACTTCGCTGCCCCGATCCTCTAGGGTCTGGTCTTGCTGGACTGGCTCCAGGGGCTTTTCGGCCCGAGCCTTGAGCTTCTGGCTCTGTCCCCTCCCGGTTGGGGGGGGAACCTTCTGCGGGGGCTGATCAACTCGCTTCAGATCGCTGCCGGGGCCTTTGGCTTTGGCCTTGTGATCGGCCTTCTGGGGGCCAGCGGCAAACTCTACGGCGGCCCCGTCACCCGCGACCTGCTGACCGTCTATACGACCGTCGTCCGCGCCGTCCCCGAACTCGTCCTCATCCTGATCCTCTATTTCATCGGCACCGACCTTTTGAACCGGGCCGCCGCCGCGATGGGCTATGGTGCGGTCGAAATTTCCGGCGTCGCCGCCGGGATCTGGGTTTTGGGGATCGTGCAGGGCGCCTATGCGACCGAGGTCTTGCGCGGGGCCATCCGCGCCGTCCCGCCCGGCCAGCTTGACGCGGGCCGCGCCTATGGGATGGGGGGCACCCTGCTCATGCGGCGCGTCACCCTGCCCGCGATGCTGCCCCATGCCATTCCGGGCCTCGCCAACCTCTGGCTTATCGCGACCAAGGACACGGCGCTTCTGGCCATCGTGGGCTTTGCCGAACTCACGCTTGAAACCAAACAGGCGGCGGGCAGCACCAAGGCCTACTTCACCTTCTACCTTGCCGCAGGCCTCCTCTACCTGATCGTCACCCTCGTCTCGACCTTTGTGTTCGGCCGACTTGAAAACCGGGCCCGGCGCGGACAGTCCGGCGCGATGGGGGTCGGCCAATGACCGAATTCCTGAAACCCCACCGCATTGTCCTTTTGGCCATCGCCGCAGCCCTTGTCCTCTGGTGCGCCTATGCCCTCCGCTGGGATTGGCTGCCCGAATATGCGCCGCTTCTGGCCGAAGGCATCTGGACGACCATCTGGCTCCTCGTCGTCACATCGGCGCTTGGCTTTGCCCTTGCCGTGCCGCTGGGCCTTGCGCAGGTGACAGGCCCGTGGTGGCTCTCCACCCCGGCCCGCATCTTCTGCACCATCATCCGGGGCACGCCGCTTCTCCTCCAGATCTGGCTCCTCTACTACGGCCTCGGATCGCTTTTCCCGCAGATCCCCGGCATCCGGCAAACCTGGATGTGGCCGATCCTGCGCGATGCATGGCCCTATGCCGTGCTGGCCCTCTCGCTCTCCTTTGCAGGATACGAAGGCGAGGTCATGCGCGGCGCCTTTGCCGGCGTCCCGCGCAGCCAGCTTGAAACCGGCCAGTCCTATGGCATGGGCCGCTTCACCCTGTTCCGCCGTATCTGGCTGCCGCAGGCCGTCCGTTCTGCACTGCCCACTTTGGCAGGCGAAACCATCCTGCAGATGAAGGCCACGCCGCTGGTCGCCACGATCACGATCATGGACACCTATGCCGTCGCGTCGCGCGTCCGGCAGGATCTGCTGATCACATATGAGCCGCTCCTGCTGCTCGCGGTCTGCTACCTTGTGATGGCCAGCATCATCGCGCTGATCTTCAGTCGCGTGGAACGCTCAGGGGCGGGTCGCGCCGCCCGCTAACCCGGCCGCACCGGCCCGCCGCGCCGTCACCTGCCGGAAGATGAAGGCCAGCACAAAGGCCAGCGACAACAACAGGATGATCGTCGGCGCAGGGGCCGAGTCGAGCCAGAACGACAGGTAAACACCCCCCGTCATCGACACCACCGTCACCGCCACGGCAACCATCAGCATATGCCGGAACTCCCGCGTGACCAGAAAAGCAATCGCCCCCGGCGCGATCAACAGCCCGATGGCAAGGATCAGCCCTACCGCCTTGAGCGTGGCGACAATCGTCAGCGAAATCACGGCGAGCAGGCCGTAATGCAACCACCCCACCGGCAACCCGATGGCCCGCGCATGGGCGGGGTCAAAGGCATGCATCAGCAGGTCTTTCCATTTGACCAACAGCAGCGCCGACACGAACAGCGCCACAATCCCCGCCGTACACAGATCCTCGGCGCCAACGCCCAGCATGTTGCCAAACAGGATATGGTCCAGGTGCACGTCGGACTGGATCTTGGTGTAAAGCACCATGCCAAAGCCGAACATGCCCGAAAAGACCACCCCCATCACCGTGTCCCGCTTGACCCGGCTGTTATCGCCCAGAAACCCCACGGCCAGCGCACAGAACATGCCCGCGACAAAGGCCCCGATGATCAGCGGGATATTCAGCACATAGGCAATCACGATCCCCGGCAGCGTCGCATGGCTGATCGCATCGCCCATCAGCGACCACCCCTTCAGCACCATGAAACACGACAGCATCGCGGTCGGCGGCGCGATCATCAGCGTCACCAGAAAGGCGTTCTGCATAAAGGGAAACTGGAACGGGATCAGCCAGTCCATCATGCGCCGTCCCGCAGGCTTGCCGCCGCCCGGCGGCGCGCGGCCAGCATCCCGTGCTTGGGCGCAAAGGCAAAGGCCAGCAGGAACAGGAGCGTCTGCAAGCAGATGATCACGCCCCCCGTCGCCCCGTCGAGGAAGAAGGACAGGTAAGCCCCCAGAAAACTCGTCCCCGCCCCGATGGCGACCGACAGCGCGATCAGGCGCGGAAAGCGGTCCGTCAGCAGATAGGCCGTGGCACCCGGCGTCACCACCATCGCCACCACAAGGAAGGCCCCGACCGTCTGCAACGCTGCCACGCAACAGGCCGACAGCAGCACGAAGAACACGAACCGCAGCCGTTCCGGCCGCAACCCGATGGACCGTGCATGGTTTTCGTCAAAGAACGCGGCCATCAGGTCTTTCCACTTGGCCAGCAGCACCGCCAGCGACACGAACCCGATGATCGCCAATTGCAGCGTATCCGACGGCGAAATGGCAAGGATATTACCCATGATGATCGTCTTGACGTCCACCGGCGTGGGCGAGACCGAGATCATGAACAGCCCCAGCCCGAAGAACGAGGTAAAGATGATCCCGATGATCGTATCTTCCTTGAGCCCCGTCCGCTGGTTCAGAAACAGCATCGCCCCCGCCGCCAGCCCCCCTGACAGGAACGCGCCCAGCGGAAAGGGCAAGCCCAGCATATAGGCCCCCGCCACCCCCGGCACGATGGCGTGGCTTAGCGCATCCCCGATCAGCGACCAGCCCTTGAGCATCAGATAAGCCGACAGGAACGCGCAAACCCCGCCCACCAGCGCCGAAACCCACATCGCGTTGGTCATGTAGCCATAGCTGAACGGCTCCAGCAGAACGCTCATGCCTGTTCCTTCTGCGTCCGCGTCCGTTCGTCGTAAATCACCATCGGGCGTTCGTCGTCGGTCAGGATCGTCACGTTCCGGCTGTCGGCATCATCATGCAGATCGCCGCCCCCCAGCACGAAATGCCGCAGCACCCCGCCAAAGGCCGCCTCAAGGTTTTCGCGGGTAAAGGTCGTCTCGGTCGGGCCGTAGTTCAGGACCGTCCCCTTCACCAACACGACCTGATCGCAGAACTCTGGCACCGACCCAAGGTTATGGGTCGCCACCAGCATCACCCGCCCCTCGTCCCGCAATTCGCGGAGCAGGGTAATGATTGCCGCCTCGGTCTGCACATCAACCCCGGTAAAGGGCTCGTCCAGAAGGATCACCCGCCCGTCCTGCGCCAAGGCGCGGGCCAGAAACACCCGCTTGCGCTGCCCTCCCGACAGTTCCCCGATCTGTCGCTTGCGGAAATCGGCCATCCCGACACGGGCCAGCGCCGTAGTCACCGCCGCATGGTCCGCCGCCTTGGCGATCCGCAGCATCCCCATATGGCCATAACGGCCCATCATGACCACATCCTCGACCAGCACCGGAAAGGTCCAGTCCACCTCCTCGGCCTGCGGAACATAGGCCACGATCCCGGCCTTGAGCGCGTCCTTCACCGGCTGGCCCAGAATCCCGATCTCTCCGGCTGACAGCGGCAGGAACCCCATCAGCGCCTTGAACAGCGTCGATTTTCCTGCCCCGTTCACGCCGACCAAAGCCGCAATCGACCCGCGCGGAATCGCAAAACTCGCGTTGTTGAGCGCGGTCAGCCCGGTCCGGTAGGTCACGCTCACCCCCCGGGCCCAGATCCCGGCAGCGGTCACATCCTCCATCCCGATCCGTGCGCTCACGCTTCAATTCCCCGCATGTTGCGCCAGCCCGGTGGCAATGGTTTCCGTCGTGACGCGCAACAGATCAAGGTAGGTCGGCACCGGCCCGTCCGCTTCGGACAGGCTGTCAACATAAAGCACCCCGCCATAGGCCGCCCCCGTTTCGCGGGCGACCTGTTCCGCCGGGTCCTGATTGACCGTGCTTTCGCAGAACACCACCGGGATGGCGTTGTCCCTCACAGTGTCGATCACCCCCCGCACCTGCTGCGGCGTGCCCGTGGCGTCAGCGTTGATCGGCCAGAGGTATGCTTCCTTCAGCCCCAGATCCCGCGCAAGATAGCTGAACGCGCCTTCACAGGTCACAAGCCACCGCTTCTCCTCGGGGATTGCTGCGATCTGTTCCTGCAACGGCGCCAAAGCGGCCGACAGTTCGGCCTTGTAGGCCTCGGCATTGGCCAGGTAGTCGGCGGCATTGTCAGGGTCGGCCGCCGACAGCGCCTTGGCGATGTTGTCGACATAGATCAGCGCCGACACCGGCGACATCCAGGCATGGGGGTTCGGTTTGCCCTCATAGGACCCTTCGCTGATCGGGATCGGCGCAACGCCATCCGACAGCACAGCTGAGGGAATATCGCCCAGATTGCCAAGGAACTGTTCGAACCAGCGTTCCAGATTCATCCCGTTCCACAGGATCAGGTCCGCATCCATCGCGCCGACCAGATCGCCCGGCGTGGGTTCATACCCATGAATCTCGGCCCCCGGCTTGGTCACGGAAACGACCGTCGCATGGTCCCCGGCCACATTCCGGGTCATGTCGGCGATGACGGTAAATGTCGTGACGACCTTGAATTCGTCGGCAAGGACAGGCCCCGCCGCCAGCGCCGACAACACCAAGGCCAAAGAAAGTTGCCGCATCCGCACACCTCTCGCTCACGTCCCGTGGGTCGAGAATGACAATGCGAACGATTTGCAACTTGTCAAGGTAAATGAGAATGCCTCTCAATCTTGATTGATCAATCCTTCTTGTGTTAGGCTTGGCCCATGACCAACCCGACCCAGGACAGTGAATCCGAACTGCGCGCCGAAGGCGTCCGTATCACCCGGCAGCGGCTGGCCATCCTGCATGTCCTGCGCGAAGCAACCGACCACCCCCGCGCCGAAGACATCCTCGCCCGCGCCCGCCTGCAGGATCAGTCGGTGTCACAGGCGACGGTCTATCGGACGCTGGCCGTTCTGGAAAAGGCGGGCACCGTGCTGCGCAACGAATTCGACGGAACGGGCGCACGGTTCGAACTGGCCGACCGGACGCATCATGACCACCTGATTGATCTGGATACAGGCGCGGTGATCGAATTCCATTCCGCCCGGATCGAACGGCTTCAGGCCGAAATTGCCGCCGAACTGGGCTATGACATCGAATGGCACCGGCTCGAGCTTTACGGGCGCAAGACGCCCGACTGATCCGGCCCTATTCGAATTCCTCGCTGGCGATCATTCGCGAAATCTCGCGCCGGACCAGTTTGCGGACGTTCCGTGTGATCCGTTCGCCCAAGGACCCCTGCAATTCCTGATGCACGATCTCGACGATCAGGCGCCGCAGCGCCTCTTCATCGATGACCGAACCCCCGGACAGGAAATCCTTGAGGTCATCATCATCCGTCGCGGCATCCCCGGGCGGTGCAACCGCCGCGAACGCGGCCAGC
Source organism: Rhodobacterales bacterium (assembly GCA_041752495.1). Taxonomy (GTDB): domain Bacteria; phylum Pseudomonadota; class Alphaproteobacteria; order Rhodobacterales; family Rhodobacteraceae; genus JAPLPE01. Next base: position 7,259 of record JBGSWJ010000572.1, read on the forward strand.
CCGTCGGGATCAGAGGTTTCCTCGACCACTTCGGGCGGCGCCGCATGGCGAAATGCCGGTTCCGCAACTGCCTGTTCAAGCCGCAACGGTGCCGCATTGCGCGACCGGAAAACCGGCCCATCCTCGGGCCCGGCCTGCGACCAGTCCATCACCGGGACCTCTTCGCTGCCATCGGGTTCCCATTCATCGGGCTGCGCAGTCACCGCCGCCTCGAGCCCGGCGACAGTTTCCGACAGGCGCAGCCGCCCGTCGATCGGAGCGGCATCATCCGCGTCGTCCACAGGTTCGGCGGGCGGCGGGG
>JBGSWJ010000573.1:0-17079 GCA_041752495.1 Rhodobacterales bacterium
CCTGCGCCTCGTGCGTGCGGTTGATATAGGCGGCGGTGCCTTCGCCCGGGACGCGCAGGATGTGGTCGCCCAGCCGGTAAACGCGGTTCGTCAGGCCGCCAAGGCGTTCGGGCTGGCCGGCAAAGCCCGACAGCGCAGGAATCGTGGCGGCGATGGCAGAGATTTCGGATGTCATGCGGGACCTGCTGGATTTGGACCCCCGCAGGATACACAATCGACGCGGAAATCCTACCTATGGGTCAGGGCAGAACAGGGGTGCGAAATGGGCGACGGACAGCATGACGGGCATCTGGGTGCGGTCTATGAGGCCAAGTCGCCCGAAGAGATCGCGGCGCTTTATGACACATGGGCCGAGACCTATGACGCCGAGATGGCGACGAGCGGATACCGGCATCCGTCGGTCGTGCTTGCGCTGCTGGCGCGGCATCTGCCGGCCGGGTCGGCGCCCTTGCTGGACGCGGGCGTCGGGACCGGGCTGATCGGCGGATGGCTGGGGATTCTGGGCTATCCCGAGGTCGAGGGGCTGGACATATCCGAGGGCATGCTGGCGGTCGCTGCACGCAAGGGTGAATACACCGCGCTGCACCGTCTGGCCCTTGGCGGGCCGCTGCCCTTTGCGGACGGGGCCTATGCGGGGATCGTGTCGACGGGCGTCTTCACAACGGGGCATGTGGGGGCCGAGGGGCTGGACGAGCTTGTCCGGGTCTGCGCGCCGGGAGGGGTGCTGGTGCTGACGGTCAAGATGACGGTCTGGGAAGGCGGGTTCCGGGACCGGATCGAAGAAATGGCCGAAAAGGCGGAGATCGTCGAGATGACGGCGCCCTATGTGTCCATGCCCGGTGAGGTCGGGACGGTTCCGGCGCTGGCGGTTGTCTTGCGGCGGTTGTGAGGCGACCCGGCGGCGATGCGCAGAATGCGCACCCTACGCTGGGGCCCCGGAGTCTGGTGCATTAGCAACCCGGGGGAGCCGCCTTCGCAGGTTGGCTTCTTTGTCTTCCAAATACCTCGGGGGGCTGCGCAGCAGCGGGGGCAGCGCCCCCTCCGGACGGTGGACGAAAGGGTTCTGCGTGAATGACAATTCCTGCACAAATGGCGGGCGTCAGGATTTTACAGCGCGGTTTTCGGGGTCGTGGAAGGGGGTCACGCTGATCTTGGCGGGGATCGTGTCGCCCGCGATGACAAGCGCATAGCGGCCCGCCAGAAGCCAGTCTTGCGTGATACCCCTGTCGTTCCGCACATAGCCGTAGCCCACGCTTTTCCCGATAGTGTAGCCATAGCCGCCCGAGGTGAGGTAGCCGACGGGCTGGCCATCGCGCAGAATCGTCTCGCGCACGACCAGAACGGCGGCGGGGTCGTCAACGGTGAAGCCTGCGAAACGTTTGGGCAGGGGCTGGTCGGCGAGGCGCTGGAGCGCGTCGCGGCCAAGGAAGGGGCGGTTCGACTTCATCTTGACGGCCCAGCCAAGCCCCGCCTCGAACGGTGTGTCGTTGGGGGTGATGTCAGAGGACCAGGCGCGGTAACCTTTTTCCAGCCGCAGGGTTTCGAGCGCGCGGTAGCCAACTGGCCGGATGCCATGGCCTGCGGTCATGAGTGCTTCATAGACGGCTGCGAGACCGGCCAGCGGCACATGCAGTTCCCAGCCGAGTTCGCCGACATAAGTGACACGGAGGGCGCGGAGGGGCTGTCCTGCCACGGTGATCTGGCGGACATGGCCGAAGGGGAAGGCGGCGTTCGACACGTCCTCGGCCGTGCAGGATTGCAGCACGTCGCGGGCGCGGGGGCCCATGAGAGAAAGGGTGCCCCAGCTTTCGGTGACGTCCGTCAGGGTCACGTCGCCCTTTGGCAGGTGGTCGGCGATCCAGCCGAAGTCATGGGTGCGGAACCCCGTCCCGGTGACGATGTAGAAATGGTCGTCCGACAGGCGGGCGACGGTCAGGTCAGCCTCGATCCCGCCACGTGTGTTGAGAAGCTGGGTATAGGTCAGGCGGCCCGCCGGTTTCAGCACGTCATTGGCACAGACGAAATCGAGCGCCGCCGCCGCATCGCGGCCGCGGAGTTCGTATTTGGCGAATGACGTCTGGTCGAACAGGCCGACGGCCTGCCGGACATGGGCATGTTCGGCACCCACCGCGTCATGCCAGTTCGGGCGGCCCATCGCATAGACATCCTGCGCCGGGGTGCCCGGGGGCGCGAACCAGTTAGGGCGTTCCCAGCCAAGCTTGGAGCCAAAAACTGCGCCCTGATCCTTGAGCCTGCTGTAAAGCAGCGAGGAGAGGAGGGGGCGGCCCGAGGTGTATTCCTCGGACGGGTAGGCGACGGTGTAGTGCTTGCCATAGGCCTCGAGCGTGCGATTCAGAACCCAGTCGCGGTTCTGGTGCATCGCGGCAAAGCGGCGGATATCGACGACCCAAAGGTCGAGCGGTGCCTCGCCCGAGATGACCCAGTCGGCCAGTACCCAGCCCGCGCCGCCGCCCGAGGCGATGCCGAAGGCGTTGAAGCCTGCACCCACGAACATGTTGGCACATTCGTTCGCACGGCCAAGGATGAAGTTGCCGTCGGGCGTAAAGCTTTCCGATCCGTTGATCATCTGCTTGACGCCCGTTTGGGCCAGAACGGGAATACGGGCGACGGCCTGTTCGATATGTTGTTCGAAATGGTCGTAGTCGTCGGGGAAAAGGCCGAACTGCCAGTCATCGGGCACGTCACCTGTTACCCACGGTTGCGGGTTCGGTTCATAGCCGCCCATGACAAGGCCACCCACTTCTTCCTTGAAATAGGTGCGTCGGTCGGGGTCGCGGATGGTGGGCGCGTCGGTGGACAGGCCCGCGATCTTTTCGGTGATGATATACTGGTGCTTGACCGGTTGGAGCGGCACGGTAATGCCTGCCATCGCCCCCACCTGCCGCGCCCATTGGCCCGCGCAGTTGACGACCTTTTCGCACAGGATCGTGCCTTGGGTCGTGTGGACGCCTGTGATCCGGGGACCGTCCATCGCAAAGCCCGTCACACGGACGCCTTCGTGGAACTTTGCCCCGTGCATCCGCGCGCCTTTGGCAAGGCTTTGGGTGATGTCCGACGGGCTGGCCTGCCCATCGGTGGGTAACCATGACGCGCCGATCAGGTCAGAGGTTTCCATCAGCGGAAACATTGCCTTGGTCTCGGCCGGAGAGATCAGGTGCATGTCCATGCCGAAGGACCGGGCGGTGGTGGCCAGCCTGCGGAATTCGGTCCAACGGTCGGGTGTGGTGGCCAGACGCAGGCAGCCCGTCATCTTCCACCCCGTTTCCAGGCCGGTTTCGGCGTCAAGCCGTTTGTAGAGATCGACGGAATACTTGAGCACCTTGGTGATCGAGGCCGATGAGCGAAGCTGCCCGACCAGCCCTGCCGCATGCCATGTGCTGCCCGAGGTGAGGGTGCCCTGTTCCAGCACGACGACATCTGCGTGATGGTCGCGGGCAAGGTGGTAAGCTGTCGAACAACCGATGATGCCGCCGCCGATAATGACGATCTGGGCATGGCTGGGCAGGGTCATTGGATAATTCGTCCGTGTCTGGTCTGAAAACGGTCAAGAAGAATGTCCATTCGGTCAATATTCTCTTTCGCGTAGGAATCATAGTCCACGCCCGCCACGCGAAGGTACAGGGCCGACACCATGGCCCACATCGCCTCGCGCAGGAGCGACGCGCATTGCATGGCGTCAAAGGCGCGCTGGAAGGCGGGGTCGGGCGAATGGCCAAGGTAGGTGCTCAGGAGTTCGTTGCTTTCGTCCGGGGTCAGGCCCGCGTTGGAGGCGACACCGGCCAGATCGAACATGGCGGTTGAGAAGCCTGCGTATTCGTAGTCGATCAGCCAGAGACGGCTGCCGTCGTCCAGCAGGTTGGCGGGCAGCAGGTCGTTATGGCCAAAGACCAGGGGCAGGGGGGGCTGGGTCTCCTCGAGGGCAGTGTTGAGCGCGAGGAGGTGGGGGAGGTCGGCGGCCCAGCGGCTTTGCGCGGTGGTCAGGGTGCGGGCATAGTCGCGGATGACGTGAAACACCCAGAAGAGAAAGGCGGGGCCGGAGACCTGTTCGGGCATAAGGCAGTGAAAGTCGGACAGGAGACGGGCGATGCGGGCCGGGTCGGAGGCAATATCGGCGGCGGTCAGGGTGTGGGACGTGATGAAGGCCGTGACCATGACGCCCGGTTCGGCATATTCCACGGCGGGGGCAAAGCCTGCGGCATGGGCGGCGCGGGTTGTCATCAGTTCGCGCGACCGGATGACGTGGTGAAAGGGGTAGTCCGTCACAAGGCGGACGACATGGGGGCCGGTCGCGTCGGTGACCTTCCAGATCTCGTTCGACAGGCCGCCCGACAGGGGCGCGCCCTGCGGTGTGTCCGACCAGCAGGGCAGATTGGCGATCCGGTCAGGCAGCATGTCGGCGCGTCGGCGCAGGACTGCGGTATGCGGGGTGGTGGCCCGGCGCGGCATGTGGCATGGACGTCTCTCCTGTCGTGTGTCGGACAGGGGGCGGGTTTCCGTCTTGGACGCCTGTTCAACAAGCGCAGGGTAAGGGTGGCAGGGGGGGTGGTGTCAACCGGGTTACGCGGGGCGCATGACCAAGGTCACGAGGGGCACGCGCGAAGGCGGTGGTGGAATGGGAAACGCCGCCCCTAGGGGGCGGCGTTTCCGGTCTCTTGACGACAGGGACGGCCTATTCGGCCACCAGTTGCGGCACCTGACGCGGAATGTCGCGGCCGGTTTCCAGTTGATAGACGCGGGCGCCCAGTGCGGCCAGTTCCGCCTCGCGCGCGGAAAGTTTTTCGGCCAGTTCCATGTTGTCCGGCGCTTCGGGCTCTTCTTCCTTCTTGCCGATGAAGCGGCCAAAGATCTTGCCCAGTAGCCAGGACAGATCGTCCATGATGAGGAAGAAGGACGGCACGATCACGAGGGAGAGCACCGTCGACACGATGATCCCGCCGATCACGGCGATGGCCATGGGCGCGCGGAACGACCCGCCTTCACCCACGCCCAGCGCCGAGGGCAGCATCCCCGCCGACATGGCGATCGAGGTCATGATGATCGGCCGGGCGCGCTTGTGGCCTGCTTCCATCACGGCTTCGAACCGGTTCATGCCGCGGGCCATCATCTCGATTGCAAAGTCCACAAGCAGGATCGCGTTCTTGGTCACGATGCCCATGAGCATCAGGATCCCGATCAGCACCGGCATCGACAGCGCGTTGTTGGTGATGATGAGCGCCGCCGCCACCCCGCCGATGGCAAGGGGAAGCGAAAGCAGGATCGTGAAGGGCTGGATCACCGACTTGAACAGAAGGATCAGCACCGTCAGCACCAACAGCAGGCCAAGGAGCATCGCGTCGGCAAAGCTCTGGAACAGCTCGGCCTGGATTTCCGCGTCACCCGATTCCGCCGTGCGCACCGTGTCGGGCAGATCGACCCCGGCCACGATTTCGTTGAAGCGGGCCGTCGCCTCGCCCAGCGCCACACCGGCGGGGAGGTTGGCCCCGATGGTGGCGACGCGTTCCCGGTTCAGACGGTTCACGACGCTGGGGCCTTCGCTGATCTTGATGTCGGCCACGGCAACCAGCGGGACAGAGCCGCCGTTGTTTGTCGGCACCTGGAGTGCCTGAATGCGGCTCAGGTCATTGCGGGCGACCTGATCAAGCTGCACGCGGATCGGGATCAGGCGGCTGTCGATGGAAAGTTTGGCCAGCGACGAACTGAAATCACCGATGGTGGCGACGCGGACGACTTCGGCAATCGAGGCGGTTGTGACACCAAGACGGGCGGCTTCGTCCAGACGTGGCGTGATCTGCAATTCCGGACGGGGCAGGGCCCCTTCGGTCGACACGGCCTGAAGGAGGGGATCGCCGCGCAGCGCCTCTTCCAGCTGGGCCACGGCGGTGTTCAGGTCGGCCTCGTTATCCGACAGGATCGAGTAGGAGATGTCACGGCTGGCGCCGCCGGGGCCGGCCGCCATCCGGATGATCCGGGCGTCGGGGATATTGGCCACACGGTTCAGCACCTCGATCTCGATTTCCGACTGGGGCCGGATGCGGCCATGGGGCGGGATATCGGGAACGAATTGGCCGACGAAGGGGATATTCTTGCCGACATCGATCAGCTTGCGTTCCAGCGTGTTGTCCAGACGGTCAAGCACGACGGTGATCGAGGCGCGCCGCACATCAAGCCCGCCCGACGGACCGGCACCGCCAAGAACGAACACGTTCTTCACACCGTCCACATCCGCAATCGCGGCATAGATCTGGTCGGTCGTGGCATCGGTATCGTCGAGGGTCACGCCGGGTGGCAGTTCGACCGAGAGGGTGATCAGGCTTGAGTCCTCGGGCGGAATGAACGAGCCCGGGACCTGCGCCATGTAGTAAAGCGAAACGCCCAGGATTCCGAACGCGGCAAGAAGCGTCAGATAGCGCAGCTTGGTCGTCCAGCGGACGAACCACAGATAGCTGCGCATGATCCAGCCATCGCGGTGTTCATGATCAGTATCCGTGCTGCGCATCAGATAGGCCGCCATCAGCGGCGTGATCAGACGCGCGACCATGAGCGAGAAGAGCACGGCAATCGCAACGGTCAGGCCGAACTGGATGAAATACTGGCCCGGAATGCCCGGCATGAACGACACCGGCACGAACACCGCGACGATGGTGAAGGTGGTCGCGATCACGGCCAGACCGATTTCGTCGGCCGCCTCGATGGCGGCGCGATAGGGGGTCTTGCCCATTCGGATATGGCGCTGGATGTTCTCGATCTCCACGATCGCGTCGTCCACAAGGATGCCTGTGGCCAGCGTGATGGCAAGGAACGAGATCAGGTTCAGCGAAAAGCCCAGGAGATCCATCGCCCAGAAGGTGGGAATGGCCGACAAGGGCAGGGCCACGGCAGTGATCAGGGTCGCGCGCCAGTTGCGCAGGAACATGAACACCACGACGACGGCCAGAATTGCGCCTTCGATCAGGGTGGTGATCGCCGCTTCATAGTTGCCATAGGTCGAATAGACGAGGTCGACGACCAGATCGATCGACACGCCGGGGTTCGCCTCGCGGATATTGGCCAGCGCTTCCTCGACGGTTTCCTGCACGCTGACTTCGGATGCACCGGACGCGCGGAAGACCGCAAACACGACCGAATCCTGACCGTTGAAGCGGGCGAAAGACCGCAGCTCTTCGTAGGTGTCGGTGACTGTCCCAAGCTCGGACAGGCGGACCTGCTGACCCGTGGGCAAGGCGATCATCGTCGCGGCAAGCCTTTCAGCGTCGCCCTGGTCGCCCAGAAGACGGATCGCCTGTTCACCTTCGCCGATGTCGCTTCGGCCCGCGCCAAGGTTGGTATTGGTCATGCGAAGCTGGCCGCTGACCGTTCCGGCCGACACATTGTAGGCGTTCAGACGCGCAGGATCGAGTTCCACGAGAATCTCGCGGTCGGCCCCGCCATAGCGTTCGACCTTGCCCACGCCGCGACGGCCCTGAAGCTCGCTCTTGATGGTGTCGTCGACAAACCATGACAGTTCTTCAAACGTCATCTGCGGCGCCGACACGGCGTAATAGAGGATCGCGCCCCCGGCCACGTCGATCTTGGTCACCGTCGGCGTATCGACGTCGGCGGGCAGATCGCCCACCATCTGGTCGATGGCGTCCTTGGTATCCTGCAGGGCTTCGTCTGTCGGCACGTCCATGCGGAAGGACACGACGGTTGTGGACAGGCCGTCAGTGACGGTCGAAGTGATGTCATCAACGCCGGTGATCCCCGCGACGGCGTCTTCGATCTTGCGGGTGACCTGCGTCTCAAGCTCGGCCGGGGCGGCGCCCGACTGGGAGACCGAGATGGCGATCACCGGCACGTCGATTGTGGGGAACTGGGTGATCGGCAGGCGGTTGAAAGACTGCCAGCCCAGCAGAAGCAGGAGCGCGAAAAGAAGGATGGGTGCAATTGGATTGCGGATGGACCATGCAGAGAAATTCATCTTCTCAACCCTCCTGACCGGAAACGGAAGCTGACGGGGCCGGGACCGGATTGATCCGGTCGCCCGCGCGGACAAAGGCGGCAGCGCGGGTCACGACTGTATCGCCCGCATCCAGACCGGCCGAGATGCCGATCATCGACCCGTCCCGCACGCCCACGGTGACGGGCACCTGTTCGACCACGCCGTCGCGCACCCGCATCACGGTTGTCCCGGAAGGGCCGGATTGTACGGCGGTCACGGGAATTGTCAGCATTTCGCCTTCGCTTACAATGATTTCGGCCGTCAGGAACATCCCGGGCCGCACGAGCGTGTCATTGTCGACAGTTATTCTGGCAATCCCAAGGCGGGATTGCGTGTCGATGGCTGGCTCGACCAGCCGCACCTCGCCGGTAATGGGCGTGCCGCCGGCCATGCTGATCATCGACACCTTCTGCCCCGGCTGCAGTCGCAGGAGATCCTGTTCCGCCACTTCGGCGCGAAGCTCCATCTGGCCATCGCGCACGATGACGAACATGGGCTGGCCACCCGCGCTTGCGATGGTGCCCACGGTCGCGTTGCGGGTGACGATCAGGCCCGCGACGGGGGCCTTCACCTCGGTCCGGGCGCGGTTGAGTTCGAGCGTCTGCAACTGCGCATCCACCAGCGCGAGTTGCGCCTGTGCCGAAGCGATGCCCTGTTCAGCCACGTTCACGCGGGCGGCAGCGGAATCCGCAGCGGCAATCGCCTCGTCTGCGGTGGCCTGCGGGATATTCCCGCCTGCAAGCAGGTTTTTCGTGCGTTCGGCCACGCGGTTCGCCTCGGCCGCGGTGGTCTGCGATTCAATCAGGCTTGCCTGCGCCTGTGCCAGCGCCGCCTCGACCTGCGCGCGCGATGCCATGAGTTCACTGCGCTGCAATTCGATGGTCGAGCCCGACAGACGCGCCAGAACCTGGCCCTGTGTGATGACATCGCCCACATCGGCCAGCAGTTCCTCGATCGCCTGACCTTCGATCAGCGGCTGCACCTGCGCCTGTTCGACGGCGGAAATCAGGCCGGTGGCGACGATCCTGTCGCGCACCATGGAGGGGCTGACGGTTGACACCGTGATCGCGGGCAGCGCCACGACCGGTTCGGTCGCAGCGACGGCTGTCGCTTGCTCTTCCGCATGGGCGGGCAGGCCCATCACGGGCAGCGCGAGGGTGGAAACCAGAAACAGGCGGGACAGGCGGTTCATCTCATACTCCGGAGGCGTCGGCGACGATCTCATCGACCAGACGATCAATTGTTCGCAGGATCAGGTCAGTCAGATCACTTTGCGGGCTGGAATTATTCGCCTTTTCCATGATCGCGCCATGCACCAGCATGAACATGAGCTTGGCATGGGCGGCATAGCGGGTGGCGGCGGTGTCTTCGTCGACCTTGGCGATGATGGCAAAGACCCGGGTCATCTGGCGGCAGATCTCGGCCTGCATGCGGCCACAGGCGGCGGCGACCTCGGGCTTGCGGGCGGCGGCAGCCATGATTTCCGCCCAGAGCGGGTGGTCATCCTTGCAACTGTCGCTCATCCGGTTGCGCAAGCGTTCGCGCAGCGCCTCCATCGGGCGGGGCGAGTGGCTGATGTGGAGGAATTCCTGCTCGACCTCGTCCAGATCACGGTTGATCATCGCTTCGACGATGGCGGCCTTGGACGGGAAATAGCGGTAGAAGTTGCCCGCACTCATCCCCGCCGCGCGGGCCAGATCCTGCATCGACGCCCCGTCGAACCCCTTTTCGACAAACGCCATGCGGGCCTGCATGAGGATTTCATCCACGCGCGGGTCGACGGCCACGGTCTCATCGAAATGATGTGCAGAACGGTTCACGGCGGGATCCTGTCCTAAAGGTGAATGAACGTTTATTCACGGCTTGGGGCGGTTTCAAGGCGAAGCGGCGAATTTTCTGCGTACGCGAAGGAAAATGGGGCGCCGTGACGCAAGGTAAAGGGGCGCTTGCCTGATTTTGTCGCAGGTCCGGAACGGCAGGCCCCGGGCCGGGCCGCTGCATTCCGGGCGGGCAAGGGTGACAGGGGCCGGACCGTTCCCTTGCGCGCCGCCGCAAAGGCCCCGCGGACGCGCTGTGTTTTTGAAGGCTGAAATCTCACCAAACCCTCTGGACACCCCTGATCCACTCGCCTAGAAGGCCCCCACCCGACGGATCGGCCCTGCCATCCGCCTCCCGTGCCCGGGTAGCTCAGGGGTAGAGCAGTGGATTGAAAATCCTCGTGTCGGTGGTTCGATTCCGCCCCCGGGCACCACTTAACCGAGTCACAGCATGTCACAAAGCGTCAAAAGCCCTTAGAAATAAGGCATTTGGTCAACAGTGAGTTGCCATAGCGTGTCAGGGCGTGACATGACATGACTCCATTTTGCTGGTATCTCTGTTGGTAGTCCTACCAACATGACGCCGGGAGATGGTCGCTACCAACAAATTGACAGCCGTGGCGCTTCGACAGGTCAAGCCCGCTGACAAGCCCCAAAAGATCACGGACGGCGGCGGCCTGTTTCTCTTGGTCGAGCCGTCTGGGTCGAAACTCTGGCGATTCAGCTATCGCTACGGCGGCAAGCAAAAGACCATCAGTATGGGCGCTTTCCCCGTCATAGGGCTTGCAGAGGCCCGCCAGGCGCGTGATTCAGCCAAGGCGCTACTCTTGCAAGGTGTGGACCCCTCCGCCGCCCGACAGGCCGCCAAGGCCGTCGCCGTTGAGTCGGTGGCCGCTCCAGAGGTTTTGCCCACGTGGGATGAAGTGGCCAAAGAATACCTCCAGAAACTCCGCGTGGAAGGCAGGGCCGGTCCGACTTTGGCAAAGTCCGTTTGGTTGCTCGACATGGCGTCCGCCGCCTTTGGGAGCCGTCCTATTGCCCAGATCAGCGCCCCCGATGTGCTGGCAGCCCTTCGCCCGGTAGAAGCCGCCGGTAAGTATGAGTCGGCTGCCCGGATGCGCTCCATATGTGGCCGGGTGTTCCGCTACGGTATCGCGACTGGCCGATGCGACCGCGACCCCGCCGCCGACTTGCGGGGCGCGCTCATCACCCCGCCCCAGCAACATCATCCAGCGATTACCGACCCCAAGGGCGTGGGCGCTCTTATGCGCGCGATCCGGGGATATGAGGGGGAGCCTGCGACCCGGGCCGGGCTGTTGCTCTTGGCTTACACCTTCCTTCGCAATGGAGAGGTCAGGGGACTCGAGTGGGGCGACGTGGATATCGCCAAGGCGCAAATCGTGGTGCCAGCCGCGCGGATGAAACTGCCCCGCCCGCATATCGTGCCGCTCTCGACCCAAGCCCTTGCGGTGCTGGAGTCCATGCGACCGATCACAGGACGGGGCAGGCTGATCCTGACAAGCCTTCGAACGCCTGACCGGGCCATGTCAGAGAATACGCTAAACGCTGCCCTAAGACGACTTGGCTATCCCAAAGAGGAAATGGTGCCCCACGGGTTTAGGACGATAGCGTCAACTGGGCTTAATGAGATGGGATTCAATCGCGACTGGATAGAGCGCCAGCTTGCCCACGTGGAGGGGAACAAGGTCAGGGCCGCCTACAATGCCGCCGAATATCTGGAGGGCCGCCGGGCCATGATGCAGGCTTGGGCGGATCATCTCGACGCGCTGGCAGACGCCAAGCCATGAAAAACCCGCCCGGGGGGAGGATAAGCCCCCCGGACGGGTTACGCTGGGGGAAGGAAACCCCAGCAACCGGCATTGGCACCCCTCAGAACCAATGCCAGCGATTATGACCCGCCCGGTGAATCAGGCCCGGACGGGCCGCGCTGGGCCAACAGGAGAAAACCCAGCTACCGGCAGCGGCCACGCCAATGAACCGCCGCCGGAATCTCAGAAGGCCCCGTTAAGGCGGACGCGCCCCGTGGCAGCCCCGGACAGGGCAGCGGCGACCGCGACCCCGATCTTGGTATTCCCGCTGGCCGTGGTGGTGACAGCCTTGGCCGAATTGTCCCAATAGACGGTAGCGCCCACGGTGAGGGCCACGGCGGCCTTGGGCAGGTCAAAAACACCCGCGACCGTGAGCACCACATCGGCCCCGGACTCGGTGGCGGCATTGGCCACGCCAAAGATGGACCCGACAAGCACCCCGGCTCCAGAGGTGACGGCTGCGGGGGCAGGGACGGTCAGTTGCGACCCGGCAGAGACAAAATTCTTCATGGTCAGATACCTTTCGTGGTGCTGAATCGGAGAGTGTGGGGCCGCGCCCCGGTTGCCTGCGATTCAAGGGTTGTGATGTAGGCGGCCAAGCGGGGAGCGTTGGCGGCCTGATATTCGACCCGCTCGCCGTTCTGGTCGGTGAACGAGGCCGCCGCCGCCCCCGTGAGGAGGCGGTGGTAGGCTTCTTTCGCGTCCGCGATCAGTTCATCGCGCGTGAGCATCACACCTCCGCCGGGGAGAGGTAAGCGCCCCGCCAGTCCATCCAACCGGCCCCGAAATCGAGGAAGGCGCGGTAAGACATGCCCAGCGTGTTCCAAGCGTCCTGCCGTTGGATTTGGACGCCTTGGGCGGACGAAAGGTAGCCATACTGGAGGCAGGGCAGCCGGGCCGGGTCCGCGAACACCATCCAACGGTCATCAAGGATGCGCGGCTCAACCATCAGCGACAGCTTGCCAGAGAACGGATTCACGTCATCCGTGGCCGCCGCATAGATCGAAGCAAGGAAGGCTTCCGCTTCCGTTTCGATCTCAGGACCAATCAAAAGAAACTTGGGCTGGACCGCGACAAGCGTCTTGCCGTCAAGCCCCTTGACCGCCCGCATGGCTTTGCGCGCGTCCGACATAGAGTTTACGGACAGGGCCGCCGCCGTCCCCAGATTGCCCCGAGAGGCGTGGAACACCGCGACCCCATCGGACAGCGCCGGATTGCTGGTCAGAAGCGCGACCATGATATCGGCTTCCGTTGCGGCCGCCGCTTCCCCAAAGGCCCGCGTCATGTCCCCCAGCAAGCCCAAGTCGTCATTGATGAGGAGTTCCCGCGTCACGTCGATCCGCCGCGCGAACGTGGCCAGCTTGAAGGACTCCCCGTTCTCAGCCCGCGACGTGGCCGTGATTTCCCCGGTTTCCGAAAGCGGCTCCAGCCGTCCGACTTCGCCCAAGCGGATGGAGGTGGAGGGCTTGAAATTGGGCAGGGTCCGTTGCCGGGCCAGCGCCTTGAGCGGGGAAGCCGCCGCCGCGTAGGTGTCGAGCGCGACCTTGTTCATGGCGTTGGACACCACAAGCGGGAAGTCGGAGGTCGTGTGGGCAGCCCGGGTGAAGGTCTCATCCGGGGTCAGACCACGGGTCGAGTGACCGGCACGGGTGAGCGCCCCCCGGGCCAGGTCCAACAGGGACTCCGACATGAACGGGCGCACGTCATCGGCAGGTTGACCGCCCGCCATGCGAACAGCAAGGGCATCAGATTGGCGGCGGTTGAGCGTGGCCGGATCATCGGCGGAGGCCCCGACATGGGCGCGGATGATGGGCCGCGCGGCGGCGCGCTCTTGCACGTGGTCGAAGATTTCCGCCTTGGCGCGGGTCAGGTCCGCCCCGGCGTCAATCAGCGTGTCAGCAATCTCAGCCGACAGCCCGGCGGCACGGACAAGGCCGCGAATGTCGGCGCGGCGGGTCGTCTCAACCGCCCCCGCGTCGGGCAAAGTGGTGGTTTCGTTCATGGTGTCTCCATTGGCAGCGGCGCGATTGTTAAGGATTCCATCTACCCGCACCGGGTCGGTAGAGGCTGACTCGGCTCGCACCCGTGCCGCGCGATCAGCGGGGGCCGGGCAGAGTGTGATTTCAGAGATGCGCCACGATTGAGGGCGCTTGGTCCGGGTCCCGTCTTGGACGGACTCCCGCCATTCGGTCGCGGCGTAGCCGATGCTGACACCCCGGAGGGTTCCATCGGCGACCCGTTGAACCACAGGGCGCACATCGTCCGCCCGGGAGAGGCGGAGCCGGGCGATCAGTTGCCCGTTTTCGATCCGGGCCGTCTCGACAACGCCCACCACGTCGCGAACAGAGGCGGTGCGGTGACTGTCCAGCACGGGCAACCCGGCAATGCTCGACAGGTCGAGCGTCGCCATGTCGAGCACTTCGGCATAGCGCCCCCGCGCATCCTGCCGGATCACCGGAGTCTCGGTCGCGGCAATCGCTTCTAGGGTGAGTGTTTCGGGATCGAAGGACTCAGACATTAGAGGTCTCCCCTTTGGAGAAGGTCAGGCCAAGCGCGGCTTCCCGTTCCCGGTCCGCTGCAATCTCTTGGTCGAGTGTGGCCACGTTCCAGCCGAGAGACGCGACAGCCTGCCGCCGGGAAGTGAGGCCCATTTCAAGCTGCGCCTTGACGGCGGCGGCATCCTTGAGGGGGTCCACTTGCATGGGCCGGGGGGTGAGCCATTCCGCCTTGAGTGCGGCGGCCAAGTCGGGGAGGTCGAGCCGCCCGGCAAGGTATTCATGGGTGATGACACGGCGGAACACCGGGTCGAGCACCTGCGGTATCAAGGTGTGATACTGGAATTGCTCGACCTTCTGCCGGAAGGGGAGGAGGCCCGCGCGCAAGCTGGAATAGTTCGCGCCGGTCAAGTCGCCGTCCAACAGGTGACGGGGGACGCCAAGCCCGGCGGCCAGTTGCCCAAGGATCAGCTTGGCGAAGCCGACACCCTCAGAAGCCTGTTGCGGTGCCGTGAATCTCACGTCCGAACCGGGAGGAAGCACCCTCATGACCCCGGGTTCAAGGCTGATATCGGCGAGGTCGCCGGTGGCGTCGGGAAAGGGCGCGTTTCCCAATTGGGTTTGGTCCACGACGAACCCACAGAACATCGCGGCGGTTTTAGTTCCGACCAAAAGCGCATCGAGGAGCGCATCCAGATCACCTGCACCCAAGAGGATAGGGGCAAGCCAAGAGACCCCGCGAACCTGACCGGGGCCAAGGGGCCTCATCAGGTGCAGCACTTCGGCAGCCGGGACGCGGATGCTGGCATAGGTGCCGGGGAAAAGGTCCGTGGGCCGCCCGGGCCGGATATGGTAGGCAACCCGGCGACCGGCGGCGTCAAACTCGACCCCGGCTGCGACATAGCCTCCGCCTGCCAAGTCGCGGGTGTCGGACTCGTCCACATACTCCGCCGGGATTTGCCGAAGCCGCACCCCTTCCGGGCCTTCTTCGATCAGCGCGAACGCCTCCCCGTCCACGATACAAGCCCGCACCATCTGGGCCGTCAGGCCGCGAAGATCGGTCCGCCCCTCCGCGTCCATCTGGGCAGCCGCCGCAAGGAAGGCGGAGTCGATGACCGGGCGGAGGTCGGTTTCAGGATGAGCGGAGGTCGCTTCGATCCCCGCGCCAACGATCTCCGCCACAAGCGCGTCCACGCCATTTTTCACGAAAGGGTTATTGGCATAGGCGTGGCGCGCCCGACTGCGCACCGGAGCCGCCGCCGCAAGGGTCTCAGGCCCGGTGGAACCAAAGGCCCCGAACGTGGAGGCCCTTCTACCACCCCCGGCGGCATCGAAGCGGCGGACGTGTTGCGGGGCAGGGGCAGCCCGCGAGAGGAGGCGAGAGAGGAGGCCCATGTCAGTGACCCCTTTTCTTGTAAATCGTGGCGGTTGCGACTTGGGCGAGAATTTCATCCAAGACGATGATGTGACCTGATTGCGGAACCTCTCCCGGCAGAAGGGGAGAGCCGTTGCCCAAGTCCGACACGTCGCCCCCGAGGTCGCGCATCAGCGCGGCCACGGTGCGAAACTCGCCGGTCAATCGGTCGCGGCGGTGGTCCACCCTCAGAGTCCAGCCCGCCCGGTTCTCGCAAAAGTCTTGCAAGATGAAACAGGAAGGCGAGTAGGGCTTTGTCGGGTCAGGCGGGGCCGTCGTGTCCGGTTCCGGGTCGCCGGGTTTCCAGTCCGGAAACTCATCTGTCAGATACCAGTTGTCGAGCCGCAACACGGCAGCTTCAAACACCTTGGAGTCCTGAAAGCCCGCATTCCAGAGACGAAGGATCACGGCGGCAGTAACGCAATCGCCCGGGCGGTAAAGGTGGACGGGCGCGCGGGTCGGCCCGGTCACTTCGGTCGGATGGGGCACTGGATGCAGCCAGCCGTTGCGCTGGGTCATGTTCAAGACCTGCTTCGCCACTTTCTCCATATCGTCAGACGGGTGAGCGCAAGCGCGGGCCACGTCCATGCGTTTCAGAAAGGGTTGTGAGTAGAGCATTTGGTGTCGCTTCTCCGGCTGAACACCATCTGTATAACCTGATTCTCGGTTCCTAGCAATACATGACTCGCTTTGAGTCAGTCTCTCGACCATGCTAAGTTTGCATGGCCAACTGCGAAACAGGAGTCCCCACGATGCCAGCGCCTAACCTCAATCTCACGCACCGCACCGGGCGCGCCCGCCTTGGGCCGCGAGACCCCCACGTGGAATACAGAACGCCCCGGGACCGCCGCCGGGCTGCTTCTTCCGAAATCCGGGCGCTGGAGAAACGGTGCGACCCGACTACGGAGGAATACCTTGCGAAGGTGCAGGCGATCCTGATCCGCTGGGGAATTATCCAGTGAGCACACCCGAAACTCTCGACCGTTTGTCCCGTCTGCCGATCTGGGCCGCACGAGGCGCCCCCGACAGTGTGACGGACTCGGAAGGCAAGCCGGTTCAACGGCGCGCGCCCATCAACCCGCGTTCCGGCGGCCTTGCCATGAACAACAAACCCGCGACCTGGGCCAAGAGGGCGACAGCCCAAAAGAGGGCTGACACCTTCCCCTCTGACCGGGAGCCGGGCGTCGGGATCATGCTGGGGCCGGATCACGCCCCCGAAGGTCTCACCCGGGCCGGAGTCGATCTTGACGGCTGCCGCGATGTCGCGTCGGGGGCGCTGGCCGCTTGGGCGGAGAGGGTGGTGCAACAGTTTGGCACCTATGCGGAGGTCTCACCCAGCAGGACCGGGCTGCACCTTCTCTTTCATGCCCGGCTTGCCGATCTGGGTAAGCGTCCGGTCTGACCGCAGCTATCGTGCGTTCCATGGCAACAGATCATTGATGCGGTTGATCTTGTGGTCCGGGATACGGGCAAGCGTGTCGGCCAACCATGCTTGCGGATCGACGCCATTCAGTTTGGCGGTTTC
>JBGSWJ010000574.1:0-2202 GCA_041752495.1 Rhodobacterales bacterium
CGTGACGGCGGCGTGGAAGCCCTTGGTATAGCGGGCGCCGCGTGCGTCGGTCGAGAGTTTGACGCGCCAGCCGCGGGCCAGCATCGCTTCGGCCAGGGCCTGGGCGGGGAACATGTGACCCCCGGTGCCGCCTGCGGCGATGATGAGGAGCGGGGCGGTCATTGGGGGGAGTGGCGGACTGAACCCCGCCCTACGCTGGGTGATGAGTGGTTACGCGGGATTGTTCGGCCACGGCCCAGATCGTGGTCAGGCGCGGCCGGAGAACATGGCCGGAAAGCGGCGACGCACCCCACCTTACCGGCCCCGGCGCAGGAGGATGTCGCCGATTTCGCCCTGCGGGCGGGAGCGGGTCATGGCGAGGAGCATCCCAAGGGCGATGCCCCCGGCGATGAGTGAGGAGCCGCCGTAGCTGACGAAAGGCAAGGTCATGCCTTTGGCGGGGAGAAGTCGCACGGCCACGCCCATGTTGATCATGGCCTGCACGCCAAAGGCGCAAGCAAGGCCAGTGCCCGCCAGCCGGATGAACGGATCGCGTTCGCGGATCAGCCGAAAGAGCGAGCGGGAGACGATGATCGCATAAAGCGCAATAACGACAAGAACGAGGATGAGGCCATATTCTTCGGCGGCGACAGCGATGATGAAGTCCGTGTGGGCGTCAGGGAGCGACCATTTCACCTGCCCCTCGCCCACGCCCACGCCAAAGAAGCCGCCTTCGCGGATCGCGTTGGTGGCGTAGCCCAGCTGGGTATTCGGATCGACATCAGCCGACAGGAAGCCGTCGATGCGGCGGGCGAAGTGTTCCGAGTTGGAATAGGCGAAGGTGCCTGCAAAGGTCACGGCCCCGGCAAGGATGACAAGGATGGTCATCGGCGCACCAGCCACGAAATACATCACACCCCATGAAAAGAGGATCAGCGCGGCCTGCCCGAAATCGGGCTGGAGGGCCAACAGGACAACGATGAAGGAGGCAAGGAGGAAAGAATAGAGCCGCCCCGGCGGGCCCCCGATTTCCAGCCCGGCCGACATCAGCCATGCGGCAAGAACGACGAAGCCGGGTTTGAGGAATTCGGAGGGCTGAAAGCTGACGAAACCCAGCGAATACCAGCGCATCGCACCCTTGCCAAAATCTGTCCCGAAAAAGGGAAGAAAGATCAGCGCGATGAAGGAGATGAGAAAGCCGATGACGGCAAGACGGCGCACGGCCACCGGACTCATCATCGAGATCAGGAGCATGACGACAAGGGCCACGCCGCCAAAGATCGCCTGACGCGTCACATAATGGAATGGCTCGAGCCCGTTGCGGGCGGCGAGCGGGGGCGAAGCGGCGAGGCCCAGAAGGAGGCCGATCACGAACAACAGGAGAATGCAGGACATCGACCATTTGTCGATTGTCCGCCACCAACGTGGAAGGACCGGGTCGCCGGTTCTGACCGGGACCGTCCCATAGACCATTTCAGTCATGGAGCACCGCCGTCTGCCTCAACTTCGCCCGTTTGCCGGGTCTGACGTCAACGATACGTCGAAACGGATCGGAAAGCTAGTCTTGCGCTTTGGGGCGACGGCAGTTCGGGCGGTTCTGTGCGGATTGCGCAAAGTTGCGGCGGTTTGCCGGGTTTGGCCTTGAACGCAGGGCGGTTTCGGGCAAGGGGTCGGGGATGCAGGTCGAGACTTTGATCTTTGGGGCCGGGGCGGCGGGGCTGTTCTGTGCGGCACATGCCGGGGCGGATGTGCTGGTCGTGGACCATGCAGCGGCCCCGGCGGAAAAGGTGCGGATTTCAGGCGGGGGGCGGTGCAATTTCACCAACCTGCGGACGGGCCCGGGCAACTTCATCTCGGCCAATCCGCATTTCGCCAAGTCGGCGCTGCGCCGCTACACGCCGCAGGATTTCCTGACGCTGGTCGAGGCGCATGGCATCCCCTGGCATGAAAAGACGCTGGGGCAGTTGTTCTGCGACCGGTCGTCCAAGGATATCGTGGGGATGCTGACGGGGCTGTGTGACAGCGCCGGTGTCCGTGTCTGGTTGCGGACGGCAGTGGGCGAGATCAGCCATGACGGCACGCAGTTCCGGGTGAGCCTTGACCGCGAGGGGCGGCGGGTCGAAGTGGCCGCGCGGCATCTGGTGGTGGCGACGGGGGGCAAGTCGATCCCCAAGATGGGGGCCACGGGGATCGCCTACCGGATTGCGGAGCAGTTCGGGCTGG
>JBGSWJ010000575.1:0-2358 GCA_041752495.1 Rhodobacterales bacterium
CGCGCCTGCGCATGTTCAACCTCTCGGTTCTCGTCACCGATCCGTTCATGGCGGCGGTGAAGGCCGACGGGCCGTGGGAACTGGTGTTCGGCGACAAGGCCTACAAGACGCTGCAGGCGCGGGATCTGTGGAACAAGATCATGCGCAACACCTTTGATTTCGCCGAACCGGGGGTGATCTTCATCGACCGCATCAACGCGATGAACAACCTGTCCTATTGCGAGACCATTGCCGCCACCAACCCCTGCGGCGAACAGCCGCTGCCACCCTATGGTGCTTGCCTGCTGGGCAGCATCAACATGGCCGCTTTGGTCAAAGATGCCTTCGCCGCCAATGCGGCCCTTGATCTGGACGCGCTGGATGATCTGGTCCGCACCGCCGTGCGGATGATGGACAACGTGGTCGATGCCAGCCGCTTCCCCCTGCCGCAGCAAGAGGCCGAGGCGCAGGCCAAGCGCCGCATCGGCCTTGGCGTCACGGGTCTGGCCGATGCCCTCCTGATGACCGGCCTCCGCTACGGCTCGGACGAAGCCGTCGCCGCGACCGACCAATGGATGCGCCAGATCGCCCGCGCGTCTTATCTGGCCAGCGTCGACCTCGCCCGCGAAAAGGGTCCCTTCCCGCTGTTCGATGCCGAACCCTTCTTGAACTCCGGCACCATGCGCACGATGGATGAAGACGTGCGGGAAGCCGTCCGCCAATACGGCATCCGCAACGCACTCCTCACCTCCATCGCCCCCACCGGGACAATCAGCCTCTATGCGGGCAACGTCTCCTCCGGCATCGAACCCGTCTTCGCCTATGCCTACACCCGTAAGGTCCTGCAAAAGGACGGGTCGCGGACCGAGGAAGAGGTGGTCGATTACGCCGTCCAGATGTGGCGCACCCTTATGGGCGACGCGCCCCTTCCCGACTACTTCGTCAACGCCCAGACGCTTGCGCCCATGGACCATGTCCGCATGCAGGCGGCGGCGCAGAAATGGGTCGACTCGTCCATCTCCAAGACGATCAACTGCCCCGAGGATATCTCGTTCGAGGCGTTCAAGGATGTCTACATGGCCGCCTGGGATCAGGGCTGCAAAGGCTGCACCACCTACCGGCCCAATGACGTGACCGGATCGGTGCTGAGCGTCAGCGAGGCCACCGAAAAGACCCCTGCCGAACAACCTGGCCAGATGGCGGGCGGCGAGGTGGTCTATATGTCCGAACCGCTCGACCGCCCCTCCGAACTCGAAGGTGCCACCTACAAGCTGAAATGGCCCGACAGCGAACACGCCATCTATATTACCATCAACGACATCATCGTCGCAGGCCACCGCCGCCCGTTCGAAATCTTCATCAATTCCAAGAATATGGAGCATTTCGCCTGGACCGTCGCACTGACCCGCATGATCTCGGCCGTATTCCGGCGCGGAGGGGATGTTTCTTTCGTCGTCGAGGAACTGAAAGCCGTGTTCGACCCGCGCGGCGGCGCATGGATGCAGGGCAAATACGTCCCCTCGATCCTTGCCGCCATCGGCGGGGTGATCGAGAAACACATGATCCAGATCGGCTTTCTGGCGGGCGAAGGCCTCGCCCTCAAGGCCGACCCACATGGAGAGGTTGTGTCCCTGACCACCAAACGCGGCAAGGCCTGCCCGTCCTGCGGGAGTTACGACCTGCGCATGGTCGAAGGCTGCATGACCTGCGCCAATTGTGGGTTCAGCAAATGCGGCTGAACACTACTGGCTAACCGGATCGCCCTGCCGCTGGGCCAGAGCTGCAGCGATCATCCGCCCCAACTTGACCACGAACTGCTGCGCCGTGATCTCGTTCGCGGCGTTCAGCTTGGCGGTTGCCTCCTCGATCTGGCCCCGCAGCGCCTCGATATCGGTCCGCAGCCCCGACAGGTCCGTGGTCTCGCCCGCCGTCTTGAGCTGCTCGTCGATACTCTCCACCGCCGCCGCGATCCGCTCCAGCTTTTCCTCCTGCGGTGCGATCTCGTCATGGACGAATTCGGTCACATGTTCGACCTGTGACATCAGATAGATCCCCGCGACCACAAGGATGATCAGCAGGATCATCGTCGCATTGATCAGGGCGAGCAGCAGATCCTTGATCGTCTTCATGGGCCGGGCCCTCCCTTTCCGCGCAGCCTAGGCCCTTTCCATCCCCGCCGGAAGACCCCGAAACCCTGTCACCAGATGCCCCCGCCGGTCGCTGGCGCCAAAATCCTTCCAAGGATTTTGCCCCGACGCCCCCCGTCGCGCCCTTTGACACGCCTCCAGCCGGTCTCTAGCCTTTCCACAACGCGCCGTGTCGTGCGCGAAGGGGGGAACCGGTGGCACAGGGCACCAGCGCAGCCGCGCCGGATATCAT
>JBGSWJ010000576.1:0-5159 GCA_041752495.1 Rhodobacterales bacterium
CGACAACCCGTCACTCGCCCCCGCCCCGATCAGCGCCGCGGCCACGCGGCCCCGCGCCACCTCGGTCAGGATGCGCCCCTTGACCCACAGGCCCCGCGTATCCTCGCGCACCTCGTCCCAGACGCCGATAGGTTCCGCCGGATCATGCTGCCACAGCATCTTGACCCGCCCGCCGCCAGCAGCCAGCCGCGCGAGCGACGCCGCATAGGCCCCCTTCTCGACCACATCGCCACCCTGATCGGCCGCGCCGAACAGCGACGCATAACCCGCAATCGCCGTGCCATCCGTGACGTTCACATCCCCGCCCAGACGGCTGAATTTATGTTCCAACTGCATCACTGTCCTTTCAGGGTCGCACGGTCAGGATGGATTGCACGGCCTGCGTCAGCATCACCGCCACCACCCCATACACCGTCAGCCAAAGCCGCTTCTCCAGCCGCTCCATCATCGTCTCAAGCCGGTTGATCTGCGCGGCCAACTGCGCAAACTGCAGCGCCGCCATCCGCTCATGGGCCTCCAGCTTCAGCCCCGGCCCGCAGGCAAAAGGCTCGCCATAGCGGCGGTCATCCGGCATCGCCCACCTCCAGAACCGGCAAACCCAGCAATGCCCGCTTTTCCGCATCCGTCAGGAACGTCGCCCCGGCCACGCGGGCCCATTGCCCGTCCCGTTCCGCCGCCAGCGCCGGAATCCCGTCCAGATCGGGCCGCAGGTCCAGCCGCTCCCCGGTGAAGTCCTCCAACCAGTTGGCCAGCGCCGCCACCACCCGTGTGGCCAACGGTAGCACGGTCAGCCGATAGAACGCCCGGTTCGCCTCCTGATAATTCGCATAGGTTGCATCCCCCGGAATCCCCAGGATCATCGGCGGTACACCAAAAGCCACGGCAATCTCCCGCGCTGCCGCCTCCTTGGTCTTCTGAAACTCCATGTCGGACGGCGAAAAACCCATCGGCTTCCAGTCAAGCCCGCCTTCCAACAGCATCGGCCGCCCCGCATTGCGTGCCCCCTGATGCTGGCTCTCCATCTCGCTCACCAGCCGGTCGAACTGGTCCTGCCCCAGTGACGATTGCCCGTCCGCCCCGCGATAGATGATAGCCCCCGAAGGCCGCGCTGCATTGTCCAGCAAAGCCTTGGACCAGCGCGAAGCCGAATTATGCACGTCAATCGCACTTGCCGCCGCCTGCAGCGCCGAAAACCCGTAATGGTCATCCTGCGGATTAAAATTGCGGATATGGCACACCGGCGACACACCATCGCCCACCGCATAACGATGCTTGCGCCCGCCCACGGCATAATCATAGGCCACCGGCCACCCATCCACCCCTGGCACAATCGACATGCGATCCGACCTCAGCACATGCAACTCAACCGGCAAACCATCCGCACCCACCGCCTCGACATAGCCATTCCCGGTCAGCACGATCTGCGAAAACAACCCTTCCAGCAGTTCCGCCCGCCCCTGCGCCGCATTGGGGCGGCCCAGCAGGTCCAGCACCGGATGCACGTCATACCGGCGATCCCGGTCCTGCAGCACCAGCGGCAGTGCCGCCGCCGCCTCGGCGATCAGCTTAACCGCACGAAAGCCCACCGGATTCCCGCAATATCCCGCCTTCGTCAGCGACACGACATCACGCGGGCTCCAGGCCACACGCCCGCCGCCCGCCCAGGCGATCACTGCGCCCGCTGCCGAAGCCTTGACCTCGGGCACAACAGCGCCCGTGTTCCGGTCAGACCGCTTCAGAAAGTCAAACATCCGCAACTCCTTGATCCCGCCGGGCGTCTTGTGATCGAACAAGCCCACCATGCCGCGATGAGTCCTAAGAACCCGTGGCCCCACCGCGCGCCGGAATCACCCCGCACGCAACAGCCCCGGCACAGGAACGATCTGTGAATGGGCCCCGCACGGACACTCCCTTGCCCCTTTGCCGGACGCTGGGCTATCAGGGGTCAAGATCAATCGGCAAAGGTGAGGGCGGATCATGCGTCGTGTTGTTGTAACCGGACTGGGTCTTGTCACGCCGCTGGCGGACGGGGTCGAACTCAGCTGGCAACGGCTTCTCGAAGGGCGGTCTGGCGCGGGCACGATCACCCAATTCGACGCCAGCAACGTCGTGACCAACTACGCCTGCGAGGTAAAGCGCGGCGACGGGGCCGATGGCACCTTCAACCCCAACACTTATATGGAGCCCAAAGATCAGCGGAAGGTGGATGATTTCATCCTCTTCGGGATCGCAGCGGCACAACAGGCAGTAACGGATTCCGGCTGGATACCCGAGGATGAGGAATCACGCGAACGGACCGGCGTCATGATCGGCTCAGGCATCGGCGGACTTAACTCAATCGCGCAGACCGCTCTTCTGATCAAGGAAAAGGGGCCCAAGCGCGTCTCGCCCTTCTTCATCCCCGGCGCGCTCATCAACCTGATCTCGGGTCAGGTCAGCATCCGCTACGGCTTCAAGGGCCCGAACCATTCGGTCGTCACCGCCTGCTCGACTGGTGCCCATGCCATCGGCGATGCCACCCGGCTCATCAAGTATGGCGCCGCCGACGTGATGATCGCCGGCGGTGCCGAAGCCGCGATCTGCGAAATCGGCATCGCCGGGTTCAACGCCTGCAAGGCGCTCTCGACCAAACGCGCCCATGAACCCCAAAAGGCCAGCCGCCCCTATGACGCCGACCGTGACGGCTTTGTGATGGGCGAAGGCGCAGGCATCGTCGTGCTCGAAGAATACGAACACGCCAAGGCCCGCGGTGCCAAGATCTATGCCGAAGTCCTAGGCTACGGCATGTCCGGCGACGCCCACCACATCACCGCCCCGTCCGAAGACGGCGAAGGCGGCGAACGGGCCATGCTGGCTGCGCTCAAGGATGCGGGCCTCAAACCCGCCGATATCGACTACATCAACGCCCACGGTACCTCGACCATGGCCGACACCATCGAACTGGGCGCGGTGGAACGGATGATGGGCGACGCGGCCCGCAACCTGACCATGTCCTCGACCAAATCCTCCACTGGCCATCTCTTGGGCGCCGCCGGCGCGATCGAGGCCATCTTCTCCATCCTCGCTATCCGCGATCAGGTCGCCCCGCCGACGATCAACCTCGACAATCCCGCCGTCGAAACGGTCGTCGACCTGGCACCGAACACGAAACGCGAACGCAATATCCGCAACGCCTTGTCGAACTCCTTCGGCTTCGGCGGTACCAACGCCTCCCTCATCTTCGGGTTGCCCCGCTGATGTGGCGTCACATCGCCTCGAACGCGCTGACCTTTTTCATCGTCCTCCTGTTCCTCGGCGCAGGCGTGGTGACATGGGGCGTCAACAGCTATTCCGCTCCCGGCCCCCTGACACAGGCCATCTGCCTCAAGGTGGAAGGCGGGTCCAACATGCGCGCGGTCAGCGCCCAGCTCGAGGATCAGGGGGCCATCGCCTCCGGCACGATCTTCCGGCTCGGCGCCGACTACTCAGGCAAATCGGCTGATCTCAAGGCCGGCAGCTTCCTCATCCCGGCTGCCACCCCGATGGACCAGATCGTCGATATCGTCACCCGCGGCGGGGCAAGCACCTGCGGCACCCAGATCATCTACACCGTGGGCATCGGCGACACGACGACCCGCATCCGCGAACTCGACCCCGAAACAAGCCGCTTTGTCGAACTTGCCCGCTTCAACCCGCTGACCGACACCCCCCCGCCCGAATATGCCGAAGTCCGCGAACGCCCTGACACCCAATTTTCCGTCCAGGTCGTCGAAGGCACCACCGTCTGGCAGGTCGTGACCGCCCTGAACGCCCTTGACATCCTCGAAGGCGACGTCGCCGAAATCCCGCCCGAAGGCACCCTCGCCCCCGACAGCTACGATGTGCTGCCGGGAACCGAAGTGGCCGCGGTCCTCGCCCGCATGACATCGGCACAGGCCGCCATCCTCGCTCAGGCGTGGGCCGAACGCGCCGACAATCTCCCGCTTGCCACCCCCGAAGAGGCGCTCATTGTGGCCTCGATCATCGAAAAGGAAACCTCCGTCCCCGAAGAACGGGGACGCGTGGCCAGCGTCTTCGAAAACCGCCTGCGTCAGGGTATCCGCCTCCAGACCGACCCGACCGTCATATATGGCGTGACCCAGGGGCAGGGCGTCCTTGACCGTGGCCTGCGGCAAAGCGAACTGGCCCGCGAAACGCCGTGGAACACCTACCAGATCGACGGCCTGCCCGCGACACCCATTTCCAACCCCGGCCGCGCCTCTATCATCGCCGCGCTCAACCCGGACGAAACCGAATACATCTTCTTCGTCGCCGACGGCACCGGTGGCCATGCCTTTGCCACCAACCTTGACGACCACAACCGCAACGTCGCCCGCTGGCGCGAGATCGAAGCCCAGCAAGCCGCCGAGGCTGCCGCCGCCGAAGCGGCGGGGACCGACGGCGCAACCGATGAACAGAGCGCGGACCAGTAGGAATTTCTTAATCAGACCGTACGCTTAGCCGACAAGGTTAAAGTCACCAAACTTGACTTTGCGCACGGTCTGATATAGGAAACATGCAACATGACACAGTTCTGGGCGACCCGGGGATCTCTCTCCGCGGTCGCCTTTTCGTTTCGTAGGCGCATCCAGCCGGACACGGGGGACCGGCGGCAATCAGCAGCAAAGGATCAACATGGACGAGGGGAACATCGCAGCCATCAAGACCGAAACAGACCTGAAGAAATATCTCAAAGACACCATCGCCCTCCTGACGGCCGTCCATCGCGAGGTGGCCGCCATACTTGTCCGCGCCAGGGAGGGAGACACCGGCGCGGTCCACGAACTGACCGACAGGAACGGTGAACTCGAAGATGCGCTGTTGCGCGTCATGAAAGCGGAGCAAAAGCTTGATGAATGGAATGACAGATCAACCGGTTATGGTGCGCGCAGCCGGGGCGGAGAGATCGATTTCGACGCCGTCCGGCATGAGATCGGGTGCCGCCTTGCTCGCATCCGTGAGTGTTGCCGATCAGACTGACTTTCTCGAAGGACTGCCCGACGACGTGATCCGCGGGCTGCCGTACCTTTTCGACTTCTGGGCGATTGACCATCAGCTCCCCCCCGAAGGCGACTGGCGCACCTGGGTCATCATGGGCGGGCGCGGCGCGGGCAAGACCCGCGCCGGTGCCGAATGGGTGC